>NZ_JHZB01000007.1 GCF_000621145.1 Desulfobulbus elongatus DSM 2908
ACCATGAAACGGCAGGCCTATGGGTTCCGTGACATGGAATACTTCAAGCTCAGACTCTACAACCTACACAACTCCGGGTACGCATTTGCCGGATGAACCTGAAAAGTGTACCACCTCCGCCAGTTGCCGATCCTCTTGAGAAAGGAGGCGGCAACCATGGTCACCCTGGAGAGTTTATGGACATTATCGCACTACATCGCCAAGGCATGAGCATGCGAGCCATCGCCAGGAAACTGGGGGTGCATCGAGACACGGTCAAGAAGTACATCAAGGGCGGCGCCATGCCCAGGTATGCCAAGTCGGCTAGGCGGCATTCTATGTCTTGAACCAAAATTCAGCTGTCGACGGCTACAGTTTATGCACGGGACACAACACACAAGATCAAACTATCCTTTTCCTCAGCAAGCACAAAAACCGGGTACAAAACCAGGTATTTTTACAGAACAAACTTTATATTCTTTCAATAATTAACTGATAAAACATCATAAAAATAATTTCATTTGGTTCCCGTTCCGACCAAATCATAATCCAGCAAAGTTTGCTGGCATCCATTAACCCAGTGAATCAAGACGATTTTCTGGGTTTTTTATAATCGCGTCATCTCCGCGTTCGCGGGGAACATTCTTCTTCCTGGCGCTTGCGCTCTTCTTCGGCCGGTTCATCCCTGCATCCCCACGTCAAGGGAGGCTCTCACCGGCCTGCCCGAGTTTCTGACAGCGGACGTTGAACCTGGGTTCCCTCGTTTTCCCGACCCTCTCGAACATCCTGCGATACATCCGGGATTCCGGGCGCTCTCCAACAGTCATGGAAGTCACCGAATATGTGGAGCGGGAAGGATGAAGGGTGCGGGTGGACAATGTCCATTTGGTGCTTAATTGTTTTGTTAGGTGTCGCTAATATTCTACCGTATTTCTCGTTTCGTGAGGTGCTATCATGGAATCGTTTAATAAATCCAATCTGGTCTATACCTACAATTGGGCTTTGTACGAAAAAGACGACCCGAGAATTTCTGGAATTCCGGACGCGACCGCGTTCAACAGAAAGGAAGGGCAGGAAGTGCTCTACATCATAAATTGCCTGACCGACCACTTGGCCTACGGGGTGGATAGTTTTGGCAATAAAATAGAAAAATTGCTGCACGATAGGCTTCCCGAGGAAATCGACACCCAAGGGGACACGATCGCATGGATTAAAAAGAACTGGACGAAGTTCACCGTGGGACAGAGTTGACGAAGCGGCATCTCGCCCCTCCTTCGACGCTCAACCCGTATTCGAAACACAAACCGGCGATCCGTGCCAGGCCGAGGGAAACCGCACGAGGCCCTGAACCGTAGGGGGGTGCACCTCGTTCCGGCACCAGCACTCCAACGGCTGCTCAGCCATGGCAGGAGGCTGGACGGCCGTTGTCCATTCGCTTTACCAACCATACAGACAAACACGGCATGCGATGCATTTCCGCACCGCATCTTCCCTGGCATTGTTGCCGGCTCCTTCTACACGGCCACGGCGCTTTGGCGCAGGCTGTTGATGTCCCGCAGCGGCGGCGCTCCGAACAGGCGGCTGTATTCGCGGCTGAATTGCGAGGTGCTCTCATAGCCGACCTGAAAGGCAGCGGTGGTGGCGTCCAACGGTTCGGCGAGCATCAACCGGCGCGCTTCGTTGAGACGCAGCCATTTCTGATACTGCAACGGACTCATCGCCGTCAGGGCGCGGAAATGATGGTGAAAGGTGGATACGCTCATGTTGACCTGCCTGGCCAGATCGTCGATGCGCAGCGGCTGCGCGTAATTGTTTTTCAGCCAATCGATGGCCCTGGCGATTTGGTGGCTCCGGCTGCCCACCGAGGCGATCTGCCGCAGGCGCGCCCCCTGGTCGCCGACGAGCAGGCGATAGAAAATCTCACGCTGGATGAGGGGAGCCAGAATCGGGATATCCTCCGGTTCGTCGAGCAGGTCGATCAACCGCTGAAAGGCGGCGAGCAGCGGCTCGGTCGCCTCGCCGGTGGCCATGCCGCGGTTCGGCTGCTGCGGCCGCGGCGGCGGCAGGTGGCTGTCCACCATCAACTGCGACAACTCCCGCTGATCGAGTTTGAGCGCCAGCCCCAGATAGGGCTTGTCCCGGCTGGCCTCGATGACCTGCACCACCGTGGGCAGATGCACGGAGGTGATGAGATAACGATGCGCATCGTAAACATAGGTGTCGTCGCCGAGGATGACCCGCTTGGCGCCCTGGGCAATCACGCAGATGCGCGGCTCATACATGGCGGTCATCGGCGGGCTCTGTTCATGGCGCTGATGGAGCGAGAGCCCCGGAATGTCCGTGGCGGACTGGTCGCCCGACTCGGTCCATCGGGCAATGCTGTCGGCCAACGACCCGATCGCTGTTTCCATGCTTGCTTCACTCCGTTTTCAACTTGCTGAGAACCGGTCTTGCTGTGCCGTTCATCCTGCCAGACCTGTCTGGGTCTGACAACACTTATCGACGACACCCGGAGGATCGGGCAAGAATTCAGGAGGATTGGTCTACCTGTTGCGGCGCCTTTTCCGGTACCTTCTGCCCATCGAAAAACGAAACGTCCGCGGCAGGCCCTCTCGCGCCGTCCGTCGCGACGCGGCCCAAGGCGGGCGTAGAGCGATCATCCCGATTTTTCGCTGTGTTCGCCGACAAAAAAATCATTTTTACCTGGCGCGACACCTGTTATAAAGCTGAGAACCTGTCTGTACGGAAAAAGTATCCGCCGCCTGCGCACAGAAGACGAACACGCCCTGCCCCGCCCGCCGGCCCGCGTGTGCGTTTTCCCGCCGTCTCGTTCGGCGCCCCCTTCAACGATCCGGCATCTGCCCGGACAAACAGACGGAGTGGCCATGAACGCCTCACCCCTTGAACCCATCCGGCCCGGCGGCATGACCCGCCGCCAGTTCATCAAAAGCGTCATCGCAGCCGGCGCCGTCACCTCTGCCGGGCTCCTGTTCACCGGACCGGCCGGGGCCGGTCACAAGACGTCGCCCGGAGCCGTGGAGCGGCTCATCACCCTGACCGTCAACGGGCAGCAGCGCCGGGTTGACGTCCTGCCCCAGGAAACCCTGGCCCAGACCCTGCGCGGCAAGCTCGGACTCACCGGCCTCAAGGTCGGCTGCGACCGGGCCGAATGCGGCGCCTGCACCGTCCTTGTCGACAACGAGCCCCTGTATGCCTGCTCCACTCTCACCCACAGCGTGCGGGGCAAGAACATTCTGACCGTCGAGGGGCTGGCCCGCGCCGACGGCGGGCTGCATCCCCTGCAGCAGGGCGTCCTCGACGAGCAGGGTTTTCAGTGCGGCTACTGCGCGCCGGGCTTTCTCATGGCCACCCTCGGCTATCTCACCGCCAACCCCAATCCCACCCGGCAGGAACTGGCCCACGGCGTTTCGGGCAATCTCTGCCGCTGCCAGGATTACGACAAGATCCTCACCGCCCTGATGCGCGGGGCCGAATACATGCGAAGGGGGTAAGTCATGCCGGAAAACGACCCGCTGTTCACCCCGAAACTGACCGGGCGCGATTACACCACGCCCGACCTGCGTGCCAAGCTGACCGGCACGGCCCGTTTCGCCGACGACTTCCGGGCCGAGGGCATGCTCGTCTGCAAGCTGCTCACCAGCCCCCTGCCCCATGCCAGGGTCACCCGCCTCGACACCGGCGCCGCCCTGGCCATGCCCGGCGTGCGGGCCATTCTCACCGCCGATGAACTGCCGCCGCCGGCCGATTCCGTGTCCGACAGCGGCGCGGTGATCAAGGCCAGCCCCTGGGCCGAACGCGCCCTGACCATGGAACCGCACTACCAGGGCGAGCCCGTCCTGGCGGTGGCGGCAACCGACGAGGCAGCCGCGGCCGCGGCTATCGAGGCCATCGATATCGCCTTCGAGGCGCTACCCTTTGTCATCGCCCCCCTGGACAGCCTGCGGCCGGACGGCGCCAACGCCCGCATTGACGGCAATGTCTGGCTGCCGCCGGAAAAGCCGGGCGAGCAGCCGCGCGTGGGAAAACTCAAGTGGACCGCGGCCGATTTCGAGACCGCCGGCCCGAACCGGCTGCCCCTGGGTAAGGCCGCCGCCGAGTGGTCCTACGGCGATGTCACCGCCGCCCTATCGGAGGCGGCGCTGGTCCTCGACGAAACCTTCGTCACCCCCAACGTCAGCCACCAGACCCTGGAAACCCGCTCCGCCCTGGCCTGGTGGGAAAACGGCAAGCTCCACATCGCCGTGGGCACCCAGAGCACCATCCAGACCGTGCCGGCCATCGCCAAGTGGCTCAACATGAACGCCGACGACATCGTCCTGGTGAGCGAATACACCGGCGGCGGTTTCGGCGGCAAGATCACGGCTTCGGTGCCGGTGATCATTCCGGCGCTGCTGGCGAAGAAAGCGCACGCCCCGGTGATGCTGCGCGTCTCCCGCGAAGACGAGCAGGGCATCGGCCGGGCGCGGCCCAGCCTGATCGGCCGCATGCAGGCCGGTTTTTCCAGGGAAGGCCGTCTGCTGGGGCTGGACCTGTCCGTGGTCATGGACAACGGCCCCTACGAGCAGCAGCTCGATGCCGCCATTTCAGGGCGCATGGGCTCCCTGCTCTACCAGCCCCTGGCCATGCGCTGGCGGGGAACGGCGGTGCTCACCAACACCCCGACCCGCGGCGCCCAGACCGCACCCGGCGGCCTGCAGGTCAGCGCCCTGATCGGGCCGCTCCTGGCCAAGGCGGCCCGCCGCCTCAACCTCGATCCTCTGGCCGTCTGCCGCATCAACGCCCCCGAAGGCAGGGCCCCGGTCGGCCCGCCCAAAGCAGACGGCACCCTCAACGCCGCCACCAGCGCCTTTCTCAAACAGGCCCTCGACCGCGGCGCGGAGGCCTTCGGCTGGCAGGCGCGCCGGGCCCGCCCGGCTTTGACCGAGGGACCCGTCCGGCGCGGTATCGGCGTGGCCACCGGCTGCTTCGTGGCCGGGACCACCGGTTTTGACGGCCTGTTCGTGATCACGCCCGAAGGCAGGGTGCGCATCCATAGCGGCATCGGCAACCTCGGCACCGAGTCCTTCAGCGACGTGCAGCGGGTGGTGGCCGACGCCATGGACCTGCCCTGGAAAAACTGCGAAATCGTGTGGGGCAATACGGCCAAGCACCTGGCCTGGAGCTGTGTCTCCGGCGGCAGCCAGACCATCCACGCCATGTCGCGGGCGGCCCTGGCGGCCAGCCTGGATGCCCGCGCCAAGCTCAGGGAGATCGCCGCCAGAACCCTGGGCGGCAAGCCGGAGGAGTATACCGTCGGCGGCCAACGCATATTTCGCAGCGATGCCGGCCAGGTGGGGATGAGTTTTGCCGAAGCGGCCAGGCGGGCCATCGAACTGGGCGGGGTATACGACGGCCATGAATGCCCGGCCGATGTCAACAAGATGACCAAGACCTCGGTGGCGGCCCTGGCCGGTCAGGGGCTCCTGGCCGTGGCCCGCGACACCTTCCCGCATGACGGCCAGACCTACTCCTACGTGGCGACCTTTGCCGAGGTGGAGGTGGACATCGAAACCGGCATGTACCGGATCGTGGCCCTGCACGCCGAGGCCGACGCCGGCACGGTGGTCCATCCCCGCGCCTTTGCCGGCCAGCTCGGCGGCCGTTCCATGCTCGGCATCGGCCACGCTTCCAGGCAGAAATGGTTCTACGACCACGAACACGGCACGCCGGTATCCAGGCGCTTCTACCAGACCCGCCCGACGACCGTGCTCTGCCTGCCGGAACGGTTCACCTGGGGTTCGGTCGGCATTCCCGACCCCCAGACGCCGATCGGCGCGCGCGGCATCGGCGAACCGCCGACCGGCGCAGCCTGCGCGGCGGTGCTGTGCGCCTTGAGCGACGCCCTGGGCGACGACAAATTCCTGCGCGCCCCGGTCATGGCCGACGCCATCCTCGCCGCCGTCGAACCCGAAACCTGGCGGCCGGCGGCCACCCTTTCAGCCAACGTCTGACCTGCAAGCCGCCGGGAGATCGGCGGCGGGAGAACGCACATGGCAATCATACGCGACGGTATGCAACCCTTCGACCTCTACCAGCCAACGAGCGTCGAGGACGCCCTGACCCTGGCCGACCGCCTCGGCGCCGATGCCTGGATGCTGGCCGGCGGACTCGACAGCCTGGAGCGGTTCAAGGACCGCCTCAAACGCCCCAAGGCGGTCATCGATCTCGGCCGCGTCGAGGAACTCCGCGGCGTGCGCAGAGAGGGCGAGGATCTGGTGATCGGCTCCATGACCACCCTGACCGAGGTCAATCGTGATCCGGAGATCCGAGCCCGGTTCGGCCTGCTCGCCGAGGCGGCCGGGGAGGTGGCCTCGCCCCAGATCCGCAACCAGGGGACCCTGGGCGGCAATATCTCCCAGGACACGCGCTGCTGGTACTATCGCGGCGGCTGGCAGTGCTACCGGGCCGGGGGCGGCACCTGTTATGCCGGCGAAAGCACCCAGGGGCAGAACCGCGAACACGCCCTTTTCGGGGTCGAGGGCTGCGCAGCGGTGTCTCCGTCCGACACTGCGCCGGCCCTCATCGCCCTGGAAGCCAGGCTGGTGATCAAGAGCGCCAAAGGCGCGCGGGAAGTGGCGGTCGAGGATTACTTCGTCGGCCCGGATACCGATATCACCCGGATGAACGTCCTCGGTACCGGCGAGGTACTCACCGAAATCCGCCTGCCTGCGACCTGGGCCGGAGTCACGTTTTACTTTGAAAAAGTCCGCGACCGGCCGGTGTGGGATTTTCCGCTGGTCAACATCGCGGCGGCCATGCAGCTTTCCGGCGACCGCATCGACCGGGCCCGGTTCGTGCTGGGGGCGGTGGCGGCCCGGCCCTGGCGCCTGCCCCAGGTGGAAGCCGCGGTAGCGGGCCGCGCCCGCAACGCCGCTGTGGATGCGGCCGCGCGCCTCGCCGCCGACGGCGCCGTGCCCTTGCCCCAGAACGGCTACAAGGTGGCGCTGGTCCGCAATCTGGTCAAACGCGCCATCCTCGGCAAAACGACCTCATGAACCGAGCCGCCGCGCCGGATCAGACCAGCGCTCATCATCTTTTCCGCAACCACCACATTGCCCCATGGGGCGGGCCGGCCCAGTACGCCGAAGCCGGCCCCACGGAGAGACGAAAACCATGACCGAATCTGCAAATATCGAGAAACGCTGCGACGCCATCGAAGAGTGCTACGAATTCATGCTGGCGTATGCGGCCCAGGGCATCACCGACGACCGGGAAAGCCGCCATGGCGGCCAGTTGCGGGAACTGCTCGCCAGAGCCGTGGATGCCGCCGCCGGTTTGCCCGAAGCCTATGCCGCCATGGTGGCCGCCCTGCAACCGGAGGCGCCGCAGCATTACGCCAACTTTCTCGACGTCCTGGCCGCGGACACGGCCAGGGCCCTGGCCGCCCTGGAACTGGTGCTCGCCCAGCCGCGCATTTCCTCCCAACTCGTCGACAACCTCAACGCCTCGCTGCATGTGCGCACCCTGCTCACGGACGTCTTTCTCCTCGACGAAATTTTGAATTTGCAACAGTCGCCGTAACCGGCCCCGGGGGCATCTCCTCGCCGCCCCCGTCCGTGTCACCGCAGATACAACTCGTCGAGCGCCTTGAAGAATTCCTCCCGGACTTTTTCAAACTCCCGCATCATGGCATTGGCACGGGCTCTCTCCCCCTGGTTGACCAAATCGGCGATCTGCTTTGCATACCGGTGGACCTTGGCATGGTGGTCGCCCACTTCCCTGAAATAGGCCCGATCGCTGAGCGTCTGTCCCTCGCCGAAATACCACTTGCCGAATTCGCACTCATGATCGGAGGTGATCTCTTCCGATCGCAGTGCCTGCTTGCCGTTCAAGACGGCTTCCAGACGGGAACGCCACTGCATGTGCGCGGACTTGACCTTGCCGATATCGAAGCGGGCCTGTTGGGTGCGAAATTTCTGTACAATTTCAGCAAGCTGCTCCGAGAGTTTCAGCAGGTCGCGGGCATGGCTGTTCAACTCGGAACTGACGATATGCATGTTTTCCGTTGCCTGGCTGACCTCACCGATATCCTTGGAAATATCGCCTGTCACCGTTGAGACTCCCGCCACATTCTGGTTCACCTCCTGGATTCCCATGGATGCCTGGCTCAGGTTCCGGGCAATCTCCGCCGTCGCGACCGACTGCTCCTCGACCGCGGTGGCGATGGTGGCGACGATCTCGTTGACGTCCTGAATGACTTCCGAAATATTCTGAATTTCCCTGACCGTCTCATCGGTCGAGGACTGAATCGCATCGATCTTGGCTTTGATCTCGCCGGTGGCGGCTGCGGTCTGCCGGGCCAGTTCCTTGATCTCGTTGGCAACCACCGCAAAGCCCTTGCCCGAGTCGCCGGCCCGGGCCGCCTCGATGGTGGCGTTCAGGGCCAGCAGGTTGACCTGCTCGGAAATCTCGGTGATCACCTCCGTTACCTTGCCGATTTCATTGACATCGTGGCCAAGCCTATTGACCTTGTCCGAGGTGACCGTGGCGCTGTCGGTTGCCCTGCCGGCAATCACCCGGGCATGTTCCGAGTTGCCGGCGATCTCCCGGACGGTGGCCGCCATCTCCTCCACCGCCGATGCCACGGCATTGACATTGGTTGCGGCCTGTTCGCTTGCGGCGGCGACCGAAGCCATATTGGCGCTCATCGATTCCGCCCCGCTGGCGACCCGCTGCGACCTGTTCGATGAAGTATCCGTCGTTTCAGCCATTTGCCTGGCAATCCCGCTCAGGGTGTCCGAGGAAAGACTCAAGGTATGGGCCTTGGAACCAAAATCCCGGACAATCCGCTCGAGACGGTCCAGAAACTGGTTGAACCAATGGGCCAACTCCCCGATCTCGTCGTGCTTCAGGATGGCCATGCGCTTGGTCAGATCGCCCTCCCCCTGGGCGATATCTCGCAGCATGGCCACCGTGCGGTTGATGGGCAGGACGACGCCGCGGACACTGAAAAAAAGGGGAACCAGGATGGCGGCCAGCAAGGCCAGGCTCAGCCCCAGAATGCCCTGTTTGATTTTTCGGCTCTGCGCAAAAAAATCGGCGGCGTCATAGACGAACATCATGATCCCGACCTGCTTGCCGGAAAAATCGTTGATGGGAAACAAGGTCACGAACGAGTCGCCCTGCCGCTGCATCGCCAAACCGCTTTTGCCGCTCGCGAGCATGTCCGCTGTGACCACGGCGTCGGTAATGGCCCGATTGGACGAGGAAACAAGGACAAAATCGTCGCCGACCACTGGGTGTTTGTTTGTATCCTGGAGTTCGGAGGCGATGTTCAACAGCGATTTGTTCATGTAGACGGCGATCTGCTCCTGATCGTTGCTCACGCCGTATTGGACGAGGGGATCGTAGGAGGAAAGCGCTTCCACCGATCCCAGGTAGTTCCCCTCGGCGGAAAATATCGGCGCGATGCCGCGGATTTCAAACCCGCCTCGGCCGACCTCCACCCCCTGCACCGGTTTATGGTTGGTGCTGATGGTGGTGACGGTCTCGCGGAAAGCGGTCAGGTCGTCGCTCTTCTTCTGTTTCTTGTTCCACACCCGCAACAGGCTTCGTGCCGGCGGCACATGAAAATGGAGCCGCACCGGCTGTCCTTCGGTGTTGGCTGTATAGCCCTTCTCCACCGAGGCGAAAAAGTCGCGCAGTTGTTTGCGCGCCTCTTCCAGGTGCGCATCTTCGGCCGAGTCGAGACGTCCCTGGTGGGCGGTGCGGTATGCGGCCAGGACCGTCTCCTGTTCGCTGAAGAGAGCGGCTTGGGCCAGCATGGCCTGGGAGAGACGTTTTTCACTGGAGTTGATGTCGACCATCTTGGAGCGACCCAGTCGTTCAAGATTGCGATCCATCAACTGGCCGATGGTGCTTCCCGCCACAAGGTACAACACCAGAGAAAAGATGACCGTGGCCAAAACGATAGGTGCCATCAGGCGCGTGCTGATTTTCTGGCATCTCTTCATCCCTGCATTTCCTCCCAAAAAAACCTTTTCAACAATTGTTCCGCCGCGGCCGGAAAAGGACAGGCGAGTCCGTGGTCGTCAGAACGCCGCCCGGGCCGGGCTGTTCACCTGAAGGTATCGGATTGCCCAGGAAGGGCCGAAGTCGTTTCTTCTTTTTCAATTCCCGTGTCGTATCCAGTTCCCCCTCTTCGCCCCGCGCTGACGGAAACAGGAGTGGCGACGCGGACAGCTCCCGGTCATGACACGATGGGCAGGGCACGCCCGGCGCCGGTGAAAAAGACCGTCCGACCGACGCCATGGCAGCGGCATCAACAGAAAGGTTGCCGGTCCGGCAATCAGGCGGAGCGCGGCTGGTTCAGCCAGCGCATGTATTCGGCAACCCCGGCTTCGACGGGACGGAATATCCCCTCGTATCCGGCGGTCCGCAAACGGGAGAGATCGGCTTCGGTGAAACTCTGGTAGCGTCCTTGCAGGTGCTCGGGGAACGGGATGTACTGCACCTCGCCATGTCCGAACGCATGCAGGACCGCCCGGGCGACCTCGTTGAAGCTCTGGCTCCGGCCGGTGCCGACATTAAAGATGCCGGACACCGCCGGGTGCTCCAGCAACCAGAGGATGACCTCGACCACATCCTCCACGTAGACGAAATCGCGACGCTGTTCCCCCGGACCGTAGCCGTCCGATCCGGCGAACAAGCGGACATTCCCTCCCGCCAGGAGCTGGTTGCGCAAATGCAGGGCCACGCTGGCCATGCCGCCCTTGTGCTGCTCGCGCGGTCCGTACACGTTGAAATACCGCAGGCCGACGACCTGGCCGCCGTGGCCCGGGGTGGCATGCCGCCGGACATATCGGTCGAACAGGGTCTTGGAATAGGCGTAGACATTCAGCGGCTGCTCGAACCGCGGATCTTCGACGAAGACGGTGCCGCTGCCATACACCGAGGCGCTGGAAGCGTAGATGAACGGAATGCTGTGGCGGCTGGCATAGTGGAACAATTCCTTCGAATAATCGAAGTTGTTTTCCATCATCAGCTTGCCGTTCCACTCGGTGGTGGCGGAACAGGCCCCCTGATGCAGGATGGCCTCCACGGTTCCGTGAAACCGTTGGTCCCGCCGCACGCGGGCGAGGAACTCCTCCTTGTCCAGATAATCGGCGATGTCGGCATCGGCGATGTTGACGAATTTGGTGCCGTCGGTGAAATCATCGACAACGATAATGTCCGTCACGCCCCGCGCATTCAGGGCATGGACGATATTGCTGCCGATGAACCCCAGTCCGCCGGTGACAATGATCATGATGCAACTCCTTGTTGTTCAGGAAATGAAAACGATTCCGCCCGCAGGCGAGGGTTGTCGGTATCGCGTACTGTGCGTGGATGCCCTTTTCCCATTCAGGCGGCCCCTTTCCTCCCTGCTCAGGGACGCGGGATCGCGCGGGGGAAAAAACCGGATTCGGGGCCCGGCCCTTTTCCGGACCTCCACACCAGTCCTTCACGGTGGTCCTCGCATTCCACCATTCCCGGAGAGAAAACCGACCCAGGTGCATGGCACCTAACACCATCCAAACATAAATAACACTGACAAATAATACCTCAACCATAAATAATATTTATAAATAACACCAATTTTTCCGTACTCCGTCAACCCGTGGTTGGCGGCCTTGCCGTCGCCCGACGGCTGCCGACTTCTCCCCCTGGCGTTTCAAGAGCATACCATTCGCTTTTCCCCACGCATTTCCCTTGACTTTCCGCCTGCGGTGGAGTCTATCATCGCACATTCAGGTGTTCCTTGGAACCAAAGAGGGAACCCCGTGTAAATCGGGGACGGGCCCGCCGCTGTATTCGGGGACGAACGCTGCACGAAGTCACTGACCGCATGGTTGGGAAGACGCAGCCAGTAGGACGAACCGTAAGTCAGAAGACCTGCCTGGATGGAAGGAGGAGACGACTGCGCGGACGGCGGCGTACCCGGTTGGAATATTTCTGCGGATAAACAGGGCTATCCCGGATCGAACACACATCGATCCGGGATTTTTTTTTGTCCTGCCGACTCTTCCGCCCAGCCACTGTGCAGACAGTCACGGCCGCGCCCTTCGGCGCGGTTCACATGTCTCGGATCTGACCGCGGTTTCCGGTCATCGATGTGGATGGGCAGGTGATTTCCCTGGTGGAACGGCATAGGCCGCGGGCTGCATCCAGCCCCGCCGGCCACGGCTGTTCCCCGTCATGCATGCCAGCTTTCCCCTCGCTGCCGGAATGGACGATTTGGCGGTCATATCCGGAAAACCAGCAATGAAAAGGAGGAAACGGCAATGCAGGACGGACAAGGTTGGCGCACAAGGGATACCCTTGTCGCCGGAATGATGATCGGGGCGCTCTCCTGGGCGCCCCAGGCGGTCATGGCCGAGCAACTTCAGGAAGAAACCCATGTGCTCGAAGAAATGGTGGTGACCTCCACCGGCAAGAGCAAGCTGGTCGACACGCCGGCCAGCATCTCGGTGGTGACCGCGACCGATCTGGAACAGATGGGGGCGAAAAACGTCACCGAGGCCCTGGAGCGCATCCCCGGCGTCTACAACACCACGGCCAGCAACTCGTCGCTGTCCATCCGCGGCACCCGCAGCTCCATGGCCGGCGGCCCGGTCATCCTTATCGACGGCGTCGCCCAGAATTACGGCAACTACCGGCGCGAGGAACTCGACATCATCTCCGTCTCCCAGATCGAACGGATCGAGGTGCTGCGCTCGGCCGGCATCGCCTACGGGCCCGGGGCCGCCCGCGGCGTCATCAACATCATCACGAAGAAGAACAAGGACAAAAAACCGGTCAACGGCCACATTGCCACCAGTTACGGCTCCTGGGACACGGCCAATGTCTCGGCCGGGGTGGACGGCCGGCTCAACCAGTGGGATTATCTCGCCGACGTCAACCACTACCGCACCGACGGCTACGAGGAGGAGGAACTCACGCGCACGGCCGGGCTGCTCAAGCTCGGCTACAATTTCTCGGACCGCACCCGGATCGGCCTGCGCGGCAACTGGGTCAGCCTGGACAACGACACGGCCTACGACATGGCCAAGTATCAGTGGCAGCTGGACAACTATCGCCGCAGCATCCATTTCCCCAAGGCCGAGAACGACCCCAGGCTGGTCTGGCACAACACCAAGGAGCAGGATTCCGGCATCTATGCCATCGATTTCGCCCACAACGGCCCGCAACTGTTCGTGGACGGCACCCTGGCCTACACCCACTACAACGAGGTCTACTTCGACACCCAGGATATCTACACCAGCACCTCCAAGGCGCGCGGCGACGTGGACGACCGCATCCAGGACACCTACACCGCCTCGCTCTCCGGCGGCTATCGCCTGGATTTTGGCGCCCTTGCGTACACGCCTTCCGTGGGCCTGAGCGTGGAGGACGTGGATTTCACCCAACGGAAATCCTATCCCTTCGACCCGCTGGTATCCGTGGCGAGCAACAGGACGGCCAAGGCCAAGGCCGACGTCGACCTGGCCGAAACCATCACTGGGTTTTTCTGGGACAACGACCTGCTCCTCAACGAACGCTGGGGCCTGAAACTCGGCGGCCGGGTCGACCGGGTCGACATGACCTTCGAAACCAAGGAACCGAGCCGCCTGAACATCGAGGACACCATGTGGAGCTGGCTGGTGGCGCCCTCCTACCACTTCTCCCCCAACGCCAACGTCTATTTTTCCGTGGGCCGCAACTACTGGTTCCCCACGCCGCAATATTACTACTGGGCCGCCAGCTACGGCAGCCCGAACAACCGCCCCGAGGACCTGAAACCCGAGGAATCGCTGACCTACGAGATCGGCTACAAGCATCATGTGAGCAAGGCGCTCAACATCGCCCTCACCACCTACTTCATGGACACCAAGGACAAGTTCGGCGGCTACTACGAGGGCAGCAGCTACATGGGCCAGAAGAACACCGGCGACGCCGAGACCTACGGCGTCGAACTGGAACTGGACGGCCGCCCCCTGAGCTGGCTGGGCTACCGGGTCTCCGGCGCCTGGATCAACGCCGAATGGTCCTCGGGAACCGCCCGGATCTACGAGCATCCCGCCAACACCAGGGTGGACGCGAACCTCGACGGCTACAAGGTCAACGGCGTTCCCGAATTCACCAGCCGCATCGGCCTGGACTTCTATCCACGCGAGGGATGGAAGGTGAGCCTGGACGCCATCACCTGCGGCGAGTACTACCTGGACTACACCAACCGCCTGACCTATCCGAGCAAGACCACCTTCGACGCCTCGATCTCCTACTCGTGGGACAAGTACAAGGTGTGGATTCTGGCCAAGAACATCTTCGACGAGGACGTGGAGCGGGCCCTCAACAGCGACGGCGAGCTGACCCGCGCCTATGGCGATCCCAACACCTCGTATTACGTGCTGGACGGCCTGTACGTGGAGGCCGGGATCAGCGTGAAATTCTAGCGCGCCCCGATGGGCGGCCGCCGCTCCCCGTGGCGGTGGCGGCCGCCTATTCGTTGATCTCCTCGATTTCCCCTTCGACGTCCAGGTAGACCTGGCGCAGGCTGTCGAGCACCTCCTGGTCGGCCTGCCACAACCCGCGTGCCGCCGCCTCCAGCAGCTTGTCGGCGATGTTGTGCAGGGCATAGGGGTTGACCCGGCGCATCCAGGCCCGCATGTCCGGGTCGAACGGCACCCTTTCCGCGAAGCGCCGGTACATCCAGTCGTCGACCACCCCGGCGGTGGCATCCCAGCCGAGGATGATGTCCATGGCCTTGGCGATGTCGCCGGCCCCCTTGTAGCCGTGCCGCCGCAGGCCCCGGAGCCATTTGGGATTGAGCAGGCGGGCCCGGAAGATGTGGCGGGCCTCCTCCACGGCCGTGCGCATCACCACCCGCCGCGGGTCGGCGCTGTCCCCGGCGAGGGCGAGCGGCATCCGGCCCCGGACGCTGCGCACCGCCGCGATCAGCCCGCCGTGATGGCTGTAGAAGTCGGTGCAGGTCATCATGTCCTTTTCCCGCGAATCCTCGTTTTTCACGGTCGCCTCCATCCGGCCCAGCACCCGGCGGAAGCTCTCGCCCGCTTCCTCGCCGAACACGCCCTGGCCGTAGGCATGGGAGGACCAGCGGATGTACATCTCCCCCAGCTCGCCGGCATCGCGCCAGGCCTTGGCCTCGATCAGTTCGGCGACCCCGGTGCCGTAGCTGCCCGGCGGCGCGCTGAAAATCCGGAAGGTCGCATGGCGGCGCGCCTGCTCCGGGTCCAGGCCCCGGTCGCGCCAGTGCCGCTCGTCGCGGCGGACGTGGCGGCGGAGGAAGTTGTCGTCCGGCGCTTCTTCGAGGGCGGCCACCATCTGCACGCCCTGGTCGATGAGATCGACCAGGACGGGAAAGGCGTCGCGGAAGATGCCCGAGATCCTCGGCACCACGTCGATGCGCGGCCGACCGAGTTCGGCAAGGGGAATGACCTCGAGGCCGCGGACCGCGCCCGAACCCTTCTGCCAGACGGGCCTGAGCCCCATCAGGGCCAGGATCTGGGCGACATCGTCGCCCTTGGAGCGCATGGTGGGGCTGGCCCAGAGCACGATGCCGATGCTGGCCGGATACCGCCCCTCCTCCTTACGATAGCGGGCCAGCAGGGCATCGGCCAGTTGCTGGCCGACCAGCCAGGCCGCGGGCGTGGGAATCTTGCCGGGGTCCACCGAATAGAAGTTGCGCCCGGTGGGCAGGATGTCGGCCTGGCCCCGGCTGGGCGCCCCGGACGGGCCCGGCGGCACGAACCGGCCTTCCAGGGCGTTGCAGCAGGCCGCCAGTTCGGCGGTGGTCTGGTGCAGTCGGGGCAGCAGGCTGTCGCGCACGGTGCGCAAGGTCTCCTGGATCTGCGGGTGCGGCCGGCCCAGGTGGCGCTGCACCATGGCCGCAATCGGCCCGTCCCCCTGCACCAGGTCCGCCAGCAGGGCCAGGCAGCGGGCATGGGCCGCGTCAATCACCTCGCTACCGGTCGGGCCGGACTCGCCGGCGACCGGCCGGCCCCGGCGTTGCCGCACCGCAACCGGGTCAAAGCCCAAGGCCTCGATCACCTGGTCGCGCAACGACGGCATGGCGCCGTTGTCCAGCCGGGTCAACTGGGCCAGGGTCTCGACCAGCAGCCCGCCCTGCGGCGGCTGCCCCAGCACATGCAAACCGTCGGCAATGGTGGTGTCGGCGATTGCACCGAGCGCGTCGTGCAGCCGCTCGACGATCGTCTCGATCTCCTCGGGCGATTGGGGCGCGCTCAGCCCCAGGTCCCGGTCCATTTCGGCCCGGCTGGCCGCCTCCCAGATCAGCTCGCCGAGCATCGGCAGCTTGCCCTGGTCCTGCACCCGGGCCTCCCGATATTCGGCCAGCAAACCGTCCAACCGAGCCAGTTCCTCGTCGAGTTCGGCGTTGGTCAGGGCCGGCGGCAGATGATCGACGATACAGGCGTTGGCCCGCCGCTTGGCCTGGGTGCCCTCGCCGGGATCGTTGATGATGTACGGATAGATGTTGGGCAGCTCCATGAGGGCCAGATCCGGCCAGCATTCTTCGCTCAGGCCCACCGCCTTGCCGGGCAGCCATTCCAGGGACCCGTGCTTGCCGATGTGGAGCACGGCGTCGGCGCCGAAGACCTCCTTGATCCAGCGGTAATGCGCCAAGTACGGATGCGGCGGCGGCAGGTGGAAGTCGTGGTGCAGTTTGTCGATGTCCTCCAGGTAGCCGCGCGGCGGCTGCACGGTGAGGAAGAGATGGCCGTTGATCAGGCCAGGGAAGAAGAGCCGGCCGTCGTGCACGAAGAGCCGGCCCGGCGCGGGGCCCCATGCCTCGCGCTGTCGGTCGCGGGCCGCGGGCGGCAGTTCGTCGCTCCAGGCCACGGCGGTATCGGCGGCGATGGCGGCCTCGGCCCGGGCCGCCATCTGTTCGGGTTGCAGCCAGCGCCGGTCCGCGGTCAGCCGGCCGAGCAGTTCGGCGGCCAGTTGGTTGCCGTCGGCATAGGCGTGGTCGACCGTGTATCCGCGTTCGATCAGGGTATCGATCAGCGCCTTGACGCTGGCGAAACTGTCCAGGCCCGAGGCGCAGCCGATGCGGTCGTTGCGCGGCGGATAGTGGTGGAAGACGATGGCCACCTTTTTGTCATGGTTGGCCAGGCGGCGCAGCCGCGCCCAGTTCAGGGCCAGCCGGGTGATGGTGGCGATGCGCTCCCCGATGGGCAGGTAGGTGGCGATGGCCGCGCCGGTGAGCGGATCGACGGCCGTGGTCTCCTTGCCGGCCACCGGCACGCCGATGAGCACGCCATCCAGCTCGGGCTGGGCCACGCCGATGGTGATGTCGACGTTGGTCAGCCCCTGCGGGCTGTCGCGCCAGCGGGCGATGTCCTGGCCGGTGGTCAGGGCCTGGAGCACCGGCACGCCCAGACGTTCGAGCAGGCCGCCGTTGTCCGCTACGATCATGCCCAGGCTGAACATCACCGGGCTGATCAGGACGTCGATCACCGGCTCGCCCGCCGCCATGAAATAGCGGTCGACGATCTCCTCCGGCCCGTCGTTGCCCAATAGCCGATCCTTGAAGCGCATATGGAACACGCAGAGCACGTTCGCACCCTGGCCTTCGATTGCGCGAATCAGGGCGTCGATATGGGCGCAATTGCCGGTGACCCAGAAATTCTGGTAGAACCAGATGCCCACCGTCGGTTTGTTCCGGTCGAGCCGGGCGCGGTAGGCGGCCGGCTCCGGAAGAACGGCGAGATCCGGATGGTAGATGCCGTCAAAGGGCAGGGGCGCGGGCGGCCGGCACGGCAGCGCGGGCAGTTCCGGGGCGAAGCGGCGGTTGCGCAGGGCGATCAGCAGGTGCAGGAGGTTGTCGACCCCGCCGAAGCGATGGTAGCGGTTCAGTTCGCCCCAGTGGCCGTCGGCGTGGCTGTCGGCATGGGCCTGCACCAGTTCGAGCACCGCCGGATTGCTGCCGGTGGGCTGGATATGGACGTAGGGCACGGGGCGGCCCTGCGCGCGCGCCTCAGCCAGGGCCGCAAGCAGTTGTTCCCAGGCGGGAAAGGACTGGCTGCCGGCCATCAGGGTCAGCAGCACCACATCGGCGGCCAGGGCCTCTTCGGCAAAGCGGTCCCGGAGTTCGGCCCCGCGTTCGAGCTGGCCGCGGCTGCGGGCGATCACCCGCAGGGGCCCGACCTCGGCACGGTAGCGGCAAACCGCCCGGCTCAGGTTGGGAATCTCGTTGGAGGTGACGCTGAAATAGGCCAGCGTCCATTCCGGTTGGCGGTGCAGGATGTCGTTCGTGTCCATCAGAAACTCAGGTTGAGGCCGGTCAGGAAGCGGAGGCCCTCGTCGGGATAACCGTAGTGGATCGAGTAGCCGGTGTCGAACAGGTTGTCGACATTGAGGAACCATTCCGCGTTCAGGCCGGCCAGCTTGAAGGGCTGGATGGCCTTGCAGTCCACGGTCAGATAGTCGTCCAGCTGCTGGGCGGCGCGGTTCTCCATTTCGGTGTACTGCTCGCCGCTGTAGCGCAGCGTGGTCTCCAGACGGGTGCCGGTGCCCGGCAGCGTGCGTTGCAGGGTGAGCTTGGCCTTGAGGTGCGGGGTGTAGGTCAGTTCCCGGCCGGTCTCCTCGACTTCGGAATCCTGGACGATCAGGTTGGCCTCCAGGCTCAGGTCCTCCGTGAAGCCGTATTTCCAGTTGGCCTCCAGGCCGTGGCGCCAAGCGCTGCCGCCGTTGACCGGCCGATAGATCAGGTCGGCGCCGCGTTGGTAGAGGATGGGATCGTCGGTCTCGCTCCGGAACGCGGTCAACTGAATCGAGCGGGCCGTGCTCCAGGCGTATTCCAGGCCGGCGTCGGCGGCCAGGATTTTTTCCTTGTCCAGGTCGGGATTGCCCCTGGTCTGGTCGATGCTGCCGTGGCTGGGCTGATAGAGCTGGCCGAAGGTGGGGATGTTGACGCTGTGGCCGAGGTTGGCCTTCAGCGACCAGCCCTCGCCCAGCACATGGCGGAGACCGCCGGACAGGCCGGGGTTGAAGCCGAAGCCGGTGATCCGGTCGCCGCGGGCGCCGGCGGTCACCAGCCAATCCTGCCATTTGCGGTCGGCCTGTACGCCGAAGCCGGCGGTCATCCGGCTGTGGCTGCCGGAGAGGGTGTGGTCGAGGTCGTCGTTTTCGACGAGGCTGCTGGCGCGCAGGGCCCAGCGGTCGGCGTCGTCGTTCCAGTTGTATTCGCCCTTCAGGCCGATCCTGGCGTCGTCCAAGGTGGAAACCAGGCCGGATTGGCTTGTGTCCTCCACCTCGACCGAGTCGCCGTAAAGGTTGAGGCCATAGTCGCCGTTCGCCCCGGCCAGCCCGCTCAACCGGCCGTCGAAGGAGGCTTTCTCGTAGGACTGGCGGGCGTCCGGGGTGGGATTGTCCAGCGGCCCCGGCGAACCGGACTCCGAGGAAAAATAGCGGCCGTCGATCTCCACCTTGCGGTTGTCCGCCAGGTCGCCATCCCAGTGCAAAAGCAGGCTGCCGCTGTCGAGGTCGTTGTTGGTCCGCTTGCCGTCGCGGTGCTTGCCAGCGGCGGTGGCCATGGCCGTGCCCGCCGCCAGGGGCATCTGGCTGCTGGCGTTCGCTTCGAGGGCGCCGTAGGAACCGGCGGCCGTGCGCACCTTGGTGACCTGCCGTCCCTTCTCCTTCGTGCCGGCAAGCCCCCTGGTGACGATGCTGATGGCGCCGTCGCTGGCCCCGGCCCCCAGCCAGACCGGCACCGGCGGCTTGAACACGGTGATCGATTCGATGGTCTCCACCGGAATGGACGCCAGATCGACGCTGCCGTACTGGCTGCTGTTGAGCGGCCTGCCGTTGAGCAGCACCAGCACCCCGCCGGACTTGCCCGAGCCGCGGATGGCAATGCGCGAGCCGACGCCCGCGCTCTGCTTGACCTCGACCCCGGCCATGCTGGCCAACGCCTCCTCCACGCTGCGCATGTTGCGCCGGTCGATCTCCCGCCGCCCGAGCACCTCGACCATGGCGGGATTGTTCTCGGCATAGTCGCGCACATGGTCGGCGGTGACCACCACGGTTTCCAGCACCGTTGACTCCGAGGCGTTGGCCTGCGGTGCATGGTCATGATCGGCCAGGGCGATCCGGGGCAGCGGCAGCAGGCAGCCGCAGCAGAGGGCGAGCCAGGTCGCCCGGCACCAGGCCGGGACACGGGAACGAAGACGGGCCGGACATCTGCCGGGCCGGACGCAAGGATGGGTACGCCGCATGATTGCCACCTCTCACACGAAACGGTCATCGGTTGGGTCCGGGCACAAAAAAATCCCGGACCGACGAAACGATCCGGGATGTCCCTGTTTTACCCGTCAATATGGCACGAGCGCGCTTCCGTCCACGAAGCGCAGGCTCACATCTTCAGGCAGGTCTTCTGACTTACGGTTCGTCCTACTGGCCGCGTCTTCCCGACCGAGTGGTCAGTGACATAGGGCGGCGTTCGTCCCCGAATACAGCAGCGGGCCTGTCTCCGATTCGCACGGAGTTCCCTATCAAGCTCCTTGGAGCACCTGAAAACAGGCTCTGTTTAGACGGTTCCGGAAGAAAGTCAAGAAAATATTTCCCCGGAGCAGGTGCCCAAACCTTGCGATTTATCGCACATTGTGGCCATGCCGTCCCCGGAAGAAGCGGGGAGGAAAGATGATATTCCGCCGCCATTCACCGCATCGGCTCCGGAGGTGCACGAATGCGGCGACTCGATATCCCCAGGCGGAGGACCAAGAATTTTTTCTTGACATTTGCGCCGCCACACGCTTTATCCATGCACAGTTCAGGTGTTCGCAAGAACTTAATCGGGAACTCCGTGCGAATCGGAGACGGGCCCGCCGCTGTAACCGGGGACGAACGCTGCACCACGTCACTGACCCCTTGGTCGGGAAGACGCAGCTACGTAGGATGAACCGGGAGTCAGAAGACCTGCCTGGACGGTATTGGAGACGACTGCGAGGACGGCATCGTACCCGGCTGCACTATTTCTGCGGATAAACAGGGCTATCCCGGATCGACACCCATCGATCCGGGATTTTTTTTTGCCCTTGCCGCAGCCACCGGCCATCCTCTGACGTCGACTCCGCCACGTATCGTGCGAGGAGCCATGCCCAGGATGCCCTGTCCCTTTTTCCCCCATCTCACCGGACCGCCCGCCGGCAACGGCGCGGCTGCCCCGGCCGTATCGGCACCACCACGGCGCCCGACCGGGCGGTTGTTCATCCCGTTCGGCAGGCAACCGCGCCCTGAGCGGCACTCTGCCGCCATCTGCCCGGCCCGCATCCCCGCTGAATTACGCCACAAAACCGCAAGGACGATTGCATGGAACACCTGCATACTTTGATCGATTACGGCGTGCTCGGCCTGCTGCTGTTGCTGAGCCTGATCGCCGTGGCCGTGGCCATGGAACGCTTTCTGGTCTACCGCGCCGCCCGCGTCGAGACCTTCGCCGACCGCAAGGAGCTGGAACTGCACCTGACCCGCAAGCTCCACCTCATCGCCACCATCGGCGCCAACGCCCCCTATATCGGCCTGCTCGGCACCGTGCTCGGCATCATGCTCACCTTCTACGACATCGGCGCCGCCGGCTTCGACACCACCAAGATCATGACCGGCCTGGCGCTCGCGCTCAAGGCCACCGCCCTGGGCCTGCTGGTGGCCATCCCGGCGGTGACCTCCTACAACCTCCTGCTGCGCAAATGCAAGGTGCTCCTCATCCAATGGGATATCCGTCATGGACGAGAAGGAATTTGATTACTTAAACGTCATCCCGCTGGTCGACGTCATGCTGGTGCTGCTGACCATCGTCCTCACCACCTCCACCTTCATCGCCACCGGCGGCATCAAGGTGGAGCTGCCCAAGGCCGCGGCCAGCGAGGACACGGCGGCCCTGCATCCGCGCACCATCGTGATCAACAAGGAGGGCCGGATCTGGGTGGATTCCGTGGAGACGCCGCTGGCCGAACTGGAAACGGCCCTGGTGGCGGCGGACCGCGCCACCCCGCTCATCGTCCGGGCGGACAGGGACATCAGCCTGCAACTGTTCGTCGATGTGTACGAGGCGATCAAACGACTCGGTTTCACCACCTTGAGCCTGCAAACCGAACAGCAGCCATGAACCGACAAACCAAGGCCACCCATTTCTCCCTGCTGGTGCACGCGCTGTTTCTTCTGGCCGCCTTCAACCTGAGCCAGCAGGCGGCGCCGGTCCGAGCGCCGGTGGGGCTCGATTTTTCCATCCTGCCGTCGAGCGGACCGGTGGCCGGGCCCGTCCAGGACGCCGCGCCGGCGGCACCGCCGGTTGAGCGCCAGGTCGCACCGGTCGAGAAAAAACCCGTGCCCAAGCCGGTGGCCAAGAAAACGCCGCCGGTCGTGAAAAAGAAAACCCCGCCGCCCGCAGAAAAGACGCCGGCGGCGGACACGGTTCCGGTGGCGGCCGATACGCCGGCGCCGGCAGCCCAGGACAGCGCTCCGGCCGCAGCCTCCGCCCCAGTGTCGGCGAGTCCGGCGCAGGCATCGGGGACCGGCCGGCCGCAGGGCGGCAACAGCGGCGGCATCTATTCCACCGGCCAGTTGGACGGGCCGCTGGCCGTGCTGGCGAAATCGCCGCCGGCCTACCCGCCCGCGGCCAAGCGGCGGAATATCGAGGGCTGGATCAGGGTCAAGTTCGTGGTCGACGAAAAGGGACAGGTGGGCCACGTCTCGGTGCTGGCGGCCGAACCCGAGGGGGTCTTCGAGCAGAGCGTGCTGCGCTGCGTCAGCAACTGGCGGTTCAAGCCGGGCACGGTCAAGGGCATGGCGGTCAAGGCCCTGGTCGAGCAGACCATCACCTTCAAGCTGGAAGGATGAACACCATGGCGATCACCACGCACTCTCTGTTCCAACTGGCCGGCGCGCTCTACGGCCTGGCGCTGCTGGCCGCCCTGATGCCGGGCAGGCGCGGGCCGTTGACCGGCTTCCTCCTCGCCCTGGCCCTGGCGGCCAACCTGGCGGTGGTGGCGCTGCGCTACCACCAGGCCTGGCCCATGCTGCCCATGCACCTGGGCGCGATGGCCCTGCCGCTCTGCCTGGGGCTGCTGCTGCCCTGGGCCGCCGGCGGCAGCGGCACCTCGTTGGAGCAGGCGGTGCGCCGCATCCTGCTGGTGCTGATCGTGCTGCTCGTCGGCACGGCACTCTGCTTTCCCAGGGATTTCTACCTGCCGTTTCTCAAATCGAAAACCCTGCTGGCCCACGGCTTTCTCTGGTTCGGCCTGATCGGCAAGGCCTGCTTTGCGGTCAGCGCGGCCTGGGCCCTGGCCTCGCTGCCCCTGTTCCGGCACGCCGCCGACCGGCAGCCGCCGGCCGCGGCCATGCACCGCTGCCAGCGCTGGGCGGCCCTGGGCTTTGCCCTGTGGACGGTCTCCATGTTCACCGGGGAGCTGTGGTCCTACCTGGGCTGGGGCACGCCGGTGGTCTGGGAGGACCCGGCCCTGACCCTGACCATGGCGGCCTGGTTCTTCTACGCCTGCCAGCTCCATCTCCACCTGACCCGCGCCTGGTCCCTCAGGGCCAGGGCGCTCTACGCCTCGCTGGGCGGCCTGGTTCTGCTCGCCCTGACCTGCCTGCCCGACTTCGGCCCCTTCCGCACCCCGTTCTGACCATGCACCGTTCGCTTCTCGTCCTCTGGCGCTCCCTGGGCAGCATCAACCTGACCGTCGGCCTCTGCCTGCTGCTGACCGCGGACCTGGTCTGGGGCTACTTCTCGCTCGACCGGCGCATGCCGCTGTTCACGCCGCTGAACGACATGGGCCTGATCCCCTGGATGCAGACCTACGGCAGCCACAACCTGGCCGCCACCGGCTGGTTCTTCCTGCTCCTGGCCCTGCTGACCCTGCTGGCGGTCAACACCTTCGTCTGCACCACCAACCGGGTGGTTCAACTCCTGGCCGCCCGGAGCGACGGCCGGGGGACGGGCCACCGCAGGCGGCTGGCGCTCAAGCTGGCGCCGCACATCATGCACTACGGCCTGATCGTCATCCTCGCGGGCTATCTGGCGAGCTACCTCTGCACCCAGGTCCTGACCGGCCGCACCCTGGTGCCGGGTTCCCACCTCTCCTTACCCGGCACCAGCGGTCAGGTCACCCTGCTCGCCTTCGAACCCGAGCATTACCGGGGGACGCGGCTGGCCTTCTGGCGCAACGAGGTCATCACCGCCCGGGCCCGGCTGCTCCTGGACGACGGCACGAGCAAGCAGGAGGCGATGCTCTCCTGCACCCGGCCGGTCCGGTTCCAGGGCTACAGCCTCCACCTGCGGGATTTCGCCCCCAAGAGCCTGGACGGCATGAAAATGAAGACGCGGATCGACCTGTACGTCCGCAAGGACCCCGGAGTGGCGCTCTATCTGGCGGGCATCGTCCTCTTCACCCTGGGGCTGGCACTCTATCTCTACGAATGGATCATGTATCGGGAGGCAACCACGGAATGAATCGGTCGACATCGCACCCTGTGCTGGGCACCCTGTTCCTGCTGCTGGCGCTGGCCGTCCTGGCCGCCTGCGACCGCGGTGACCGGGCCGCGGGCACCGCCGGCGACTCCGAACCGGCCTTTCTCCAGGTCGGCGAATTCGCCATCAACCGGATCTCGCCGGACCGCACCGAGGTCCGCGACGGCGCCGGCCGCACCCTGGTGCTCATCCCCCGCGAAGCGCCCATGCCGGCGGACTGCGCGCCCTCCCAGGTCATCCGGGTGCCGGTGCAACGGGTGGCCGCCTACGGCTACTTCGACATCGCCGTGCTCCGCGCCCTGGGCGTGCTCGAACAGACCCTGGTGGGCGTGACCGTGCCGGCCAAACGCTGGCACATCCCGGAAATCAAGCGGGGCATGGAGGCCGGGCGGATCGCCTTCCTGGGCGACGCCGCCAGTATCGACTATGAGCGGCTCAAGCAGAGCGAGCCGGAACTGGTGCTGACCTGGGACCCCTCGGTCATCCCCCTGCTCGACGACCTGCACATTCCCGCCGTGGTCACCACCACCCCCACGGCCATGTGCCTCAACGCCCGCATGCGCTTTGTCCAGTTTCTCGCCCCGTTTTTCCAGAAGGAACGAGAGGCGGACGCCTATTTCGCCCGGATCGACGCGGCCCTGCGCGACATCCGCGCCCGCACCGCCGGCCTGGCCCACCAGCCCAGGGTGATGTGGGGCGACATCTACGAAAAGCGGGTCATGGTCGAACCGGGCAACGCCTGGGTGGGCGAACTGGTGGGGCTGGCCCAGAGCGACTACCAGTTCAAGGACGTGTTCGGCACCTCCTGCATCGAGATCACGGTGGAACGGTTCCTCTATTCCGGCCAGGACGCGGACATCTTCTTCACCTACCGCACCAGGGAGATGGGCGCCACCTCCAAGGAGGCCCTGGCCAAGCTCAACCCGCTGATCAAGGACATCGCCCCGCTCAAACGGGGCAAGGTCTACGCGCCCCTGCCCCACTACACCCAGGGGGCCGACCGGCTCGACGAGATCCTCACCGAGATCAGCGCCATCCTCCACCCCGAGGCCTATCCCGACTACCAGCTGCACTACTTCGTGGAACTGCCCGATACCGAACCGGTCCCCAAGGAGCGCTCATGACCACCTCCGAACTCTGCCTGGCCGAAACGCGGCCCCTGCTCCTGCGCCGGCCGCCGCTGGTCTTCGCCCTGCTGGGCCTGCTCACCCTGGCGATGATGCTCATAAACGTGGCCGTCGGCTCGGTCGACTTCACCCCGGCCGAGATCTGGCAGGCCCTCACCGGCCCGCGTGACGCCTCGACCACCGGCTTCATCATCTGGAACATCCGCATTCCCCGGGCCATCGCCGCGGTGTTCGGCGGCGCCTATCTCGCCGCCTCGGGCCTGCTCCTGCAGATCTATTTCAAAAACCCCATCGTCGGCCCCTACATCCTCGGCATCTCCTCGGGCGCCACCCTGATGGTCTCCTTCGTGATGCTCACCAGCATCACCGTGGGCTGGACCCTGTTCACCCCCTTCGTCTCCACCCTGGCCGCCTTTGCCGGCGCCTACGGCGTGATGCTGATCGTGCTGGCCATCGCCAACCGGGTCAAGGGCGGGGTGACGCTGTTGATCGTCGGCCTGATGATGGGCTATCTGTGCGGTGCGGTCAGCGCCATCCTCACCGCCTTTGCCGAAAAGGACAGGATCAAGGGCTTCGTTCTCTGGCAATTGGGCAGCTTCTCGGGCTTCAAGTGGGACGAGATCGCCATCCTGCTGATTGTCGGCGGCGCCATCCTGCTGCTGCTGTACCTGCAGAGCAAACCGCTCAACGCCTTTCTTCTGGGCGAGGAATACGCGGCCTCCATGGGCGTCGACATCCGCCGCTTCCGCCTGCTGATCCTGCTCTGCGCCTGCGCCCTGGCCGGGATGATCACCTCCATGGCCGGGCCGGTGGCCTTCATCGGCATGGCCGTGCCGCACATGGCCCGACTCGGCTTCGGCACCTCGGACAACCGCATCCTCATCCCCGGCGCCTGCCTGATGGGCGGCCTGGTGGCCAGCCTCTGCGACCTGATCGCCCGCTCGGTCATGGCCCCGGTGGAACTGCCGCTCTCGGCCATCACCGCCTTCTTCGGCGCCCCCATCGTCATCACCCTGCTGCTGCAACGGAGGGTCAAGCTATGAACGCCACTGCCGGTCAACCGGTCGTCGAGGTCCACGACCTGGGCGTGGGCTACAGGAACAGGCCGGTCCTGCGCCATCTCGATTTTTCCTGCCACGGCGGCCAGTTCGTCAGCCTGCTCGGCCCCAACGGCGCCGGCAAGACCACCCTGCTCCGCACCCTCTCCCGTCATCTTGCCCCCCAGGCCGGCGGGATCAGGGTGCAGGGCAGGCCCCTGGAGAGCCTGGCGGCCCTGGAACTGGCCCGGATCATGGCCGTGGTCCTCACCGACAAGATCGCGCCGCCGCTGTTCACGGTCTTCGAGTTCGTGGCCCTGGGCCGCTATCCCCACACCGACTATCTCGGCCGCCTCGGCTCCGGAGACCGGGTGGCGGTCACCTCGTCGCTGGCCGCGGTGCACGCCCTGGACCTGGCCCACCGGCCCTTTGCCGACCTGAGCGACGGCGAGCAACAAAAGGTGCTGATGGCCCGGGCCCTGGCCCAGGAACCGCAGGTGCTCTTGCTGGACGAGCCCACCATCCACCTCGATCTCAAGCACCGGGTGGAGGTGATGGCCATCCTCCGCGACCTCTGCCGCACCAAGGGCATCACGGTGATCGCCTCGCTGCACGACGTCGATGTCGCCGCCAAGGTCAGCGACCGGGTGGCCCTGATCCGCGACGGCGGCCTGGCGGCCTGGGGCCCGCCGGAAACCGTGCTCAGCCGGCAGGCGGTCACCGATCTGTACGACTTCGACAAGGCCGAGTTCAACCGCCACCTGGGCGGCATCGAACTGCGGGGCGCGGGCGACCGGGGCCGGGCCTTCGTGGTCGGCGGCATGGGCAGCGGCGCCCTGGTCTATCGCATGCTGACCAAAAGAGGCTTCGCCCTGGCCACCGGCGTGGTCCACGAAAACGACCTCGACTGTTTCGTCGCCCGTTCGCTCGGCGCCGAATGCGTCGCCGTGGCCCCCATGGAGCACATCAACGGCGCGGCCGCCGACCGGGCGAAAGAACTGCTGGCCGGCTGCGACCTGGTCGTCGACTGCGGCTTCCCGGTGGGCCCGGTCAACGAGGCCAACCTGGCCCTGCTGCAAGCCGCCCTAGAGCTGGGCAAGACCGTGCTCAGCCTGCGCGGCGACCTGCCGCCGGGCCTACGTCCGACCGGCGGCCAGCGCTACCTGGCCTGTGCCGACGCCGCCCGGCTGCTCGAGGCCCTGGAAACCCTCACGCCCCGGCATGCCGTTCCCATTCACGGCGAGGAGAGCCCATGCACCCCCTGACCCTGTGCTACTATTCGGCCACGGCGGCCGAGATCCCCTCGCTGGCCGAAGGCGTCCGGCTCTACCGCGAGCACTGCGGCCCGCTCGCGGTCCAAGCCCGCACCCAGACCCAGCTCTTCGACCGCAAGCGGCAGGAGGTTTTCGTCCGCGAGGCGCTTGCCGCCGACATCCTGATCGTCTCCCTGCACGGCGGCCGCGCCTCGTTCCCGGCCTTTGACCTGCTCAAGGAGGCCCTGGCGGAAAGAACATCCCAAGGTCCCCTGATCCATATCCAGCCCTCCAGCGGCGACGAGGACTCCATCGAGGCGGCGAGGGAGCTGTCCACCGAGTTCGGCACGCCCTTCTGGGATACGGTCAAGCGCTACCTCCAGTTCGGCGGGTCCCGCAATTTTTACCACCTGCTCGTCTTGCTGCACAATCACCAGCACGGCGCGGATCATGCCTGCCGGCCGCCCGAGCCCCTGCCCGACGACGGCATCTACCATCCGGACTATGACGGCGTGCCCGATATCGAGGACTATCTGGCGAAAAAAGTCGATCCCGCCAAGGTCACCGTCGGCCTGTGGTTTTATCAGACCTACTGGGTCAACAACAATCTCGCCTTCATCGACACCCTCATCCGCGCCATCGAGGCGGCCGGGGCCAACGTCATCCCGGTGTTCCACCTGCGCTACAGGGATGCCGGCCGCGGCAACCGGGCCGCCGACGGGGTGGTCGCCCACTATTTCATGGATGGCGACACACCGCGCATCGACGTGCTGATCAACCCGCTGATGTTCTCCCTCACCCTGGTGGCGCCGGAGTTCAGGGAGCTGCTGCCCGGCCTGGGCGTGCCCGTGATCCAGGCCATGACCTGCTCGGCGCCCTTTGCCCAGTGGTCGGAAAGCGTCCAGGGCCTGCCGACCATGGATGTCTCCTATGCCGTGGCCCAGCCGGAATTCGACGGCGCCCTGATCGCCGTGCCGGTGGCCACCCGCGAGCAGGACACCGTCGATCCGCTCACCGGCGCCCTGCTCGCCAAATACCGGCCCATTCCCGAGCGGGTCGACAAGCTGGTGCGGCTGGCGCTCAACTGGGGCCGGTTGCGCCGCATTCCACCGGAAGAACGGAAGATCGCCATCATCTTCCACCATTATCCGCCGCGCAACGACCGCATCGGCTGCGCCGCCGGCCTCGACTCCTTTGCCAGCGTGGCCGCCCTCCTGGCCCGGATGCAAGAGCAAGGCTACCTGATCGACCACGACTACGGGGAGCCGGACGAATTGGCCCACGCCCTCCTGGACAAGATGACCTGCGACCGGCGCTGGTTGCCCATGGACCAGATGGCCGCCCGTGCCGAGGCCCACGCCGGCGCCGAACAATATCAGCCCTGGCATGCGGAGCTGCCGCCAGCCGTGCGCGCCAAGATGACCGCCGACTGGGGCGAGATGCCGGGCGATCTGTTCGTCCATGACGAGAAATTGCATTTCGCCGGCCTGATCAACGGCAACGTCTTTCTCACCATCCAGCCGCCGCGCGGCTACCTGGAGCAGATCGACAAGGTGCTGCACGACCTGCACCTGTCGCCGCCGCATCACTATCTGGCGCAGTATCGCTGGATCCGCGACGTGTTCAAGGCCGATGCGGTCATGCACGTCGGCAAGCACGGCTCGCTGGAATGGCTGCCCGGAAAAGCCATGGGCCTGTCCGGCTCCTGCTACCCGGACCTGGCCATCATGGAGCTGCCCAACATCTACCCCTACATCATCAACGATCCCGGCGAGGGCACCCAGGCCAAGCGCCGCTCCTACTGCTGCATCGTCGACCACCTGCCCCCGGCCTTCACCAACGCCGACCTCTACGACGACCTGGCCACGGTGCAGGCCCTGGTCACGGAATACGCGGCGGCCCGGGCCGAAGATCCGGCCAAGGTGGACATCCTCCGGCCCATGGTCTGGGCGGCGGTCGCTGCCGCGAAACTGGACCAGGACCTGGAGATCGGCGAGCAGGCCGCCCTGGCCGATTTCGACGGCTTCCTCGAACGACTGCACGCCTATGTCGAGGAACTGGGCGACACCATGATAAACGACGGCCTGCACGTCCTGGGCCGCGCCCCGGAAGGCCGGCGGCTCGCCGAATTCGCGGTCCAGCTCACCCGACTGGCCAACGGCGAGGTGCCGTCGCTGCGCGAATCCCTGGTCGCGGCCATGGGCTGCGACTATGACGAGGTCGTCGCCAACCGGGGCAAGCGCGAGGCCCGCTTCGGCAACCGCACCGGCGGCGAGGTACTGCGCGCGGCCCATGAACAGGCCCTGGCCCTGGTGGCGGAACTGGCCGAGGCAGACTATCGGGCCGAGGCCATCCCGCAACTGACCGCGCACCTTTCGCCGGCGGCTCGGCCTCATGTCGCTGCGAGCCTCGACTACATCGCCCGCATGCTGGTGCCCAATATCCGGCGGTGCAGCGAGGAGATCGACGCCTCCCTGGCCGGGTTCGCCGGCCGGTTCGTCCGTCCCGGCCCCTCGGGCGCGCCCAGCCGGGGCCAGGCCGACATCCTGCCCACGGGCCGCAACTTCTATTCGGTCGATCCCAACACAATCCCCACGCCGGCCGCCTGGGAGGTGGGCGTCCGCCTGGGCGACGCCCTGATCGAGCGCTATCTCAAGGAAACCGGTGCCTATCCGGAATCCATCGGCATCCTGGTCTACGGCACCGTGACCATGCGCACCAGGGGCGACGACATCGCCGAAATCTTCTACCTGATGGGGCTCAAGCCCGTCTGGCAGCCGGGCAGCGGCAACGTCTGCGGCCTGGAGGTCATCCCCTTGAGCGAACTGGGGCGGCCGCGGCTCGATGTGGTTCCGCGTATCTCGGGATTTTTCCGCGACTCCTTCCCCAACCTGGTCGAGCGGATCGACGAGGCGGCCCGCATGGTGGCGGCCCTGGAGGAGCCGCCGGAAGACAATTTCCTCCGCCGCAACGTCTACCGCGACCTGGAGGCATACCGCCAGGAGGGCTTAAGCGAGGAGGAGGCCTGGCGCGAGGCCACCTTCCGGGTCTTCGGCTGCCCGCCGGGCACCTACGGCGCCGGCGTCTCGGAACTGATCGAATCCAAGCACTGGCAGACCCAGGAAGACCTGGGCAACAACTACATCCGCTACTCCTCGCACGCCTACGGCCGCGGCAGCTACGGCGCGCAGAAGCCCATGGCCTACCGCCGCCAGCTGGCACGGATGGACGTGACCGTGAAAAACGAGGATTCCCGCGAATACGACATGATGTCCTGCACCGACTACTACAACTACTACGGCGGCATGATCGTGGCGGTGAAGACGGTGCGCGGCCGCCTGCCGTTCGCGGTCATGGGCGACAGTTCCGACCCCAAGCGGGTCAAGATGCGCACCACCTTCGAGGAGGCCAAGCACGTGCTCCGTTCCCGCCTGGTCAACCCGAAATGGCTGGAGGGCATGAAACGCCACGGCTACAAGGGCGCCGGCGACATCTCGCACATGATGGACGTGGTCCTGGGCTGGGACGCCACCGCCGAGGTGATCGACGACTGGATGTACGAGAAGATCGCCCGCGCCTACGCCCTTGACCCGGAAATGCAGGAGTGGATGAAGGCGGTCAACCCCTATGCCCTGCAGAACATCCTCGACAAGCTGCTGGAGGCCATCGGCCGGGGCATGTGGCAGGCGGAGCCGGCAATGGAGGAGCAGTTGCAGAACGCCTACCTGGAGATGGAAGGGGAAATCGAGGAGTGGAGCGAATGAGGGCGGCGGGCCTGCCCACCTCCCCGGCCCCTCTCCCGCCCCGGGGCAAGGGTGCCCCGCAGGGGCGGGAAAAAGCAGTGTGTACCCGGAATTGAAGTGAGACGGACAATCCCCATCCCCCTGCATCTCCTGCTGGGTCTGGCGCTTTCCGTGCCCGCTGCCGCCACGATCGCTCCCGCCGCTTTCGGCGCGACCGAGGAAAACGGCGTGGTCGTCGTCACCGCCGAGGAGATCGCCCGCATGAAGGCCCGCAAGATCGCCGATGTGCTCAACCACATCCCCGGCGTCGAGGCGGGCGATTCCTCGGTGGGCATCCATGGTTCGTACAAGGTGAAGGTGTTGCTCGACGGCCGGCCCCTGAACGACCCGACCTCCAGCTACGGGGCGGTGAATCTCAGCGTCGTCGATCCCGACCAGGTCGAACGCATCGAGATCCTGCGCGGCAAGGGCGGCGTCCGCTACGGCCAGGACGCCAGCGGCGGCGTGATTCTCATCACCAGCCGCGCCGTCCGCGAAATCAGCGCCAGCGCCAAGGCCTACGGCGGCAACCTGGAGACCGGCTACGGCCAGGCCTCGGTACAGGGGCGCTCCGGCCGCTGGACGGCGGAGGCCGGCGGCGAGGCGGAAACGACCCAGGGGTATACCGTCAACAACGACGATGTCCGGCATCAGGGCGGGGTCAGACTGGCCTATGCCGTCGATGACGAGCGCTCGGTGCAGGTCAGCGCCGATTTCATCCACGAGGATCAGGGGCTCAGCGGCCTGCCGGATTTTCCGACGCCCCATTCCCGCAAAACCAGCGAGACCACGGTCCTGGCCGCCCAGGCAAAAGCCCTGGGCTTCACCAGCGCCACCTCGTTCAACAGCGGCGAGAATCACAACACCGATGTCAGCAAGAATCTCGACCAGCGCCTGCGGGTGAACGAACTCGGTGAAACGCTCACATCCTCCTTTGCCACCGGCGGTTTCGGCACGATGGAGTATGGCCTGGGCTACCGGCTGGCCGAAGCCAGCAGCGACACCTTTGCCGGCAAAAGCGAAGAGACCTTTTCGCTTTTCGCCAGCCAGAACCTCAATCGGGGCACCAGCCCCTGGACCCTGACCGCCGGATTGCGCGCCAACTGCAACACCGCTTTCGACGATGCCCTCAACCCGGAAATCAAGCTCGCCTATCAGCGGGAACACTGGGGCGCCACCCTCTCCTACAGCGGCAGCAACAATACCCCCAGCTTCCACCAGCGCTACAACCGCACCAGCTCCACCCGGCCCAACCCGAACCTGGACATGGAAACCGCCGACAACTACAGCCTGGCCGCCACCTACACGCCCATCGAGCGGCTGTCGCTGCGGGCCTCGGTTTTCTACAACCGGCTCAGCGACCGCATCAGCTACATCACCGGCACCGACGGCGTGGGGCAATACGAGAACCTGGGGGAAGTGACCTACCGGGGGGGCGATCTGGCCGTCAACTGGCGGGCCGCGGACAACCTCGGCATCCGCGCCGGCTACACCTACCTGAAAGCCGTCGACGAGGAAACCGGCCTCTATGTCACGGCCAAGAGCAAGCACCGCGCCACCCTGGACTGTTCCTGGCAGGCCACCGAGAACCTGATGATCGTCCTTTCCGGCAAATATGTCTCGAAGGCCTACCTGTACCGCGACAACAGCAAAAGCACGCCCGGATACGCTCTCGCCGACATGCGGGCCGAATACCGCCTGGACCGCCGCTGGGCGCTCTTTGCCGAAATCGACAACCTGGCCGACACCGCATACTCCTATGCCGACGGCCTGCTCGCCCCGCCCCTGACCTGGTTGGCCGGCATGAGCTGGAAACTGTAGGAGCGCGCATGGAACGCACGGTGTATCCGCTGGCCGCGGTGGTCGGCCAGGAACAACTGCAACAGGGGCTGCTGCTCGCCGCCATCAATCCGGCCGTGGGCGGCATCCTGCTCCGGGGCGAGAAGGGCACGGCCAAGTCGACCATGGTCCGGGCCTTGGCGGCGCTCTTGCCGGAGATCCTCGTGGTGCGCGGCTGCGCCAACGCCTGCTCGCCTGAACCGGACGAGGACCGCTGCCCCGAATGCCGGCGCCGCTTTCCCGATCTCGAAACCGATAGCCGGCGGGCGCGCCTGGTCGAGCTGCCCCTGAACGCCACCGAGGACCGGGTGGCCGGCGGCATCGATTTTCCGCGCTCGCTCAGGACCGGCCAGGTGGTCTTCGCCCCCGGACTGCTGGCCGCCGCCCATCGCGGCCTGCTCTATGTCGACGAGGTCAATCTCCTGGACGACCACATCGTCGATCTCATCCTCGATGCCGCCGCCAGCGGCGAGAACCGGATCGAGCGCGAGGGGATTTCGTACCGGCATCCGGCCCGCTGCATCCTGGTGGGGACCATGAACCCCGAGGAGGGCGAACTGCGGCCCCAGTTGCTCGACCGCTTCGGCCTCTGCCTGGAGATCGCCGGCAGCAGCGATCCCGAGGAGCGGGTCACCCTGATGGAACGGCGCGAGGCCTTCGACCGCGACCCGGCCGCTTTTCTCGCCGGCTACCAAGAGGAGAGCGACCGGCTCGCCCACCGCCTCGCCCAAGCCCGCGCCTTCCTGCCCAGGGTGCACGTCGCCGCCCATCTGCGCGGCTTCATCGGCGAGCTCTGCCGGGAAAGCAACGTCGCCGGCCACCGCGCCGACCTGGTGATGGAGCAGGCCGCCCGCGCCCTGGCCGCCTTCGAGGGCAGGGCCGAGGTCAGCGTCGACCATATCCGCATCGTGGCGCCGATGGTGCTGCTGCACCGGCGGCGCGACGCCCAACCGCCGCCACCGCCGCCACCGCCGCCGCCGGACGAGCAACCGCCCGATGAGCAGTCGGACGACACCCCGCCCGAGGAGAACCGGGAGCAGCAGAGCGGCCAGCAACCGGAAGAGCCGGCGCCGCAGGAAGCCGGGAACCAGCCGCCGCCCGCCGCCGAGCCGCCGGAGACCGGCGACCGGCAGGAACCGGAGGGCCGGCAGGACGAAGAGGAGAACGGGCAGCAGCCCGCGCCCGCCGGCCGCGAGGACGAGTTCTTCGAGATCGGGGCCACCTTCAAGGTCAAGCCGCTGAGCGCGGTCAAGGACCGGGTGGTGCGGCGGGGCTCGGGCCGCCGGTCCCGCAGCCGGATCGCCCAGAAAAAGGGCCGGTACGTGAAAAGCGCCCTGCGTCCGAGCGACGATCTCGCCCTGGACGCCACCCTGCGGGCCGCCGCGCCCTTCCAGCGGCAGCGCGCCGGCAGCGCCGACGGCCTGGCCGTGCACCTGCGCGAGCAGGACCTGCGCACCAAGATCCGCGAGAAGCGGATCGGCAACCTGCTGCTCTTCGTGGTCGACGCCAGCGGTTCCATGGGGGCGCGCGGCCGCATGGCCGCCTCCAAGGGCGCGGTCATGTCGCTTCTGCTCGACGCCTACCAGAAACGCGACAGGGTGGCGATGATCACCTTCCGCAGGCAGGAGGCCACGGTCAACCTGCCGCCCACCACCTCGGTGGACCTGGCCGGGCGGCTTTTGGCTGAGATGCCGGTGGGCGGCCGCACGCCGCTTTCGGCCGGCCTGGTCAGGACCCACGAGCAGGTGCGCAACTACCTGATCAAGAACCCCACGGCCCAGCCGATCGTCATCTTCATCACCGACGGCAAATGCAACGTGGCCCTGGGCGAGGGCAAGCCGGTGGAGGAATCGCTCCGCCTGGCCGGCGCCCTGGCGCAGGACAGGCGCATCCGCACCATCGTGGTCGACACCGAGGAGGCCGGCCTGGTCACCTTCGGCCTGGCCCGACGGCTGGCCGGGGCCATGACGGCCCAATACTTCAAAATAGACGACCTGAAGGCCCAGGCCCTGGTCGACATCGTGCGAGGACAGCACCCATGAACACCCGCCCCATCTATCCCTTCACCGCCCTGGTCGGCCAGGACACCATGAAACTGGCCCTGATGCTCAACGTCGTCAATCCTGGGCTTTCCGGGGTGCTGATCCGCGGCGAGAAGGGCACCGCCAAATCCACGGCGGTCCGCGCCCTGGCCGACATCCTCCCCGAGATCCCGGTGTTCCGCGACGATCCCTATCAGCTCGATCCCAACGAGGAGTTCGAGATCTACCGGGAGATCCGCCACACGGTGCGGGGCGAGGCGGCCGGGGCGGACAGGCCGGAGGTGGTGATGCGCAAGGTGCGGGTGGTGGAGCTGCCCGTCGGCGCCACCGAGGACCGGGTGGTGGGCACGCTCGATCTCGAACACGCCCTGAAAAAGGGGGAAAAACGGGTCGAGCCCGGCATCCTGGCCCAGGCGCACCGCAACATCCTCTATGTCGACGAGGTCAACCTGCTCGACGACCACGTGGTCGACGTGCTGCTCGATTCGGCGGCCATGGGTGTCAACACCATCGAGCGCGAGGGGGTCTCCTTTTCCCACCCGGCGCGCTTCACCCTGGTGGGCACCATGAATCCCGAGGAGGGCGACCTGCGGCCGCAACTGCTCGACCGCTTCGGTCTCTGCGTCACCATCGAGGGCATCCGCACCACCGAGGACCGGGTGGCGATCATGGAACGGCGGGCCGCCTTCGACCTGGACGCGGAGGCCTTCGCCGCCCGCTGGCAGGCCGAGTCCGCCGCCCTGGCCGACCGGCTGCTCATCGCCCGCTCCCTCTATCCCGAGGTGCAGGTCGAACGGCCGCTGCTGTTCGAGATCGCCCGCACCTGCCTGGAGGTCGGCGTGGACGGCCATCGCGGCGACATCATCATGCTCAAGACCGCCAAGACCCTGGCCGCCCTGGACGGCCGCACCGAGGTGGCGACCGACGATATCCGCACCGCGGCCGAACTGGTCCTGCCGCACCGGGTGCGGCGGCAGCCGCTGATGGAGATCGCCGACAATGTCCAGGCCCTGCGCGCCAGGGCCTCGGCCAAGGCCAACTGACACTTGCCTGTTTTTACTGAATTATATCAAATTTATACGGGAGGGAGGGAATCATGCAACGAATGGCGCGAACACTGTGTGCCGGCATCGTCTTCTGCGTGCCGGCGCTGTTCGGCCCTGGGGCCGGCCAGGCCGAAGAGGCCGCGGTCAACGAAGAGGTCAAACTGGACGACATGGTGGTCGCGGCCACCCGCGACGTGAAAATGGTGGACACGCCCGCCTCCATCTCGGTGATCACGGCCCGGGACCTGGAAACCATGGGCGTGAAGAACATCGGCGATGCCCTGGTCCGGGTGCCGGGGGTCTTTGACGACGGCGCCTCCAAGTACTACCTGAGCATCCGGGGCACGCGCTCCTCCAGTTCGGGCGGCCCGCTGGTACTCCTGGACGGGGTGCCCCAGGATCTGGGCAAATCCGGCTACAACAACTACGAGACCATTCCGGTGGCGAACATCGAGCGGATCGAGGTCCTCCGCTCCCCCGGCACCACGGTCTTCGGATCGGACTCGGCCCGCGGGGTCATCAACATCGTCACCAAATCCGGCAAGAAGGACCAGCCGCCCACCGCCGAAATCGGGACCTCCTACGGTTCCTGGAACACCACCAACACCACGGCCACCGTCAGCGGCGGCCAGGGCGCCTGGGATTATTTCGCCAACGGTTCCTTCTACAACACCGACGGCTATCTCCACGACGAACAGACCCGCGGCAACCTCAGCCTGAAGGGGGGCTACAGCATCGACAGCCACAGCCGGCTGGGTCTCAACCTGGGCTATACCGACAACACCTACGACACCACCCGGGGCAAGAACCGCTATGCCCTGGACACGGACCGCCGGGCCGACGAATTCCGGCAGGAGCCGGGCGGCGCCCTGGTTTCCTACAACGAATCCGAACAGCAGTCCTCCAGCGCCGCCCTGAATTACCGCCGCAAGGATGCGGACAGCTTCGTCAATGCCCTGGCGGCCTTCACCCATTTCGACGAATTCTACGATTCCCGCTACCAGATCTATTCGAGCCCCAACAGCGTCTACGAGGAAGACCGGGACCAGGACCGGTACAAGCTGAATCTTTCCGGCGGCCTGCACCTGGGCGGCGGCGCAGTCCGCTACACGCCCACCCTGGGCGCCGACATGGAACTGACCACCTTCGACAACACCCGCACCTACGCGCTCAACCCCGCCAGCGCCAGCCATGTCAGCGGCAAGCGCAAGGCGGACATGGATTTCGACCAGAAAAAATACGGCCTCTTTTTCCAGAACCAGTTTTTTTTCGGCGAGCGCATCGAACTCAACCTGGGCATCCGCCGCGACGAGGTCCGCTACAAGGTGGCCAACCGCAACGGCGACCGGGTCGACCTCACCCACGACAAGTACCCCTGGTCCATCGCCCCGGCCTACCACTGGCACGACGACGCCACCACCTATGTCGCGGTGGGCACCTCCTACTGGTATCCGGCGCCCATGTATTACGAGTCGGCCATGCAATACATGAACCCGGAAAACCTGCCCGAGGACCTGAAACCGGAGGAAAGCCTGACCTACGAAATCGGCCACAAACAGCGGTTCGCCAAATGGGCCAACCTCAACGCCTCCCTGTTCTACATCGACTACAAGGACAAGTTCGCCCTGTTCTACGATTCCAGCAAGTCCTACGCCGGCTACAAGAACACCGGCGATTCCGAGCACAAGGGCATCGAGCTGGAGATGAACGGCCTGCTCACCGAGATCCTGGGCTACCGGCTGTCCGGCACCTACATGGAGGCCGAGTGGACCAGCGGCCGGGAACGGGTCTACACCTGGGACACGCCGACCAGCCAGGCATTCCGGGACCTGGACGGCTACCAGCTCAACCACGTGCCCAAGTACAAGTACACGGTCGGCATCGACCTCTTTCCCATGGAGCACCTCCGCTGCAACGTGGACCTGAACGTCACCGGCTCCTATTACGTCGACTACCTCAACCGCATCGAATACGGCCAACGCCAGACCGTGGACCTGGGCATCCGCTACGAGCGGGACAACTGGTCGCTGTGGTTTTTGGCCAACAACATCTTCGACGAGGACATCGAATCGGTCTACAACTCCACCGGCGAACTCTATGCCAGCGCGGGCGACATCGCCCGCAACGGCCTGTTCGCCAACGAATACTATCCCCGGCTGGGGCAGTATTTCGAAATAGGCATGACGTTCCGGTTTTAGGCCCTCCCCGATGACCGCTTGCCGACACCAACCCCTGGAAGGGCAACCATGATCGAAATCGACCAACTGCAAAAATCCTACGGCGCCGTGCGGGCGGTGGACGGCATCGACCTCCGCGTCGCCCGGGGCGAGCTGTTCGCCTTCCTCGGGCCCAATGGCGCCGGCAAGACCACCACCATCCGCATCCTCACCGGCCTGACCCGGATCGGCGGCGGCAGGGCGGCGATCGGCGGCCACGACATCACCCTCGAACCCCAGGCCGCCAAGCGCCAGTGCGGCCTGGTGCCCCAGCACGTCAACCTGGACAGCGAGCTGACCGTGCGGCAGAACCTGGACATCCACGGCCGCCTGTTCGGCATGGCACCCGCCCGGCGGCGGACGCGCACCGCCGAGCTGCTCGATTATGTCGAGATGGCCGACCGCATCGACCAGCCGGTCAAGCAGCTCTCCGGCGGCCTCAAGCGGCGGCTGATGATCGCCCGGGCCCTGATGCACGAGCCAATGCTCCTCTTTCTCGACGAGCCGACCGTCGGCCTGGACCCGGCCATCCGCCGCCGCATCTGGGCGCTGATCAAGCGGGTGCAGCAGGACGGCGCCACCATTTTCCTCACCACCCACTACATCGAGGAGGCCGAATTCCTGGCCGGCCGGGTCGCCTTTCTCGACCAGGGCCGGATCGTGGCCCTGGACCGGCCGCAGGACCTGATGGCCCGGCTCGGCGCCTGGGCCATCGACCGGATCAACGGCGAGGCCATGGAGACCCGCTATTTCGCCACCCGCGAGGAGGCCACCTCCTACTCCGCCAGCCAGGACTGCGGCTTCACCCTGCGGCGGGTCAACCTCGAGGACGCATTTTTGAGCCTCACCGGCAAGAAGGTATCGTGATGCACGGATTCGTCGCTATCTATCTCCGCGAGATGCTCATCCTCAAATGCCGGCTCAAGCGCCAGCTGGCGGGCATGGCGGTGTCGCCGCTTTTGTACCTGGTCACCTTCGGCTACGCCATGGGCGACCTGATCCGCTTCGGCGAGCAGTCCTACCTGCATTTCCTCCTTCCCGGCCTGGTGGCCATGGCCAGCATGACCCAGGCCTTCGCCATCGCCACCGACATCAACGTGGCCCGCTTCTACTGGAACATCTTCGAGGAGTTCCAGGCCGCGCCCATCGGCAACCTGGCCTATGTCGCCGGCGAGACCCTGGCCGGCATGACCAGGGCGCTCCTGGGGGTGGGGGTGATCCTGCTGCTGGCCCTGCCCTTCGGGGTGGTGCTCCACTACGGCCCGCTCTTCTGGCTGGCCGTGCTGCTCGACTGCTTCGTCTTCGCCTCGCTGGCGGTGGCCATGGCCATGCTGGTCAAGTCGCACGCCGACCAGAGCCTGCTGACCAGCTTCATCATCACGCCCATGGCCTTCCTGGGCGGCACCTTTTTCCCGGTGGACAAGCTGCCGGCCTGGGTCCAGGCGGCCCTGCACTGCCTGCCGCTGACCCACGCTTCCAACGCCATCCGGGCCAGCAGCCTGGGCCGCCCGGTGGCAGGGATCGACTATCTGGTGCTGCTGCTCGTGGGCCTGGCCTTTTTCTGGCTGGCCCTGCACTCGGTCAACCGGGCCAGGGACTAAGGGAACGTTTTGCAAGGAGATCCGGACATGCACCTCGACACCTTCTACAACGGCGTGGCAATCCACCGGGAAGAGAAGATCATCTACGCCCGCTTCCTCAAACCGCACAGCGTGCTGTCCACCTGCCGGGTGGCCGGCGGGCTGCGCACCGACCTCGACTATCTCTACAACCACCAGAGCTGCGAACCGGGTGGCCATTGCCACCGCCTGCCGCCCATGGCCACCCGCGATCCCGCCGCCTACCGGCGCGCGGTCTGCGAACGCCACGACCTGCCCGCCGACCGCTGCGCCACCCTGGGCACCGCCGCCAACATGCACAACGCCTGCATCGCGGTGCACAGCTTCCGCGACCTCACCGTGGCCGCGGTCTGCACCGGCGGGGTCGAGGGCAATGCCGGCCGGGTCGGCGATCCGGCCTCGGTGGTGGAGACCGCCGAGGGCTTCGAGCGGCTGCCGCCGGCCACCGCCCTGCCCGGACCGGGCACCATCAACACCATGCTGTTCATCGGCAAGCCGCTGATTCCCGGCGCGCTGACCCGCTGCATCGTCACCGCCACCGAGGCCAAGACCGCCGTGCTCCAGGAACTGGCGGTCAATTCCCGTTATTCCGACGGCCTGGCCACCGGCACCGGTACCGACCAGATCGGGGTGGCGGCCCTGGCAAGCGACGAGCCGCCGCTGACCAGTGCCGGCAAGCACGCCAAGCTGGGCGAACTGATCGGTCTGGCGGTGTACGAGGCGATCAAGAGCACGCTCGCCCGGCAGAACCACCTGACCCCGGCCGGGCAGTGCTCGGCCAAGATCCATCTGGAGCGCTTCGGCCTGAACCGGGCGGCCCTGCAGGACGCCATCTGCGCCCATCTCGATGCCGCCCAGGCGGACCTTCTGCGGAGTAATTTCCATGCCATCGAGCGCGATCCGCCCACCGTCGCCGCCATCGCCGCCCTGGTGCATCTCAGGGACAAGATGGCCTGGGGCGTGCTGCCGCAGACCTGCTGGAGCGAGATCATGGCCGCCTATGCCGCCCAGGCGGCCTGCGCGGTCAGCGGCGATTACGGACGGCTGGACGACTACCGCCGGCTTGTGGCGCCGACCCGGACGGAAACCGGCAACCCCGCCTTCGTCGCCCTGGCCTGCCGCGCCCTGGCGCTGGGCTTTGCCGACAAATGGCAGACCGTTGACTCTGCCGGCGCCGCGGGCGGCCAGTGCCCGACCAATGGCGAAACCAGGGAGGGAACCGCCGACAACGAGCGATAAACACCCATTTTCAGGCAGCCGGTCGCCCCGGACATCCATCCGGGGCGGACAAGGGAATCCCGTGCGAAACGGGAACGGTCCCGCCGCTGTGATCCCCGCCCCGGCCGAGTCGGCCGGGGAACCGCATCGAGACGACGCCACTGTGGCCCAGGGCCATGGGAAGGCCTCGATACGGGGGGAAAGTCAGAAGACCTGCCAGTTGCCGATGCTGTGCCGAAAACTGTCGAGGATGCAGTGACGCGCAGAAATGTACGGAGAAGAAGGCAAGCGGGCGAACCGCTTGCCCTTCGCTGCATGAATCGTGTCCTGCTTCTTCCACGCAACCGAACCGGATGAACACACAAAGGAGGAAAAGATGTACCCGACGAAGCAGGTGAAGATCGATCGATTGGTGTATGCTCTGGCGCTGGTGCCGTTGCTGGCCGTGCCGGCGGCGGCCGAGGGGAAAAAGCAGACCGTGAAGGGCGACGACATGATCGTGACCGCCACCCGTACCGAAGAGCGCTCCATCGACGTGCCGGTCACCACCCAGGTGATCACCAGGGAAACCATCGAGATGTCCGGTGTCGCCGATGTCGGCGATCTGGTCGGCAAATACGTTACCGGCCACTACCACAAATACAATGGCCTGCTCAGCCCCATCGGCCTGCGCGGTTTCCGTACCGATGCCCATGGCGCCGATCTGGCCGGTTATGTGCTGATCCTCGTCGACGGCCACCGGATCGGCACGGGCAATGCCGCCAAGATCAACCTGGACCGGATCGAACGGGTGGAGGTCATCAAGGGGCCGGCCTCGGCCCTGTACGGTTCGGCGGCCATGGGCGGCGTGGTCAACCTGATCACCAAGAAGGGCGACGGCAAGCTGGGCGGTTCCGTGGGCGGCGAATACGGCAGTTTCGATTACTACAAAACCCAGGTGACCGGTGGCGGCGAAGTCAACGAGAAGTTCCGTTTCTTTGCCACGGCCGATATCGACGATATCGGCGATTACAAGGACCCGACCTTCGGCACGGTGTACAACAGCGGGGTGGAGAAAAAGAACATCGGCGGCAACTTCGTCTATGCGTTCAGCGAACGCCACGAATTGCGCCTGGGCGGCAACTACTCCGACCTGACCAGCGAGTCGCCCAGTTGGGCCGCCGGGACCTATTCCTCCTACGTGAAGGAATATGACGATCACAACGACAAAAGCACCGGGTACGCCGATCTGGAATACAATGGCGATTTCTTCGGGGGCGCCGTGCACTGGCGGGGGATGGCCTATTACCTCTGGGACAAGAACCACTGGTTCTCCGGCAATTCCTATGGCAATTCCGACCCGGATTCCTATCAGACCAAATACATCGACGAAACCGTGGGAACCGATCATCAGTTCACCTGGAAGATGACCTCCTGGAACAGCCTGCTCGCCGGTTTTACCATGGAAAACCTGGAGAAGAAATCCTATGGGGTCGCCGATTCCCTGCCGGCACGGCCCTATACGCCGGGGCTCGATTACGACAATCAGGCCCTCTTTATCCAGGACTCGCTCGATCTCCTCGACAACCGGGTCAACATTATCGCCGCCGCCCGCTACGACCGTTTCGACGTCACCACCAAGCGGGCGGAGACAGGCTCCTACGCCAGTTTCAACGAACGGAGCGAGGATTACAGCCATGTGTCGCCCAAGGTGGGCGTGGGCGTGAAGCTCTTCGACGAAAAACTCCGGCTGCGGGCCAATGCCGGCGAAGGCTTCAAATCGCCCACCGCCGACCAGTTGTCCGCCGATTACTACCATACCACAAGGGACGTGCACTACCGCGGCAATCCGGATCTCGACCCGGAAACGAGCATGAGCTACGACATCGGCTTCGACCTGTTCTTCAGCCCGGTGACATTCAAGTTCAGCTACTTCCATACCGATTACGAGGACAAGATCGTCTCCAAGGTGTATTCGGAAGGGGGGCAGACGGTCAGCACGTACGAAAACCACGGCGACGCGACGCTCACCGGCTTCGATATCGGTGTGGAATGGGCTCTCGACAAGACCTTCCGTCTGCCGTTCACCGCCTCGCTCTGGTCCAACATGACCTTCAACACCACCTATCGCGACGAATTGACCCAAAGCGATCTGCTCTACACCTCGGACTACGAGATAAAAACCGGGCTGAACATCGGCTATCAGGGTCTGAGCGGGCAACTGAGCCATGCCCTGATCGGGCCGCAGATGATCGACAATTGGGACACCTACCAAGTCGAGGAAAAAGGCGCGTTCAGCTACTGGGATCTGACCCTGCGCTACCGGTTCGACGAGCATTGGGAGGTGAAGGGCAGCGTCCTCAACCTCTTTGATCAGGAAGTGGAATGGGTTCGCGGCTACCTGATGCCGGAACGCAACTTTCTGGTCGGTTTGACCTATAACTTCTGACTTTCGACCGGATGCCGCCGGCAACTGGCTATCGGAAGACGGCGGCACGAACCGGAACGGTACATCGTAATGAGCAAGGGACTCTTGATCGTCTACACCGGCGAGGGCAAGGGCAAGACCACCGCCGCCCTGGGCATGGCCATGCGGGCCGCGGGCCACGGCCTGAAAACCTGTTTCATCCAGTTCATCAAGGGAAGCTGGCGCTACGGCGAGATGGAGGCGGTCAAACGGTTCGCCGGCCTGATCGACTTCCACGTCATGGGCAAGGGATTCACCCGGAAATCGGCCGACCTGGCGGAGGACACGCGCCTGGCGCAAGAAGCCTGGGCCTTCGCCCGCCAGGCCATCGATTCGGGGGACTACCATACGGTGGTGCTCGACGAGTTCACCTACCTGCTCCACTATGGCATGCTCGACCTCGATCCCTGCCTGGCCTTTCTCGCCGGCCGCAATCCGGGCCAGCACGTGGTGATCACCGGCCGGTACGCCCCGGAACCGCTGCTCGCCGCCGCCGACCTGGTCACCGAGGTACGCATGGTCAAGCATCCCCTGAAAAGCGGGGTCAAGGCCCAAAAAGGAATCGAATTCTGATGGCGGCGCTCGCACGACAGCCACCCATTCCCGGCCAGATCAATTACCTGATCCTGGCGCTGACCACCCGCTGCAACCTGCAATGCCGCTATTGCTACCACGGCATGCCGGCGGCGCGGCGGGACATGGACAGAGCCACCCTGGACAGGGCCTTTGCTCTCGCCGGGTCCGGCACCGGTCCCTTGCACATTCAACTGACCGGCGGCGAACCCTGCCTGGTGCCGCACCTGATCGAGGCGGCCGGCGAACGGGCCGAGCAACTGGCGCGCCCCTGGACCATGGCCGTGCAGACCAACGCCACCCGCCTGCGCCCAGAGATCGTCGATCTGATCAGGCGGTTCCGTCTCCAGGTGGGCGTCAGCCTCGACGGCTCGCCCCGGATGCAGGAAGGCCTGCGCGGCCGGGCTGCGGAAACCCTGCGCGGCCTGATGCTGCTCGAAGCGGAACAGATCCCCTTCCGGGTGACCACGGTGGTCTGCGACCGCAACGTCGGGCAACTGGACCGGCTGGCCTGGCTGCTGGCGGCCTTCCGCCAGGCCAGGGGCATGGGCCTCGACCTGCTGGTCATGAAGGGAAACACCCTGGCGCAGGCCGACGGTCCCTGTCCCGCCGAATCCGGCTCGCTCATCCGCGGGATCGAGGCGCTGGTCAAGGCTCTGACCGCCATCAATCGGCAGCGGGAGGTGCCGCTGCTTCTGCGGGAATGGGATCTGGTGCGGCGCATGCTGGCCCGACCCGAACGGCCGGCCCGTTCGTTCTGCCAGGCCGCGGCGAAAACGAGCCTGGCCGTGCATCCGGACGGCCGCTGCTTTCCCTGCGGCCAGACGCTGGGCGACGAACGATTCGCCCTGGATATCGACGCGCCCGCCCGCACCGCCCTGCCCGCGCCGGCGCTCGCCACCGAGCGGCGGGACTGCGCCGCCTGTCCCCTGGAGCACCGCTGCCCCAACGAATGCCCGAGCCGGCTCTTCTACAACCCCGTGCCGGCGCGCTTCCTGGCCTGCGATCTCTACCAAACCCTGGCCCGCGTCTGTCTGGAGGAAGACAGCATGAACGAACAACCGGTGCTCCTGCCCGTCGACGCCTTTGCCCGGAGGGAAGCATGCCGTCCCTGAAACTGGCCCTCGTCCATCTGGCCGTGGCGCACAAACAGCCGGAGCGCAACCGGCAGCACCTGCTGGCCCTGTGCCGGGAGGCCGGGGAAAAGAAGGCGCAGCTGGTGGTCGCGCCGGAACTCGCCCTCTCCGGCTATTCCTTCGCCGACATCCGAGACATGGAGCCGTACGCCGAAACCGCCGACGGCCCGACCCTGAGCGGCCTGGCCGAATTGTGCCGGACCTTCGGCTACTACGTCTGCGTCGGTCTGGCCGAGCGGGAGCCGCGCACCGGCATGCTGTTCAACAGCGCTTTTGTCCTGGGGCCGGAGGGCGAGGTGGTCTGCCGCTACCGGAAGATCAACGCCGAATTCCGTTGGGCCTGCCCCGGCGATCCCGGCCAGGACAACACCTTTGCCACGCCCTGGGGCCGAATCGGAGTGCTCATCTGCTCCGACTCCTACCACAGCCTGATGCCGCGGGTCACGGCCCTGCGCGGCGCGAACCTTCTGCTGGTGGTCGCCAACTGGCCGCCCACCGGACTCGATCCCCTGGAGATCTGGCGAGCCAGGGCTTTGGAAAACGGCCTGTTCGTGGCGGCCTGCAACCGGACCGGCCTGGACGCGGTCATGGACTGCCGCCAGGCGCCCTCGGCGCTGGTCAGCCCGCACGGCACCCTGCTCCTGGAGAAACGGGCGCGGACCTCGAAGCTGATGCGGATCAACCTGCCCTTAAACGACGACGGCCTGCTCAAATCGGGGCAGCGGCTCAAGCGGCTGGCAACGCGGCCAGGGGCGCTAGCGCGGTCCTGTTACCTCAACCTGACCGGGATCGGCGACCTGACCCCGTTCCTGCAACTGCCGCAGCCGGGCCGGTTGCAGGTCTGCTGCCATTGTCCCGGCCCGCAGGCGGACCTGGCGACGATCTTGGCCACACTCAGGGAAACCGGGGGCGATGCCGACCGGCTCCACATCCTGCCCGCCCGCGATTACAGCGAGGCGGAGCTGGACGATCTGCGTCGCCAATGCGCCGCCACCGGCCAGAAAGCGGCGCTCGTCCGCACTGCCGCCTCCGGCGCGGTCGCCCATTGGTTCGACGGCGGCGAGGAAGCCGCTGCCTGGACCTGGGATACTCCGGCCGGCGAAAAAGAAGAGCCTTTTCCGGCCCGCGACTGCGGCCCGGCGCGGGTGCGCCTGCTGCCCCACAACGCGCTCCGTCATCCCGAAATGGTGCTGGCCTGCGCCAAGGAGGGTGCCGACCTGGTCGTCATCTTCAGTCGGCTGTTCGACGAGACTGTGCGGTTGCTGGGCGGCGCCCGCACCATCGAGCAGGCGGCGGTGGCCGTGTGTTCCCCGGAGGGCGCGGGCATCTGGCTGCCGCCCCAGGGACATCGGCGCTGGGAAGAGGTGCTGGCCGCACCCGGCGAACACTGCCGCCTTGTGGTGGACACCACCCTTACCCGCACCAAGCGGTTTCAGGATCGCATCGATTATGCGACCCTGCTGCAAACCCGCCCGACGGGCGGCCAGGGCGGGGTGCCGTCGCCGCCCCAATCAATTTCGTAAACCCGCCATGGCCGGTGCAGCCATGGCTTTTCCCAACCCCAACCCTTGAAAGGAGAAATTCGTATGTGGCGTAACCTGATGAAAAAACAATGGATGATACTGGCCTGCGCGGCCGTTCTGCTTGCCGGCCTCCAGGCCCGGTGGTGCGTGGCCGCGGGGCATCCGGCCAAGGAAGACAAGGGACCGGCCATCCTGCTGGTCACCTTCGGCACCAGCGTGGACAGCGCCCAGTCGGCCTTCCGCACCGTCGAGCAGCGGGTCAAGGCGGCCTTTCCCAAGACCGAAGTGCGCTGGGCCTACACCTCCAAGATCATCCGCAAGAAACTGGAGAAGGAAGGCACCCATATCGATTCGCCGGAGGTGGCCCTGGCCCGGCTGATGGACGACGGCTACACCAAAGTGGCGGTGCAGTCGCTGCACATGATTCCGGGCGCCGAATTCCACGAACTCTACGACAATGCCCGCCTGTTCGGCCAGATGAGCGGCGGCATCGACAAGGTGGTGGTGTCGTCGCCGCTGTTGGTCAGCGACGAGACCATGGACAAGGCCCTGAAGGAGGTCATGGCCCGGGTCGTGCCCAAGGCGCGGCAGGCGAACGAGGCGGTGGTGCTCATGGGCCACGGCACCCACCATCCCAGCGACGCCATCTACAGCGCCCTGATGTACAAGGCCCAGAAGATGGACCCCAACGTGTACGTGGGCACGGTCGAGGGCTCGCCCTCCTTTGACGAGATCAAGGAGATGCTGGTGCAGAAGAACATCAAGAAGGCCTACCTCATCCCCTTCATGACCGTGGCCGGCGACCACGCCATGAACGACATGGCCGGCGACGAGCCGGATTCCTGGAAAAGCCAGCTGACCAAGGCGGGCATCGAGAGCGTGCCGGTGATGAAGGGCCTGGCCGAGTTCGACGCCATCGCCGACATGTGGGTGGCGCAGCTGAAGACGGCCATGGCCCATCTGCAATAAAGCGATGCGGTTTGCCGTCATCTGACCACGGGCGGCCCGGTGCGCTCCACCGGGCCGCTTCAGGAAAAGGTATGCGGATCGTTTTTCTCCACGGCCAGATGTTCCAGGCCCAGACCTGGTCCCGGGCATGCGGCCTGCTTGCCGGCGACGGGATCGAGCTGACCTTTTTCTCCCCGTTCGCTGCGGGGCAAGAGGCCATCGACTTCCTGGCAAGCGGCACCGTGGACATCTGCATCGCGCACCTGTACCACGATCTGCCCCTGCACGACCAACTCCTGGCCGCGGCCCGGAAGACGGCCCACCGCATCGGTCTGGGCCAGGAGATCCCGCCCGGCTTCACCACCTTTTCGCCGGCGCAGGCCACGCGATTCGAGCACTATCTGGCGCGGATCTCGGCGGACAACTACTGCAACGGCATCCGCTTCCTCGCCGCCGCCATTGACCGCGCCCTCGCCTGCGACCCGCCCGAACCGGTGCGGACCGTCGGCGTCTACCATCCCGACCATCCGCACCTCTTCGCCACCGCCGCCGACTATCTCCGCTGGCGGGACGGCCGCGGAACCGCATCGCCGGATCGGCCGCTCGTGGGGCTGCTGTGCTTTTACGGCCACATCGCCGAGGGCAACCATGCCGAGATCGACGCGGTGGTCCGCGCCCTGGAACGCCACGACCTGACGCCGCTGTGCGTGGTTACCGAGGGCATGGCCGACAGCGGCCTGCCGCCGGAGCAGCGCGCGCCCTGGCTGCCTTTTTTCCGGGAAGCGGCGCCGGAGGCCGTACTCAACCTGCTGGCCGGCCGGCTGCTCGCCCGACCCGAGGATGTCATATTCCTCACGGCCCTGGACGTTCCGGTCTTCCAGTTGATCCGTTTGTACCACCAGACCCCGGAACAGTGGCGGCAGGACACAACCGGTTGCGGCGCGGGCGCCCAGTCCATGGTCTACAGTCTGACCCAGCCGGAGATGGCCGGGGTGATCGAACCCACGGTCGTGGCCGCCACGGCAGCCGAGACCGATCCCCGCACCGGGCTGTCGTTCCGGCGGTCCCTGCCCCTGGAGGACCGCATCGACCATCTCTGCCGCCGCGTGCGCCGCTGGATCGGATTACGACGGCTCGACAACCGGGACAAACGGTTGACCGTCGTTCTCCACAACAATCCCTGCAAGGGTGTGGAAGCCACCCTGGGCATGGCCGTGGGCCTCGATACCTTCGCCAGCCTGGCCGCCCTGATCGCCGCCCTGCGCGAGGCCGGCTACGATACCGGCGAGGCGCCCGAGGACGGCGCGGCCCTGCTCGCCCTGCTGCTGGAACGCAAGGCCATCTCCGAATTCCGCTGGACCACCGCCGACGAGATCGTGGCCAAGGGCGGCGTGCTCCACCACACGGATGCCGGGGAGTACCACAGGCTGCTGGCCGGCATGCCGGCGTCGGCCAGGGCGCGGGTCGAAGCCGACTGGGGCCCCTTTCCCGGCGAAGGAATGGTGTACCGCCGCAACGGCGAGGCCACGCTGCTGGTCACCGGCCTGCGCTTCGGCAAGCTGCAGATCATGGTCCAGCCCAAACGGGGCTGCTACGGCGCCAAATGCACCGGCGAGGTCTGCCGCATCCTCCACGATCCACATCTGTCGCCGCCGCCGCACTGGCTGGCCACCTACGGCTACATCCGCGACACCTCGGACGCGGTGCTCCACTTCGGCGCCCACGGGTCCCTGGAGTTTCTGCCCGGCAAGCAGGTCGGCCTGTCCGACGCCTGCTTTCCGGAAATCAGCCTGGGCGACCTGCCCAACATCTCCCTCTACGTCATGGACGTGCCCGGCGAGGGACTGGTGGCCAAGCGACGGGGCCGGGCAGTGATCGTCGACCATCTCGTGCCGGTGCAGCGGCCGGTCAGGCCGGATGAATCGACCGTCGAACTGGCGGCCTTGCTGGCGCAGTACCAGAAGGCCGGACTGCATGGGGAAGCGGGACGGCAGCAGGTGCTGCGCGAACGGATGACGCCGCTGATGCGCCGCTTGGGATTTCTTGATGGTCCGGCGGCAGCGGCCGGCGAAGCGGCCTTTGCCGAGGCGGTCGCGCAACTGTCCCGCCGCATCGCCCGCATGCAACGGATGCTGTCGCCCACGGGCCTGCACCTGCTCGGCACCGCCCCCGATACGGAGGGGATTGCCGCCATGCTGGCCACCATCCTCGCCAAACCCGTGGCCGATCTCCCTACCCTCGCGGAAATCGCCGCCTGGAACGGCAGGCCCGGTGGCACCGTCTTCGACAATGCCACCGCCCTCCTGGCCGCTTTGCTGCAAACAGCGCTGCCGCCGCCCGCCGGCATCGACCGGCAGCGCTTCCGGCGGCTGGAGCAGTGGTGCCGAGACACGGGCGGCCGCATCGGTGAATGTACCCGGGAAATTCCCCAGTTGCTCAAGGCCCTGGCCGGCGGCTACATCGAACCGGGCTTGAGCGGCTCGCTGGCCCTGGGCGCAATCGAGGCCCTGCCCACGGGCAGGAATTTCTTCACCAGCGACGTCCGGGCCATGCCCACCCTAGCGGCCTGGGAGGTCGGCCGGCAACTGGCCGACAACCTGCTGCGCAGGCATCTGGACGAAGAGGGCCGCTTTCCGGAAAGCGTCGGCATCAGCCTCTGGAGCATCGATGCCTTCAAATCCGACGGCGAGGTCCTCTGTCAGATTCTCTGGCTGATGGGCATGCGGCCGATCTGGCGGGACAACGGCCGGGTCGCCGGGGTGGAACCGATCCCCCTCGACGACCTGGCCCTCACCCTGGACGACGGGCAGACGATCGCCCGCCCCAGGGTGGATGCCGTCATCCAGACCAGTTCCCTCCTCCGCGACATGGTGCCGCATTTCGCCGATCTGCTCGACGAGGCCGCGGTCATGGCCGGGGACCTGGACGAACCCATGGAACGCAACTGCATCCGCAAACACACCCTGGCGCGGATGGCCGAGTTGCGCCGGGAGCTGGGCGAGGCCCGTCCGGATGGCGAACTGCGCCGGCTGGCCAGTTTCCGGGTCTTCTCCTCGGCGCCCGGCGCCCACGGGACCGGCGTCGGCCTGGCCCTGGACGCCTCGGCCTGGAAAAACGACGACGACCTCGCCGAGACCTACCTCAACTGGAGCGGCTACGCCTACGGTTCGGACCGGGCGGGATCGTTCGCCCGGGTGGCGGGTGCGGAAGCGTTCCGGCTGTTCGCCGGCACCCTCGCAACCGTGGACGTGACCTTCATGCGGCAGTATGCGCCGGAATACGACCCAATGGACTGCGGCTGCGCCGCCGGGGCCCTGGGCGGCATGTCGGTGGCGGCCAAGGCGGTGAGCGGCCGCCGGGCCAGAATCTACTGGGCGGACAACAACGCCGCAGGAGACCACTCGGTCCGCGATTTCAAGGAAGAGCTTGAAGCCGCAGTCACGGCGAAACTACTCAACCCGCATTGGCTCGACGACAGGAAACGCCAGGGCTACCGGGGCGCCGGCGAGGTGTCGAGCCGGGTGAACACCCTGTTCCACTGGAGCGCCACCACCGGCGCCGTGGCCGGATGGGTGTTCGATCGGGTGGCTGCCACCTATGTCCGGGATCGGGATACCCTGGCATGGCTGCGCCGGGAAAACCCGTATGCCCTGGAAGAGATCAGCCGCCGTCTGCTCGAGGCGCAGAGCCGGGGACTCTGGCAGGCCGACGCCGATCTTCTGGCCGCCGTTCAGGACGCTGCCCTGATGGTCGAGGGCGACATGGAAGAGCGCATCGGCGAGGTCGACGGCACATACCAGGGTGGTGGCGTGGAGGTGCGCACCGCCGGGGATGTGGAAAAATGGCGGCCGCGATGGCGCCTGGAACGAACCGGCGGATAACGGGGGTACGGGCTGTTGTCGCGGCCCGGCCGGGGCGGACCGCTTCCTTCCCGACGGGCCTCGCGGGTCTGCTCCGTTTCCTGTTGGCAGGTCGGCCATGAAAACCGCCGGGTTCAGCGGCCCCAGGCCATGACGGCCCTGCCCGCCCCGCTGACTCAATCCCGCAGCACGGCGAACAGAAGGCCCGGCTAACGGCAGGGCTGCACCACGTATCTGGAACCTGTCGGCACCATCTCCCGGATGAGTTGCACATCCTCCGGGGTCAGCAGGGACCGGTCATAGGTGGTCCGAAAGTGATGCTCGACGCCACTGGCGGCAATCAGGGCCGCGGAGCGGAAAATGGTGCCGACGTCGACCCGGGTTCCGGCCAGCAGGGCATATCGCGCCGGCGGCGCCTTCAGATCCATGGCCACATAGTTGACCAGGCCTTGGGCCAGCAGGCCGGCCAGCAGATCGGGCCGGCTGCCGTTGGTGTCCAGTTTGACCGGATAGCCCATGGCCCGCACAGCAGCGCAGAACTGCGGCAGCGCGGGCTGGAGCGTGGGTTCGCCGCCGCTGACCACCACCCCGCCGAGCTTGCCGCGCCGAGCCGCCAGGCGGTCAAGGACCTCCGCCGGCGCATACGCTCCCGCAGGCTTGCGGGGGATCAGTTGCGGATTGTGGCAGTAGGGACAGCGGAAACCGCATCCCTGGAAAAAAACCACCGCAGCGACCCTGCCGGGAAAATCGATGAAACTGGCCGGACAGCAGCCGCCGATGACGAGGCCGGCCAACGCATCAGAATGCGCGGTCATAGGTCGTCCGGGCGGCGAACTCCGCCTGCTTGCCCTCATGCCAGTGCTGAACGGGGCGGAGATAGCCCACCACCCGCGAATAGACCTCGGTCCGCGCCTGGCACTGCGGACAGAGGGCGTGCTCGCCGGCCAGATACCCGTGGCTGGGGCAGATGGAAAACGTGGGCGTCACCGTGAAATAGGGGAGCCGGTAGGTGCGGCACACCGTCTTGATGAAGGACTTGACAGCCTGCGGGTCGATATCGGATTCGCCGACGAAGCAATGCACCACCGTGCCGCCGGTGTATTTTGCCTGGAGTTCGTCCTGGTGATCGAGGAGGGCGAAGATGTCGTCGGTGTAATTGACCGGCAACTGGGTCGAATTGGAGTAGATCGGCGTCCTCTCCTCGCCCGGACAGAACAGCGAGGCGCGCATGTCGGGAAAGCGGCGGATGTCCAGCCTGGCCAACCTGTGCCCGGTTCCCTCCGCCGGAGTGGCCTCCAGATTGTACTGATTGCCGGTTTCGCCCTGAAACTGCTGCAAACGCAAGCGCATATGATCGAGGATGCGCAGGGCGAAGGCGCGCCCCTCTTCGGTGCCGATGTCCTTGCCCAGCAGATTGAGGCAGGCGTCGTTGGCGCCGATGAGGCCGATGGTCGAGAAATGATTGTCCCAGTAGCGGCCGAACCGGTGCCGGATGCCGCGGAGATAGAAGCGGATGTAGGGGTAGAGCCCTCTGTCGGTGAAGCTCTCCAGCACCTTCCGCTTGGTTTCGAGCGACGTTTTGGCGAGTTGCATCATCCGGTCCAGGCGCTTGAAAAAATCGCCTTCGTCGACAGCCTGACAACCGAGGGCGGCCATGTTGATGGTGACCACGCCGATCGATCCGGTCAGCGGATTGGCCCCGAACAGACCACCGCCCCGTTTGGCCAGTTCGCGGGTGTCGAGCCGGAGCCGGCAGCACATGGATCGGGCGTCGTCCGGGCTCAGGTCGGAATTGATGAAGTTGGCGAAATAGGGCAGGCCGTAACGGGCCGTGGTCTGCCAGAGCGGTTCCAGGCCGGGGTGGTCCCAATCGAAGTCGGCGGTGATGTTGTAGGTCGGGATGGGGAAGGTGAAGACCCTGCCGCGGGCGTCGCCCTCGGCCATGACCTCCAGGAAGGCCTGGTTGAGCATGTCCATCTCGTGCTGATACTCGCCGTAGACGGTATCCCTTTCCCGGCCACCGATCACGACCGGGACCTTCCTGAGATTCGATGCCGGCGCGAGATCCATGGTCAAATTCGTGAACGGCGTCTGGAAACCGACCCTGGTGGGCACGTTGAGGTTGAAAACGAATTCCTGCAGGGCCTGCTTGACCTCCCGGAAGGCGAGCCGATCGTGGCGGATGAAGGGGGCGAGCAGGGTATCGAAACTGGAAAAGGCCTGGGCGCCGGCGGCCTCCCCCTGCAGGGTGTAGAAGAAGTTGACGATCTGGCCGAGCGCGCTGCGAAAATGCCTGGCCGGTGCGCTTTCCGCCTTGCCGGGCGCACCGGTGAACCCGCTCAGCAACAGGTCGCGCAGGTCCCAACCGACACAGTAGACCGAGAGCAGGTTGAGATCGTGAATGTGCAGATCGCCGTTTTGATGGGCGTTGCGCACCTCGGTGGAATAGATCTTGTTGAGCCAGTAGGTCCGGCTGACCTCGCTGGAGATGTAATTGTTCAATCCCTGGAGGGAATAGGACATGTTGGAGTTTTCCTGCACCTGCCAGTCGAGTTGCTGCAGATAGCCGTCGATCAGGGCGAGGTCGGTCTGGGTCACCATCTCCCGGAGCCGGGCATGCTGGTCCCGGTAGAGGATGTAGGCCTTGGCCGTCTTCTTGAACGGGGAGGAGAGCAGGACCTCCTCCACCACGTCCTGGATCTCCTCGACGCCGGGAATGTCGGAGTCGATGACGGATTGGGCGACGGCCAGGGTGTGCATGGTCAGCCGCCGGGCCACGGGCAGGTCGAACTCGCCCGTGGCCTGCCCCGCCTTGTGCAGGGCATTGGTGATCTTGCCGGCCTCGAACGGTGCCAGGCGCTGATCGCGTTTTTTTATGGTGGTGAAAACTCTGACGGACGACTGGGGACAGACTTGAGGCATGGCTCTCTCCTTGACGCGAGAAGACGAGTGAATCGGATGACAACCCCGATGCAGAGTTGCCGTTGAACGGCAGGTTTTCGGACTTTCAGGCGTGTGGAAGCCTACTGGTTGTCACTTCCCGGTGCTCGACCAGTGTATACGACAACGTTCGTTCCTGATGACCGCTGCGCGACAGTTCCGGATTCGCACCGGATTCCCTTTTACTGCCTCCGCCCGGCAAGGCGGAGCGCAACCGTTAACGCTATATATTGTGTTATCAGATTCTGTTCAACACTAAAAATAGCGAATCTTCGAAAAAGCCCCGGAACAGGTCGCCGCGCCTCGGTGCAATCGGCGCGAAAGACAAAGAAGAATTTTGTGCTTGACAATATTCTGGCAGGCCGCTTAAGTGTCTCTGTTTTTAGATGTACGCATTTCAGGTTCCGCAAGGATGAAAAGGGAACCCCGTGTGAATCGGGGACGGGCCCGCCGCTGTATCCGGGGACAAAGGCTGCAATGATGTCACTGACCGCATGGTTGGGAAGGCGCAGCCTAGAGGACGATCCGGAAGTCAGAAGACCTGCCTGAAAACATGCCAGTGCTTTCCCCCTGGACCAGGGAAGGCGTCGATACGTGGATAAACCAGGGCATCCCCGGATCAATGTCGCATTGATCCGGGGATTTTTTTTGCCCTGTGGAGAAGAGCGAAACCGGTCCACCAGCAGTACGGTTTTATTTTTTCATACAGAAAATCGGTGCCATAGCAGTATGGCCCAACAGGGAAAACGGTGCAAATCCGTTGCGGTCCGGCCGCTGTAACCGGGGACGAAATCCGCACGACGCCACTGATCGATTGATCGGGAAGGCGCGGAGAGTAGATCGATCCGGAAGCCAGAAGACCTGCCGATTTTCCGATCAGCGTTGACGGCCGTGGTTCCCGTTGTTGATCCCAGCACCCGTGCTCGACCTCCATGCCGCCAGGCATGGACCGATGGTGCAGAAACAGGGGAACCCCCGGTCCGAACAGGGCCGGGGGTTTTTTGTTCAACAAGTAACAAGGAGTGTGGAATGGGAACAGCATTGGATATTCTCAGCGATTTTCCCACCAATACCCATGCCCAGTGGCTGGCGGCGGTGGAAAAGGAACTCAAGGGCAAGCCCTTTGACAAGACCCTGGTCAAGAAGACCTACGAGGGCATCGACATCCAGCCCATGTACTTCATGCACGACCTCGACGGCCTGCCGCAGGTGGACACCCTGCCGGGCCAGGCGCCGTATCTGCGGGGCACGACGGCATCGGGCCACGTGGTCAACGCCTGGCACATCGCCCAGGAGATCACCCTGGCCGAGCCGGAGGCCTTCAACCGGGCGGCGCAGTTCGACCTGGGCCGGGGCCAGAACAGCCTGAACATCGTCCTCGACCGGGCGAGTCTGCACGGCGACAACCCCGACCAGGCACCGCAGGAAGCGGTCGGCGCCGGCGGTCTGTCGCTCGCCACTTTGGCCGACGCCCAGGCCGCCTTTGCCGGCATCGACCTGACCTCGCTGCCGTTCCGCCTGACCTGCGGCGCCACCGGCATCGGGCCGGCGGCCCTGCTCGCGGCATTGGTGGAGGAACAAGGCGCATCGACGGCGGCCTTGCGGGGCTCGCTGGTGGTCGATCCCCTGGGCACCCTCGCGGTGGCAGGCACCCTGCCCTGTCCCCTGGAGACGGCCTACGACCGCATGGCCCAACTCACCCGCTGGGCCGTGGCCCAAGCGCCGGAACTGCACACCATCGCGGTCGGCGTCGACGGCTACCAGAACAGCGGCGGCAGCGCGGTCCAGGACATCGCCTTTGCCCTGGCCACCGGCGTGGCCTATATCCGTGCCCTGCTGGACCGCGGGCTGCATATCGATGAGATCGCCCCCCGGATGACGTTCGAATTCGCCATCGGCGGCGATTTCTTCATGGAGATCGCCAAGTTCCGGGCGGCGCGCCTGGCCTGGGCACAGGTGGTCGCCTCCTTCGGCGGCAACGAGGAGGCGCAGAAGATGCGCATCCATGCCCGGACCTCGCGCTGGAACAAGACCGAGGTCGATCCCTGGGTCAACATGCTGCGCGTCTCCACCGAGGCCTTCTCCGGCATCGCCGGCGGCGTCGACAGCCTCCATGTCGGTCCTTTCGACGAGATCTTCCGCACCCCCAACGAGTTCTCCCGCCGCATCGCCCGCAACGTCCACATCGTGCTCAAGGAGGAGGGCCACTTCGACAAGGTGGTCGATCCGGCCGGCGGCTGCTGGTACGTGGAGAAGATCACCGCCCAACTGGCGGAGAAATCCTGGAAGCTCTTCCAGGATGTCGAGGCGGCCGGCGGCATGGCCAAGGCGCTCATGCAGGGCATGCCCCAGGCCGAGGTGGCGGCGGTGGCCGAGCGGCGCGCCAAGAACATCGCCACCCGCACCGACCGGTTCGTCGGCACCAACATGTACCCGAACCTCCAGGAAAAACGGCAGCTGGCCGAACCCGTCGATCACGCCGCCCTGCAACGGCAGCGGACCGAGGCCCTGGCCGCGCACAATGCCACCGTCGACCGGGCCGCCTGCGATACCGCCCTGGCCGCGGTGCGGGACAGCATGGCCGCCCAGGACGCGACCCTGATGACCAAGGCCGTGCAGGCCGTCCGCGCCGGCGCCAGCCTGGGCCAGCTCACCGCGGCCCTGCACGTCGACGGGGAACCGGCCAAGGTCCAGCCGCTCAATCGCCATCGCGGCGCCGAACCCTTCGAGCGCATCCGCCGGCTCACCGAGGCCCATATCGCCCGCACCGGCCAGACGCCCAAGCTCTTCCTGGTCAACATGGGCTCGATTCCGCAGCACAAGGCCCGGGCCGATTTCGCCACCGCCTTCTTCAATGTCGGCGCCTTCGAGACCATCGGCAACAACGGCTTCGCCACCGTGGACGAGGCCGCCCGGGCCGCGCTCGACTCCGGCGCCAAGGCGGTGGTGATCTGCTCCACCGACGCCACCTATCCTGAACTGGTGCCACCGCTGGTCGAGCGGCTCAAGAGTGCCGATGCCGGCATCATGGTCATCCTCGCCGGCTATCCCAAGGAACATGTCGAGGCCTTCACGGCAGCCGGGGTGGACGAATTCCTCCACGTCCGCGTCAACGCCCTGGAACTGCTGACCAAACTGCAACGCCATCTGGAGGTGACCGCATGAGCGCGCCCGATTTTACCACCATCGCCCTGCAACCCAAGGTCTCGCCGACCAGCTATGAGGCCTGGGCGGCCAACATCAGGAAGGAAACCGGCCTTTCCGCCGAAGAGTTGGTCTGGCGGACGGTCGAGCAGATCGACGTCAAACCGATGTACACCCGCAAGGATTACGACGGCCTCGACCATCTCGCCTACATGGCCGGCATCCCGCCCTACCTGCGCGGCCCCTACGGCACCATGTTCGTGCAGCGACCCTGGACCGTGCGCCAGTACGCCGGCTTCTCCACGGCCGAGGAGAGCAACGCCTTCTACCGCCGCAACCTGGCCGCCGGCCAGATGGGCCTGTCCATCGCCTTCGACCTGGCCACCCACCGCGGCTACGACTCCGACCATCCCCGCGTGGTCGGCGACGTCGGCAAGGCCGGCGTGGCGGTCGACTCGATCCTGGACATGAATGTGCTCTTCGCCGGCATCCCGCTCGACCAGATGACCGTGTCCATGACCATGAACGGCGCGGTCCTGCCGATCATGGCCTTCTACATCGTCGCGGCCGAGGAGCAGGGGGTCAAGCAGTCGCAACTGGGCGGCACCATCCAGAACGACATCCTCAAGGAATACATGGTGCGCAACACCTACATCTACCCGCCGGCGCAAAGTATGCGGATCATCTCCGACATCTTCGCCTACACCTCGAAAAACATGCCCAAGTACAACAGCATCAGCATCTCGGGCTACCACATGGAGGAGGCCGGCGCCACCTCGGACATCGAGATGGCCTACACCCTGGCCGACGGCTGGGATTATGCCCGCGCCGGGGTCAACGCCGGCATGGACATCGACACCTTTGCCCCGCGGCTGTCGTTCTTCTGGGCCCAGGGCATGAACTACTTCATGGAGATCGCCAAGATGCGCGCGGCCCGGGTGCTCTGGGCCAAGATCATCAAGAGTTTCAACCCCAAGAACGTCAAGTCCCTGGCCCTGCGCACCCACAGCCAGACCTCGGGCTGGAGCCTCACCGAGGGCGACCCCTTCAACAACGTCTGCCGCACCTGCATCGAGGCCATGGCCGCGGCCCTGGGCCACACCCAGTCGATGCACACCAACTCGCTGGATGAGGCCATCGCCCTGCCCACCGAGTTTTCGGCCCGCATCGCCCGCAACACCCAGTTGTATCTCCAGGACGAGACCAACATCCTGCGGCCGGCCGATCCCTGGGCCGGTTCGTTCTACCTGGAGGCCCTGACCGGGGCGATCATGCGGCGCGGCTGGGACCTGATCCAGGAGGTGGAGAGCCTGGGCGGCATGGCCAAGGCCATCGAGACCGGCCTGCCCAAGATGCGCATCGAGGAGGCCGCCGCCCGCCGCCAGGCCGGCATCGACTCCGGCAAGGAGAAGATCATCGGCGTCAACAGCTACTGCCTGGACAAGGAGGACGCCCTCGACACCCTGGAGGTCGACAACACGGCGGTGCGCGAGGCCCAGCTCAAGCGGCTGGCCAAGCTCAAGGCCGAGCGCGACGAGCCCAAATGCCAGGCGGCGCTCAATGCCCTGACCCACTGCGCCGAGACCGGCGAGGGCAATTTGCTGGCCCTGTCCATCGAGGCGGCGCGGGCACGGGCATCGCTGGGCGAAATCAGTTTTGCCCTGGAAAAGAAATGGGGGAGGCACACGGCCGTGATTCGATCGATATCTGGCGTCTACAAGGCGGAGTTCAGCGAGAAGGAAGAGGTGCAGAAGGTCATCGCGATGACCAAGGAATTCGAGGAGATGGAGGGCCGGCGGCCGCGCATCATGGTGGCCAAGCTCGGCCAGGACGGCCATGACCGGGGCGCCAAGGTCATCTCCACCGCCTTTGCCGACCTGGGCTTCGACGTCGATATCGGGCCCCTGTTCCAGACCCCGGAGGAGGCGGCCCGCCAGGCCGTGGAGAACGATGCCCACATCATCGGCTTCAGTTCGCTGGCCGCCGGACACAAGACGCTGTTGCCCGCCCTGGTGCAGGAGCTGGAGAAGTTGGGCCGGCCGGACATCATGTGCGTCATCGGCGGCGTCATCCCGGCGCCGGATTACGAGTTCCTGCGGGAAAACGGGGCCGCGGCCATTTTCGGACCCGGCACGGTCATCCCGGTGGCGGCGATGAAGATCCTGGAGGAGTTGAAGACCCGGCTGCACGCCGAATAAGCGCATCCCCCCGGGCAGCGCTCTTCCGGATCCCTCTCCGGCCGGAGGGGCGCTGCCCCAACCCCAACACGCAAGGAGACGACATGAGGCCCAAGACGAAAACGCCGGAATGGGTTCCCGAAGGCCAGTGCGAAGGGTTTGCCTGCCGGGTGATGGATGGGGTGGCGGCCGGCCATGACGGCATCAGCACGTACAGCGGCACCGAGCAGGGGCAGAAACCCGCGGTCCGCCATCGGCGGCCGCAGCTCACCGCCCAGGAATACGCCGACGGCGTGCGCCGCGGCGACCGGGCCGTGCTCGGCCGGGCCATCACCCTGGTGGAGAGCAACGCGGCCCACCATATCGACAAGGCCCAGGAGGTGCTCAAGATCCTGCTGCCCTACACCGGCGATTCCATCCGCATCGGCATCACCGGCGTGCCGGGGGTGGGCAAGTCCACCTTCATCGAGACCTTCGGCTGCCACCTGATCGAACAGGGGCACAAGGTGGCCGTGCTGGCCGTGGATCCGTCCAGCTCCATCTCCGGCGGCTCCATCCTCGGCGACAAGACCCGCATGGAGCGGCTCAGCCGGGACGAACGCTGCTTCATCCGGCCCTCGCCCGCCGGCACCACCCTGGGTGGCGTGGCCCGCAAAACCAGGGAAACCATGCTGGTCTGCGAGGCCGCCGGCTTCGACGTGGTTCTGGTGGAGACCGTGGGCGTGGGCCAGAGCGAGACCACGGTCCGTTCCATGGTCGACTTCTTTCTCCTGCTGATGCTGGCCGGCGCCGGCGACGAGTTGCAGGGCATCAAGAAGGGCATCATGGAGTTGGCCGACGCCCTGGTGATCAACAAGGCGGACGGCAAGAACAAGCTCGTGGCCGAAACCGCGCGCGCCGAATACGAGCGTGCCCTCCACTACCTGCAACCCTCCACCGAGGGCTGGATCTCGCACGCCTACACCTGTTCGGCCCTGGCCAACGAGGGCATCGACGAGATCTGGAAGGTCATCGGCAAATACCGCGAGATCACCACCCGATCCGGGGTGTTCGCCCGGCACCGCAAGGAGCAGAACATCAAGTGGGTGCATGACATGCTCGACGACCACCTGCGCTCCCTGTTCGCCAGGCATCCGGGGGTGAACCGGATCATCAGGGATGTCGAGCGCAGCGTGGCCAATGGTTCCCTGCCCGCGGTGGCCGCGGTGCAGCAGTTGATCGCCGTGTTTGAATGCAAATCCTGACGGGCCGGCCGCCTGTCCGTCGACTCAGGTCCCGATAACTTTTTCCGCGCCCAGAATTGTATCCGGTTGCCATGTCACTCCGGGCGTCCCGTTTGCCGGCGGGGCGTCGCTCCAATTGCAGGGCCGGAAAAAGTTATCCGGGGCTTGTCCGCGCACCAGAAAAACAGCGCCGTCCGCCCAGGGAAAGGCAACCGGGAACAGGCCCGGTCAGCCGCGAGGCACACCACCACACGGGCACATCCGCCGGGGAGCAACAAACATGAAAACAGCGCGCATCACCCTCGAACTGTCGGGCCAGACGCTCGACAACCTGCTCTATCTCGCCGCCCGCCTCCAGCGGCATCCCAACGACCTCACCGTCGACCTGCTCCATGCCGCCATCGAGGCCTCCATGGACAGCGCCGACGCCCAGACATCCCTCATAGAGCAGCCGTCAAACGGCGTCCTGCAGTAGCGCCCCGCCGGTCATCCGGCCGGCGGCTCTTGTTGTGCCGCCATCTCCGGGATTTTCCTGCCGTGGGGATCGTCCCGCAGCTCGCCCAGTTGTTCGTGCAGATACTCGGCGGCGTCCTGGCTCAGATGCTCCAACTGATGGGCGGTGGCGTGCAACTCTTCCCTGGGGGTGCCGATCCGGGCCAGATAGGTCTCCCACAGGCGGTGGGCGCGCAGCACCTTGTTGGCCTCGGCCTCGCCCGCCGGGCTCAGGGCGAAGCCGGCGCCCTCCTGCGCGAGCAGCCCTTCCTGCAGCATGTATCTCAGCGCCCTGGTCATCTCCTTGGGCTTGATCTCGACATAGGTGGCGATCGCCTCCCGCGGGACAGCGGCCCGGGAGCGGAGGATGGTGGTGAGGATGTCCTCGATGTGCTGCTGCGGCACCAGCCGGCGCAGCCGCAGCCAGCGCGACAGCAGGCCGTATTTGGGCGCCAGCGTCCAGACGGCCAGGAATTGCAGGGTGCAGAACACGATGATGGCGCCGCCGCCCGCCGAATCGAGCCAGACGCAGACATAGAGCCCGCCGATGACGCTGGTCACCCCGAACAGGCCGGCCAGGACCATCATCTTGTCCAGCCGGTCGCTCAGCAGATAGGCCGTGGCCGCCGGCGTGATCAGCAGGCCCACCACCAGGATCACGCCCACCATCGACACCGCGCTGACCACCACCAGGGACACGCAGGTGGTCAGCAAATAGTCGAGCAAAAGCACGGGCAGGCCGATGCTCGCCGCCATGATCGGGTCGAAGGTGGCGATCTGGAAGTAGCGGAAAAAGAGGATCAGCACGGTCAGCACCACGCAGGCCACCGTGCCGCTGACCCAGAGGTCGGCATCGGTGATGCCGAGGATGTCGCCCATGATGAAATGCATCAGGTCGATATGGATGTACTGGCGGAAGACCGAGACCGCCACCACCCCCAGGGCGAAGATGCCGGTGTACATGATGCCGATGGCGGCATCCTCCTTGACCCTGGAGATGCGGGCAACGAAGCTGATCAGGGCCACCGTGGCCACGGCGGCGATGAGGCTGCCGAGCAGCATGCCCGGTGCGTGGGCCTCCAGGCCGAACAGCAGCTTCATCACCAGGTAGCCGCCGGCCACGCCGGCGATCATGGCATGGCTGAGGGCGTCGCCCAGAAAGGCCATGCGGCGCAGCACCACCAGGCAGCCGACCACGCCCGAGACCAGGGCCACCACCGAGCCGCCGATCAGGGCCTTCTGGAAATAGGTCTCCCGCAGCGGGGCGAGCACGAGTTCCATCATGGCCGTTCCTCCCGGTGGACGATATCGCTGAAGATGCGGAGCCGCCCCTCGTAGACGCGGCTCAAGAGATCCTCGCGCAGCACCTCCCCAGGTCTGCCGTAGGCATACAGCCGCTGCTTGATCAGGATCAGCTTGTCGAAGTATTCGGCGGCGGTGGACAGATCGTGATGGACCACCACCAGGGTCTTGCCCGATTTCTTCGCCCGTTCGAGCACATCGAGAATGGCCCGCTCGGTGGCCGCATCGACTCCGGCAAAGGGCTCGTCCAAGAGGAGGATGTCGCTGCCCTGGCTGAGCGCCCTGGCCAGGAACACCCGCTGCTGCTGGCCGCCGCTCAACTCGCCGATCTGCCGGTCGGCGAAATCCTGCATCCGCACCATTTCCAGTGCCTCGAGCGCCGCCTGCCGGTCCCGGTGGCCGGGATTGCGGTACCACGGGATCTGCTGATAGCGGCCCATCAGCGCCACCTCGCGGACGGTGATGGGAAAATCCCAGTCCACGGCCCCGCGCTGGGGCACGTAGGCCACCTGGCCCTTGGCCTTCTGGGCGGGCTGGCCGTTGATCGCCACCGTGCCCAGGTCGGGCTTGACGAAGCCGAGCACCGCCTTGATGAAGGTCGACTTGCCGGCGCCGTTGGGGCCGATGACCCCGACCAGCTGATCCCGCTCCACGGCCACGGTGACGTCGAGCAGGGCCGGCCGCGACTGGTAGCTCACGGTGAGATGGCGGACATCGATGGCAATGGCGGAATCAGTGCCCATGCCGTACCTCCGCGTCCAGGGTGAAGGGCAGCGAGCCGACGACGCGGGCGCCGCTTTCGCCCCAGAAGGTGGCCTCGGCCAGGGGTTGGCCGGCCCGGATGACCTGCACGCGGATGGCCTGGCTGCGGCCGCTCGCCGCCAGCGGCGGGCTGGCCTCCACGAAGATTTCGTTGCTGCCCGGCTGGATGCCGGCCAGTTGCTCCACCACCAGGGGTTCGCCCTGGCGCAGGCTGTCCGCCGGCACCGCGACCTGGCGGCCGTTGACCCGCACCACCAGGCCGCCTGCCGCCTCGTCCCCGACCCTGAGGGCAAAGGGGTCCGGTTCCGCGGCAAAGGTGGGGGTCAGGACCAGGCGGAACACGTCCTCGACCGCGACCTGGGACGCGGTCGCCTCGCGGACCGGAATATTTTTCGGACCCCGGTCGGCGTAGTACCAGCGCAGGCCGCCGATGACGATCACCCAGAGGCAGACGACGAGAACAAAGCGCATGTGTACCTCACTTGAGGGCGCTGACGATCAGGAGGACGTTCTCCCGCATCATGCCGATATAGGTTTCGCCGGCCGAACCGGCAGTGCCCATGGAATCGGAATAGAGTTCGCCGCCGATCCTGACGCCGGTATCCTCGGCGATCTGCCGGATCTGCTTCGGATTGATGCTGGTCTCGACAAAGATGGCCGGCGCGCCCGACGCCTTGATGGATTCCACCACCTTGCGCCGCCGCTCCGGCGTCATGCCGCCGCCGACCTCGGCCCCGGTCGACCAGCCCACCGGCGCGATGCTGAGGAAGCCGTTGCCCTCGTTGAACCGGTATTCGCGGCAGAAGTAGTTGAAGGCGTCATGGGTGGTCACCAGGATGCGCCGCTGGACCGGGATGCGGTCGACCTGCTCGCGGATCCAGGCGTCCAGGACCCGCAACTGTTGCAGATACAGCCTGGCCCTGGCCTCGTACTCCGCCCGGTTCGCCGCATCCCGCCCGATGATCGCCCGCGCGATATTGTTGACATAGACCGCGGCGTTGCGCGGCGAGAACCAGGCATGCGGATCGGCGATGCTGTCGTCCCCCTCGCCGAGGGTCAGGGGCTGCATGCCCGTCGTGGCGGTGACCAGCGGCTTGCCGGCATCGCGGGCCAGGGTGGCCATCCAGTCCTTCCCCTCCAGATGGAGACCGTTTTCCAGGCAGAGATCGGCCGCGAGCACCATGGCGACATCGGCCGGGGTCGGCTGATAGGTGTGGGGATCGGCTCCGGGGGCGAGGATGGATTTGACCACGATCCGGTCGCCGGCCACCTGGCGGGCGAAATCCGCGATCTGGGTGGTCGAGGCGACGATGACCGGCCTGGTTTCAGCCGCGGCCAGAGAAGGGATCAACACGCCCGCAAACAATGCCAGGGCCGTAAAGATGCTCGAAAAGCGCATGGTGACCTCACGGAAAGTAGGGATATGTCGTCTGCCGGTTCGTCCCGGCATGGGAAAAGTGCCGTTATCGTGCCGACGGCGCATCGGCCGGGTGCGAATGCAGCTTTGCTCGAGGTTTGAGTTTACCTCGCCCAAGTGCTCAATGTCGATTGTTCATTTTTTCCCGCAGGGTTTTTCGATCGATTTTGAGAATGGCGGCCGCCCTGGTTTTGTTCCCCTGCACGCTGGCCAGGACCTCGCCGATATATTCGGCCTCGTGTTCGGCCAGGCTGCGGTCCAGCCGTTTCGCCGCCGTGCGCACGGTTTTCATCTGCGGCGGCAGATCGGCCGATTCGATGCGCTCCCCCTCGCACATCAGGGTCAGCTTCTGCACCAGATTTTCGAGTTCGCGCACGTTGCCGGGCCAGTGATAGGCTGCCAGCTGCCGCAGGGCCTCGTCGCTGAAAAAAGGGACCGGACGGCCGAGATCCTTGGCGAACCGGGCATGGAAATGGTTGATCAGCAGCAAAAGATCGTCGCCGCGTTCCCGCAGGGGCGGCAGGGGAATGTCGATCACGTTGATGCGGTAGTACAGGTCTTCCCGGAACAGCCCTTTGGCGATCAGGTGCGGCAGGTCCTTGTTGGTGGCGAAGATCAGGCGGGTGTCGACGTGCACGGCCCGGCTCGACCCGACCTTGCAGATGGTTTTCTCCTGGATGGCCCGGAGCAGCTTGCCCTGCATGGCCGGACTGGCGTCGCCGATCTCGTCCAAAAACAGGGTCCCGCCCGCGGCGATCTCGAAAAATCCGGCCCTGCCGCTCGCCGCGCCGGTGAAGGCGCCCTTGACGTGGCCGAACAGTTCGCTTTCGATCAGATTTTCCGGGATCGCCGTGCAGTTGACCGAAACAAAGGGCGCCGTCCGCCGCGTGCCGGCGTAATGGATGGCGCGGGCGACCAGTTCCTTCCCCGTGCCGCTTTCGCCGGCAATGAGCACCGTGGCCGTGTTGCCGCCGGCCTTGTCGATCAGCCTGAACACCTGCCGCATGGCGGCCGACGCGCCGATGATGCCATGGGTGTCGCGGGCGGCCGTCCTGCCGTGCGCCAGCCGTTTGCGCCCCAGTTTGTCGATGATCGCCCGGACGGCCTGCAGCAGTTCCTGCTCGGTGAAGGGCTTGGCCAGGTAGTGTTCGGCGCCGGACTTGACCGCCTCCACGGCCCCCTCGATGGAGGGATAGCCGGTGATCATCATGATCTCGACATCCGGCAGGTTGTCGCGGACATGCCGGATCAGCTCCAGGCCGTTGGCTCTCGGCATGCGGAGGTCGGTGATGATCACGTCGAAAACGGCACCCGCCAGCGCCCGCAGCGCCTCGTCCACGCCGGCGCAGGTCCGGACCGCGTAGCCCGCGTCCTCGAGATGGGTCTGCATCACCTCGCGCGCATCGGCGGCGTCGTCGACGACCAGAATCCTGAAGGGTCCGGACCGTGCCTGCTGTTCGATATTCATGTGGGTCTCCTCCGGACGGTTCCGCCGAAACGGCGCCTGCGGCGAGGCGATCAGCTCCCCGCCCCCGCGTCGGGACCGGCGGCGCATGCCGGCCCGTCTTCGCCGTCATGGGCGGGAAAGGCAATAATACAGGTCGTGCCCCGTCCGACCACGCTCCGCACCTCGATGGTGCCGCCATGGGCCGCGACGATGCCGTGGACGACCGCCAACCCCAGGCCGGTGCCGTGGTCCACATCCTTGGTGGTGAAAAAAGGCAGAAAGATCTGCTCCAGGGTCTGATCGTCCATGCCGATGCCGGTGTCCTGCACGAACATCCGCGCCATCCCGTCGGCGCCGGCCGTGCGCAGGCTCAGGGTGCCTCCGCCGGGCATGGCGTGGATGGCGTTGACCACCAGGTTGACCAGCACCTGGGTGATCTGCGCGGCATCGGCCAGAATCGGCGGCAGGGCCGGATCGAACGAGGATTCGAACCGGATGGCCGCCTTGGCGAACCGGGGCTCGATGAACGACATGCCCTCGGCCAGCACGCCATTCAGGTCCGTCCGGCATTTCCGCTGCGGCATGGGGCTGCTGAACAGCATCATTTTCTTGATGATCTCCCGGGCGTGGAGAGACGCTTGAATGATCCTGTCGAGATAGCGGCTGGCCTGGGCCGGCGAGTGGATCTTCTTCATCGCCAGTTGCGCGAAGCCCAGAATGCTGCCCAGGGGTTCGTTGAGTTCGTGGGCCACTCCCGCGGTCAGTTGCCCCACCTTGGCGAGGCGGTCGGCATGGCGCAACTGGTGTTCGAGCCGGGACCGCTGCTCGTTGGCGAGCCTGATCCCGATCATCAGGGAGACCTGATGGGCGATGGCCCGCAGGAGATCGCGCTCCTCGGGACAAAACCGGTCCCCGGCCGGGCCGGCCGCCCCGTCCTCCCTGCGGTAAAACACCTCGATGGCGCCATGGGCTTCCCCTTCCAGGTGCAGTGCGGCCCGGATCGCGTGGCGGGATTCGGCGAAGCCGGCGGTCGTGAAGACCCTGTCGTCCACCACGATCCTGGCGCACACCCGGTCGGGATGCTGGAAGGCCGAGGGCAGCAGGGCCACGATCGCCTGCACCACCTCGGCGAAGGTCATGTCGGTGCGGGCGACGATCTTGGCGATTTCAAACAGACAGGCCAACTCCTTGTTGCGCTCGATCAGCTTGGCCCGCTCCTCCAGCAATGCCCGTTCCTGCATTCTTCGCCCCCTTCCCCCGGCATGGCGCCTCGTTCGGTCCATCTGCCCAGCAAGCGGAATGCCTGTCCTCGCGCGACAGGCCGCTCCGGCCGCGCGCCGCCTCCATTATCGGCCTTGCTCCCCCCCGCACCCTGCCACACGGCGAAGCGGCGCCCGCCCAAATCCGCGCCCGCCGGTCGGGCCGCCCCGGTTCGCATCGCCTGGGGAGAAACGAACCACCGGTCGAAAATTCCCCGGTACGGTTTCCCGGCCAGCCCTGCGAGGATGTCCGGCCAAGTCCCCCGTTCCGGGGCGCGGCTGGTCCCGGATCGATGCGTCCGTCCTCGCGGAGGGCGGCGATCCCGCAGCCGCCGGACAGGTCCCGCCGCCCACCCCGCCCGTTCCATCGGCACAAGCAAGAAATGTGGCATGTTCGTTGCTGGGATTGCGGGAACCATGACCAAGGAACGACCGCAAGGAGAACATGACGTGGACGTGACCACCGTACCAAAACGGCCGGGAAAACTCTACCCGACGGACATCCTGTTTCAAAGCAGATACTGGAGCGAGGTGAAGGCGCAGCTGGGCTGGAAAACCTATGCCTTTGACATCGAATCGTCGGCAACCGGCAAGGACGTGCTGGTGATCGTCAAGCCCTTCGGCCCCGGCGCCGTGGCCGCGTATGTCCCCCAGGGACCGGAAATCGCCCCGCACCAGGAAGACTACGGCTCCTATCTGGAGGCGCTCTCCGAATCGATCATCGAACAGATCGACGCGGACATCACCTTCATCCGCTACGACCTCCCCTGGGAATCGCCCTATGCCGGCGACATGCGGCAGCAGAACTGGCACGACTTTCCCGAATCAAGGGTGCGGGAGATCCGGATGAATTTCGGCACCAGACACTGGAACCTCAAAAAATCCCCGGTCGACGTGACCGTCGCCAACAGCTGCGTCATCGACCTGGACGGCGACGACGACCTCCTGCTCGCACGGATGAAACCGAAGACCCGCTACAACATCAGGCTGGCGGAACGCAAGGGGGTCCGGGTGCAGTGCGTTTCCGCCGACCAGCTTCCGGTCTTCTACCGCCTGTACGGCCAGACGGCCCGGCGCAACGGCTTCCACATGAGCGAATACCGCTATTTTTCCGCTCTTTTCTCGACAAAAGAGTCCCATCCCGAGGCCTCGGAAATCCTGCTGCTGCTGGCGACCCACAACCGGGAGGCCCTGGCCGGGGCGATCGTCGCCCTGTCAGGACAAGGGGCCCTGTTTCTCCACGGGGCCTCGGCGAATCACAGGCGGGAGCTCATGGCCCCGTACGCCATGCACTGGCACGCCATCCGCCATGCCCGCGCCAGGCAGTGCCGCACCTACGACATGGGCGCGATCTCGCCCAGCAACGATCCCGGCCATTCCTTCCACGGGTTGTACCGGTTCAAGACAGGGTTCGGCGGCCGGATCGTGCACACCAGCGGCTCGTGGGACTACCCGGTGAAGAAGGATGTCTATCGCGCCTTCAGGAACTGGGAGATGGTCCTGTCGCAGCGAGAGCGGGGGCTCGGCATCGGCGAGTGAGCCCGTTTTCCCCGCGCTTCCCGCACTGCCCGAAAATGAGCCGTACCGACACCGACATGCACGTGAACTGGATGCTCAGGAACATCCTTTCGTTCCTGGAAGGCGAGGCCAACGAGAAGAACATCGTGTTCACCACGGCCTTCGAGGAAACGCTGCCGACGATCACAACCGACGGCGCGCAGGTCCAGCAACTGCTTCTCGCCGTTGTCGAGGACACCCTGGCCGCCATCGGTGCCGATGGCCGGGTCGACTTCATCACCTTTTCCACGCCGGCAAGGGTGCATATTCAGATTGCCGACAGCAGTCCGGGAGTGACGTCCGCGCGGATGAACAAACTCTGGCAGCCAGCCCCCGTCGACGGCGGGGCCGGCAGGGAGGCCCGTTCCGGTCTGTCCGTGTACGGCGCCGTTGTCTATCGATTGGGAGGAAGGATTTCGGTCCAGGACAGACCGCAGGGCGGCATGCTGTTCACCCTCAGCCTTCCGGTGCGCGGCTGATTCGGCCCCGGCCCGGCAACCGCTGCCCGCGCCCTGTTCACGGGCGCTGCGGAGGCGCGATTGCCGCGATGGTGAGCCGGCGGATGCCGGCGGCGGTTCGGTCTTCTATGGTTTCCCCCGTTTTCCGGCCCATGAGCGCGGCCCCCATGGGGGTGAGAATGGAAACCGGATTCGGGTGCGCCTCCGCCTCTTCGGGAAAGACCAGGGTGAGGTCGAACTCCCTGCCGGTGGCAACGTCCCGCAGGACAATGTGCGAACGCGGGGTGGCGACATCGGCGGGCATGTCCTCGGGGCTGACCACGCGGCCCCGCGACGCGTCGTAGTGCAGCTTCCGGATGTTCCTCTTTTCCTGTTCCTTGAAAAGATCGCAGAAGAGCATGAGCTGTTCGATCCGTTGCCTGTCCTGTTCGCTGATCAGAATCGTTTTGTCCGGCAAGCGCCCTCCTCCCGTGCATGTGCAGGTTTTCCCAGGCGGCCGCAGACCGTTCCGGCCGGGGCGGCAGCGCCTTCGGCCAAACGGCTGCGCGGGCGGGCCGCCCTGGTTTCGACGGCTATCGTGCCGTCACGGAACATCCGCCGCCGGCGGTCCTCCGGACCGTGGTGCGAGTCCCCAACTCCGCCAGAGGGCAGGATTGCAGAAAATCCGTGATTTTCCTGTACACGTCCGCAAACAGGAGCAGGCCGATTATTTCGCCTCGCCGGACAACGAACAACGAATCGTGGCGCCCGCCGGCGAAAAGACGGAAGGCTGCGCCCATCGTCTCGTTGCCCTGGATCGTCCTGCCGGGGGCGGTCCCCTTGACGAACGAATGGACGTTGAGGCGATGGATCTTGCGCCAGTGTTCCGGGAGCGGGTCGGACCAGAGGGGCAGATGCAGGGTCAGCCGTTCGCCCAGCGCCCTGAACGGACGGGCCAGCCATTGACCGGCCTTCGCATCTGCCCGCCCGTGCGTCGAAGCGAGGGCCTCGACGATATCGGCGGGAGAGAGTTTGCCGACGACTCTCCCCGTCACGTCATAGGCCAGGAGTATCCTTTGGCTCGACAGGCCGGCCCGATACTCGGCATCGGACTTTTTCAGCGCCGCCACCGCCTCCATCAGCGAAGCGCGGTTTGAAATACGGGGAAACGCTTCGATGGGACGGACCCATTCCTTTATCTTCAATCGTTCCACTTCTCCTCCCCGGACTGAACGGCGGCGGCCCGCATGCCGCCCCGTACCATCGACAAGTGGCACGAAATGTGCCAATGTTGATTATTTTTTGGAAAGAGTGCCGAAAAGATGGACAAACGGCGCGGAAGCGCGATAAAGCGGGAAAAGAGGACGGGCACGACGCAGCGGGGCCGGGGGATGTTCAGGATTTGTTTGTACGCCCGCCGCATGCTTTTACGCTCCCGAAGGGGAAAACGATGCGGTTCGATTCCGGCCACCGGGTATTTTCTCCCCGATTTCGGGGGATGCCGTTCAGGTCCGCCCGCCGCCGGGCTGAACCGATCGTCACCGCCGAGGAAACCCCCCGGGCCCCGGATGCGACCCGCCCGGTTCGCGACGACGATAAACACGGCGAGGGTACCCAATCCATTGCCGGAGCGAGTGTGCCGAACATTTCGAGACCAACGACAACGGAGAGACCATGAGACCGAAAATCATCATTTCATCGCTTGACGCCGAACGATTGGGAGCGCTTCTCGGCGCCCTGCCCGCCCATTCATTTCCCTGCAGCGAGGACCTGGAAGACGAGTTGTATCGCGCGGAAATCCGGGAACCGAAGGACATGCCCCCGAACGTGGTGACGATGAACTCGACGGTCCGGTTCAAAATCGCCCCTTCGGAGGAGGAATTCTGTCTGCGGCTGGTCTATCCCCAGAACATGGATGCCAACGGCGGGACGATTTCAGTCCTTGCCCCGGTCGGCAGCGCTCTCCTCGGCCTTGCCCAGGGGGACGAAATCGAGTGGCCGAAACCGGGCGGAGGCGTCCTGAAGGTCCGGATCGTGGACATCACCTACCAGCCCGAACGTTCCGGCGACTATCACCTGTAGCCTCGGGATGCGGCCAGGGCCACCCGGACGGGGGCGAGCCCCCACGATACGGCGCGTTCCCGTTGCCGCTCCGGGCTTTCGCGCTCAGGGCGGCGGGTTCTCGCAGCGGTCAGCCGTTGTCCTGGTCGTCGATCTCTTCCGCGGCGTCCTCATCCGGAACCGTGCCGGTCTCCTGCGGGACGATGCAGTAATCGCAGGAACTGTCCATGCCGGTATGGCCGTGCCAGTCGTCCTCAGCCCAATCTTTTTCCTGAATGTTGTTCATACGACTCCTCCTCTGCCAGCCTGACTCGAACGGAACTGCTTGCCCGGTGCATGTATCGGCCCTGGAAATCCCGGCATCTTGCCTGCGCAAAACAGGCTGCGTTTGCCGGCCGCGCTTGATTCCCCATAAGTCACGCCACAAAAAAACCTCATTCGGGTCTGCCTGCAATCATTTATTGACTGAATCCGCAAAGAGACCATGTATCGAGGCGCACAAACCGCTGGCCGGAAACTCCCTTTCCCGCCCATCCCGCCGGTACCGCCTTCCCTGTAAGGAGCTTTCCCCGGCAATCCTTCCCTTCATTGTCCGCAGTTCCGTACAAAAATCAAAACGCCTGTGGACATCGCTTTGCAAACCTGCTTTGATATGAACCGGTTTGATCGCGGCAGAGCGGCAACCTGCTGAATGGGCGGTCAAACCAAGGGGCCACTGAACGCGGGACGATCCTCCCGGAAGGACCATATATTCTTCGAACGGTTGCATGGCACACCTCCTTGCACATGAAATCCCCCGGCCTTTGTCCGGACGAATCCGGTTGCTGTTTCTGGCACCATCCGGTTGCCGGCCGGGCCGTCCGTTCCGGCGGCTCCCCATCCCCAACCGGCACTCCCGGAGTGCCATGACAGAGTCTACCGGGGCCGGCGCAAACCTTTCCCCTCTTGCCGCCGCCCCCGTTCCGGTCGCCGCCTTCGTCCACGGCCTGCCGATGTTCTTTGCGGCCAGCCGTTGACGCCTGTACCCATGCGTCCCTCGGCTGCATCCAAAACGCATATCCGGGCCGACAAATTCTTTCCGCCGCGCATCGATGCCGCCCAGTGCCTCAGCCGCGAGCGCATCATCGAATTTCTCCTCCAGCGGGGCCATGCCCGCACCAACTGCATCGTGGTCGAAGCGCAGCCCGGCCTGGGGAAGACCACCGCCGTCAAGCAGTTTCTCGACCGGGTCGGCCTCCCGTCGATCTGGTACCGGGTGGGGCCGGAGGACGCCGATCCGGGCTATTTCCTCCAGGCCATTCCCGCCTGCCTCAACACCCTGCTGCCCGATTGCCCCTCGGCGGCCACGGTCCGAATCCTGACCAGCGGCGACCTCACCCCCACGATGTGCCGAAACGGCTCGATTGCCTCCTCGCCGACCTCCGCGGCTGTCTCACGGATGATCTCTTCCTGGTCTTCGACGATCTCCAGCGCCTGCTGCCGCATCCCGCCTGTCTGTTCATCCTCGACTACCTGCTCCGGGCCGCTCCGGATACACTCCGGTTCATCCTCATCTCCAGGGAACCGCTCGCCGGACTGAGCCATTTGGCCGGCACCGATGCCGTGCGCATCGACAACAGCCTTCTGGCCATGGACGAGCACGAGGTCACCGATTTCCTCCACCAGGTCCTCCATCTCGACGTTTCCCTCGACCTGGTCCGAGAGGTGACCCGCCTGACCGGCGGCTGGACCATGGGCGTCCGCCACTACGACAGCCAACTGATCGGCGGCCGGGTCCTGCTGGCCAACGCGGTGGCCGAGATGGAAACCGGCGAGGGCAAGCCCCTGACCGCGACCCTGGCGGCGGCCACCCTGGCCCTGGCCGGCATGCCGGTGCACGTGATCAGCGTCAACGACTACCTCACCGGCCGGGACGCCGAAGAAATGGGGCCGCTCTACCGGGCGCTGGGTCTGAGCGTCGGCTGCGTGGTCCAGGGCATGCCCCCGCCGGAGCGGGCCCGGGCCTACGGCTGCCGGATCACCTATGTGACCAACAAGGAAATCGTCTTCGATTACCTGCGCGACCGGCTGACCCTCGGCCAACTGGTCGACCCCCTGCGCACGCAGGCCGAGTCCCTGTATGCGCGCGACGGCCGGAGCGGACGCCTGCTGCTGCGCGGTCTGCACTGCGCCCTGGTGGACGAGGCCGATTCGATCCTGATCGACGAGGCCCGCACCCCGCTGATCATCTCCGGGACCGGCGGCGGCGAGGAAGAACGATGCTTTCTCGAACAGGCCCTGACCATTGCCGGGCAGTTGCGGTTTGATGACGACTACCGACTCGACCGGGCCCGGCGGCAGGTGCTGCTCACCGAGGCCGGCCGGCGGCAGATCGGCGCTCTGGCGCGGAATTACGGCCCGCTGTGGACGGGCATGGCCTGGCGGGAAGGGGTGGTGGCCCAGGCGCTCAGCGCCCTGCACCTCTTTCACCGGGACGAACACTACCTGGTCCGCGACGACGCCATCGAGATTGTCGACGAATTCACCGGCCGGGTGATGCCCGGACGGGCCTGGGAACAGGGGCTGCATCAGCTGATCGAGGTCAAGGAGGACTGCCCCCTGACCAGGCGGCGGGACCCGCTGGCCAAGATCAGCTACCAGCGCTTCTTCCGGCGCTACCTGCGCCTGTCCGGCATGACCGGCACGGCCAGGGAGGTGACCGGCGAGCTCTGGTCGGTCTACGGCCTGCCCACGGTCCGCATCCCCACCCACCGGCCGATGCAGCGGCGCCATCTGCCCGGCCGGATCCTGCCGACCCTGGAGGCCAAGTGGCAGGCCGTGATCGAACGGGTGCGGGAGATCCACTCTACCGGCCGGCCGGTGCTGATCGGCACCCGCTCGGTCACCGCCTCGGAACATCTCAGCCGCCTGATGACCGCGGCCGGCCTGGCGCACCGGGTGCTCAACGCCAAGCAGGACCGGGAAGAGGCCGACATCGTCAGCCGGGCCGGAGAAGCGGGCAAAATCACCATCGCCACCAACATGGCCGGCCGCGGCACCGACATCAAACTGAGACCGGGGGTCAGGGAGGCCGGCGGCCTGCACGTGATCGCCACCGAGCGGCACGAGGCGGCCCGCATCGACCGGCAGCTGGCGGGCCGCTGCGGCCGGCAGAGCGATCCGGGCAGCTACGAGGCAATCGTGTCGCTGGCAGACCCGCTGATCACCGCGGGATTCGGCGGCATCGCCGACATGCTGGCCGGAAGGGACGTGCCGGAGCGTCTCGCCCGGCTGGCCCTGGATCACGCCCAGCAACGCATGGAAAAATACCACGCCCGGATACGGCGGGAGCTGTTTCGCCAGGACCGGCGCCAGGGCAGCCTGCTCTCCTTTTCAGGGCGCATGGAATAAACGGGAGGTTTGACGATGGACAGAAGAAAAACCGCGCTGGCCGCGCTTGTCTGGTGGCTGGGAACGATGACGGCGGCAGCGGCCGACCTGCCGCCCCTGGAGGGGCTGCTCGCCCCAAGCGAGGTGGTGCAGTTCAGCAGCCAGACGCCCGGCATTCTCGAACAGGTCGAGGTGGAACGCGGCGACGTGGTGAAAAAGGAGCAGATCCTGGCCCGGCTGAAATCAGGCGTGGAGAAGGCGGTGGTCAACCGGGCCAGGGCGCGGCTGGAATTCGGTCAGCGCAAGGCGCGCCGCAACGAGGAATTGTACAAAAAGCAACTGCTTTCGCTTCACGACAAGGACGAACTGGAGACCGAAATCCAGCAGGCGCGACTGGAACTGATCGAGGCCGAGGAACGCCTGAAGCTGCGCACCATCGCCAGCACCATCGACGGCGTGGTGGTCAAACGGACCGGGGCGCCCGGCGACTATGTCGGCGAGGAACCGTTTTTGACCGTTGCCCGCATCAATCCCCTCAACGTCGAGGTCATCGTGCCGGCCGCTCACTTCGGCGCCCTGCGCAACGGCAGCACCGCCAAGGTCGTCCTCGATCAGCCGGTCGGCGGCACCTACACGGCCAAGGTGGTGATCATCGATCAGGTGATCGACGCGGCCAGCGGCACCTTCGGGGTCCGGCTGGAACTGCCCAACCCGCAATCGGCGCTGCCGGCCGGCCTCAAATGTCACGTGGAATTCTGAACTCGACCCGGTCGCTCACTGCCACCAGATCATCCGTTTGGGCGGGTTGCCGAAGGACTCGAAGGCGTCGCCGGATTCGCGCAGAACGGCATCCAGTTCTTCCACCGAGAACACATAGCCGTCGGCCGCCGCCTGGGCGATGAACTCATCCTTGGTCTTCAGGGCATCGTACTTGCCCCGAAGCTGCTCGTCCGCGCCGCCGGCGATCAACAACTCCTCTACACTCTTCTTCGACATGCTGTTCTCCCTTGATGATTGATTGCTCTTGATTTGCCTTGCAGGCCGCCGGTCGAACCGAAGCGGGCGACTGGGGCTGCCAGCGAAAAGCAACAATCGATCCGGTTTTGTCATCGACAATAAAAACTCATATTTTCAGAATCTTATCGTCAAATTTCAGACCGGGGGATTCATGTGGCAGTCCGCTCGCGGACAAAAGCGTAGACATGTGTCGCTTTCTCTTCATTTTTGTCAAACACTGCCGCACGCAGTGGTCGAGAAACGACGACATCGAGAAATCCGCGTACCGCTGTCCGAGAAACAGGGGGGGCATCACCCGGAACAGGTCCGGGCGGAGGCCGGGATCGCCGAACGCCGCCCGCGCGGACGGGTCAGGTGCGGGGGCGTGGCGGCTGGCCGGCCGGGCTCTCGTCCGCTTCGTGGAGCCTGACCAGATTGAGGATGTGGAGAAAGCTGTCCGGATCGAGTTGGGTGAAGGCCACGGCCATGCCGGCGGGATCATGGCGTTGGATCACGCCCTGGGCGCGGACATCCATCCTGCTGGTGACACCACTCAGACGGATCTCGACGGCACAGGGCGTTTCAAGGGGCAGGCGGACATCGGTTTCGAAAGAAAGGCCGTGGAGGCTGATATTCCGGGTATCGACCTCCGCCTCCAGCACGCCGTCGTCACCGTAGCGGAGCACGGCGGTGCCGGCGAACACAATCCGCCGTGACCGGCGGCGTTCCGAAGGGGCCATGTCACCGATCCTGCTCGAAGGTATGCTGCATGGCCAGCCGGTGGTTGCGCGACGCCACCACATACTCGCCGTTGCGCACCGATATCTCGGGAACCTGCCTCGATTGCTCGAAGGCGGTGTACCCCGGTTCCAGGGTCTGCCAGAATTTGATCCACGGCGAGGTGGCGAATTTTTTCAGATTGAGCGGCGTCATGACAAAGGGGAAGATATGCACGGCAAAGCGTTCCTGTCCCTGCCTGAGGGCATCGTGTGCCAGGACATAGATCTCCTCGATGCGGCCGTTAGTCATGGCGAAACAGCCCACCGACTGGCAATCGCCGTGCACCATGATCAGGCTGCCGGTCCGATTCTTGGCCTGGTCGAACTCATTGGGATAGCCGACGTCAAAAGCGAGATGATAGGCCGATTTCGGGTTCATCTGCTCGGCGGTCACGCTGTAGAAGCCTTCCGGAGCCTGCCAGTCGCCCTCGTTGACCTTGGGTCCGGGAAATCCGGAGTAGTTGCAGACCCGATAGGTCTTGAACAGCTCGAAGCCCCGCCCCTTGTCCATCCATACCTCCAACATGCCGGGAATCTTGAAGATACGGACGAAAATCGGCTGTCCCAGGGTGAATCCCTTGTCCCGCAGTTCCTGCTGGAGCTTGGGCCTGGTTTGCGCCATGAGCTGTTCCGCCTTGGGCGTGGTCGGCGGCTCGGTGCAACCGGCCGGTTGCGCGCACCAGAGGGCGGCAATCGTCACCAACGAACAGAACAACAAGCCCTTGCCTAAAACAGAACGAACACGTGTATGATGCATAAGCCTTTGTTGGAAAAAAGAGAAATCGTTTGCCGACCCCCAAGCCCCCCGGCCGAACCCTTGCCTTTGCCCGGCACGCTCAGGCGTTCCGGGCTTCCCGCGCCCTGGCGTACGCCGAGGCCGCGCATTCATTCTTGCCGAGGTCCAGTTCCTCCCGCCGTGCGTCCTCCTCCTCGCGGAGGTTGGCGTTGACCAGGCGGATGATGGCGTATTCCTCGGGCTGCGGCCGCATGTTCGCCTTGATGAAGGCGATGAAGGCGGCCTGATTGTCGATTCCGTAGATATCGCCGTTGCGCTCCAGGATCTCGCCCAGACCGCGGACAAAAACCAGCTCTGCGTTCGCCTCGCGCCAGTCGATGAAATGGGCGGGCAGCACCTGGAGGCCGTGGTCGAACCGCTTGACCATCCGGATCGTCTCGTACAGCGTCCCGGCCCACTCCTCGGCCTTGCCCCCCAGATCGGGGCGCCCCACCGAGTCGATGAAGACGGTGTCGCCGGAAAGAAGAAACCGGTCGTCGATGAGAAAGGAGGTGGAGCCGGGCGTATGACCGGGGGTGAACACCACCCGGATGTCGGGGCCGCCGAGATTGAATCGCTGAATCTCGCCGTCCCGCAGCGGGGTGTAGGGATTGTTCGAGGTCTTGAAATCGCCGTCGTTGGCGTAGAACACCGCGCCGGTCCGGCGGGCGATGTCCCGGCTGCCGGCTATGTAATCGGCCTGGAGATGGGTTTCAAAGGTCGCCGTGACCATGCATCCCTGCTGCGCCGCGAATTCCAGATAGAAATCGACATTGCGCGAGGGATCGAACAGCATCATTTCCTTGCCGCTGATCAGGCCGTAGCTGCACGAGGCCTTGCCCGGCCTGATAAACTGATACAATTCGTAGTCCGTCCCCTGGCCGACCCGCTTCGGCACCAGCAGGTTGCCCCAGGAGGAAATGCCGCCCCGCAGGTATCCGACCTCGAAGCCGTGCCGGTCGAGGATCTCGGCGACATAACGGGCCGAACTCTCCTTGGCGCAGACGATGCGCACCCCGCGGTCCCGGGGCACGCGGGACACTGCCTCCTCCTCGTCCTCCATGAACTCGTAGTAGGAGATGTTGATCAAGGGGAACGGGTAGGGGCCTTCGACCTGGAACCGAGCGAAATCCTTGGCGTTTCTGACATCGAGCACCACCAGGTCCGCCCGGGTGGCCAGCCAGTGGAACAGCTCCGTGGCCTCGTATGTATGGATTGCCATGATGCTTCCTCCTCAGCAGAGACCGCCCTGTCGCATATTCGGATCACGCTAGCGAACCTGGTTGTAATTGTCAATGTTATAATGAGGTTACCCAGGATAATCACAGCAACTTCCTGTCCGGTCGAATGCGATGCTCCGGTGGGGCGGATGTCCCCGGAGGCACAGCGTGCAGCCCGAAAAACGAAACATGTTGCTTCTTGTGCCCAAGGCGGACGGCCTGCGCCCCGCGACAGCCCCCCGTCATCCCATGGACAGCCGGGGGTCGTCAACCGTTCGGCGACGATTTCTCTTTGACATCGCCGCGCTCTTCCCCCTAAGATACACTATGCGTTCCGACCCCTCCCTCCCGAATGCTTGTTGACCCGAGGCGCCACCGCCATGTTGCCGGGTTCTTCCCCTCTTCCCGCTCGCCGGGTGCCCGTTCGCGGACAGTCGCCGGCACGACTGCCCCGACGCAGGGCGGACTGTTCCGGGCCGGGCCGGCGTCGGACAGTGCCGGTGCTGGTCGCCCCGCCGGCGCTCCATGCCGGTGTGGGCAATGCGGCCTCCAGTCTCAACGTCAATCCCGCCGATTTCTACACCATTGCCGGACTGGTCGCGGTCGTCCTCCTGCTGCTGACCCTCGTCATCCTCAACCAACGAAAGAAATCCATCATCTCCAACACATCGAAGGCCCTTGAAGAGACCGAGGCCCGCTATCGCCTCCTCTTCGAGCATTCGCCCATTCCCCTGATGGAGGAAGACCTGAGCACGGTCAAAACCTTCCTCGACCAGTTGCGGGCCCAGGGCGTGGCCGACCTCCACCGCTACTTCGCCGACAATCCGGAAAGCCTGGCCCGCTGCGCCGCCATGGTGCGCATCATCGACGCCAATCGGGCGGCGCTGGCCATGTACGGCGCCGCCACCGCCGGGGCCATGGGGCAGCTCACCTCGGTGCTGCCCGACGACCAGTTGCTGCAGTTCAAGAAGGAGCTGTTGGGGCTCGTCAAGGAGGGCGGCAGCGAGATCGTGCTGGAAAACAGGACCCTGCGCGGCGATGTCCTGACCGTGGAGCGGCGGGCGGTGGTGGCCGCCGGTTTCGAGCAGAGCTGGCGCAAGGTGTTCGTCACCATCATCGACATCACCGAGCAGGTACGGTTGCGCAAGGAAAACAAATCCTTTGAAAAAAAATTGCAGCAAACGCAGAAGCTCGAGGCCATCGGCAGCCTGGCGGGCGGCATCGCCCACGATTTCAACAATATCCTGGCACCGATCATGGGACGGGCCGAGCTGATGCTCATCGAAAACGCCGACAACGCCCCCCTGCGCGAACACTGCCGGGGTATTGTCGAGGCCGCCAAGCGGGCCCGCGACCTGGTCAGGCAGATCCTCACGTTCAGCCGCCAGGTCGACCAGGAGATCACCCCGGTTTCGCTGGACGAGATCATCCGGGAGGTCATCGGGCTGGTGCGCCCCACCCTGCCCGCGACCATCGGGATCGAATACGATCTGCCCGACCGGTGTCCGCGGATAATGGCCGACGCCACCCAGTTGCACCAGGTGATCATGAACCTGGTGACCAATGCCTTTCACGCCATGGAGGGCAACGGCGGCCGCCTGCGTTTCCATCTGGAAGCCGTCAGCCTCGACATCCGTGAATCCGAGGACCTGTCCATCGCGCCCGGCCGGTACGTGCGGCTGCGCATCGAGGATACCGGCCACGGCATGGACAGGGCCACCATGGACAAGATCTTCGATCCCTACTTCACCACCAAACCGCGCGGCAAGGGGACGGGACTGGGACTGGCGGTGGTGCTCGGCATCCTGCGGGGCTACGGCGGTGAAATCCGGGTGGAGAGCGAGGTCGGCGGAGGGACCGCCTTCATCCTCTATTTTCCGGTGGTGGAACTGGCCGCCGCCCGGAAACCGGCCGAGTGCGACCGTCAGGAGCCGCTTCCGCGCGGCACGGAGCACATTCTCCTGGTGGACGACGAGAAATCGATCGCCGATGTCACCACCGGCATGCTGGAACGGCTCGGCTATAAGGTGACGGTCCGGATCAGCGGTTACGACGCCCTGGAGGCTTTCCGCAACCTGTCGGACCGGATCGACCTCCTCATCGCCGACCTGAGCATGCCGCAGATGACCGGACTGCAACTCTACCGGGAGATCAAGAAGATTCGCTCCGACATCAAGGTCATCATCTGTACCGGCTTCAGCGAGCAGCTCGACAGCCGCAGCGCGCGCTCCATCGGTATCGAGGGGTTCCTGAACAAGCCGGTGGTTCTGAGCGATCTCGCCCGCTGCGTCCGCTCGGTCCTCGACGGCTGACCGCATCGTTTTCCGAAAAAACATGCCGGCATCGGAACACACACGGGGACGTCCCACCTCAAGGCGTTTCCTGGCGAAACATGCCGTGTCCCTGATGTCGCTCGTTCTGCTCGCCGGCTGCGCCACTCTCAGCCGGGAGCAGTGCCGGAGCGGCGACTGGCACGGCATCGGCACCGCCGACGGCCAGGCGGGGGAGCCGCTCGGCCGGCTGGACCGGCATGTCCGCGCCTGTGCCGAATACGGTATCCCGGTCGACGAACAGCGGTACCGCGCAGGCTACGACCAGGGATTGCGCGCCTATTGCCACATCGACAACGCCTGCGCCGCCGGCTTGCGGGGACACCGCTACCAACGCGTGTGCCCACCGGAAATCGATGGGGCGTTCGAACGCTGCAACCGGGCCGCCCTTGCAGTGTACCGCCTCAGACGGGAACTCGACGAGATCAGCGCCCAGCGGCATCGTTACGTCTTCTGGCTCTGGAATAGCCCGCTCTCAGAGCACGACGCATATCTGCTCAGACACGAACTCCGCGCCCTGGATCGGCGGTACGATCAGCTCCGCATTGACCTGTACCTGAGCGAACGCTTCCTGGACGACCTCATGGACGAGGTCGGCGCCCGTCCCTCTCCCTGACATCCCGCCCTTCGTCCGACCGGCGGACCGCCGTCCCCGGTCCGTTTCCCCCGAACATGTCGGCATCATCCCACCGCGCATCGACCGGAAAGATTGACAGCCGCCCACGACTCCTATAGAATTCGTCGTTCTCGTGTCTTGTGCCGGACGTGTAGCAATGGAGGATGCTCCGAAGAACGTGTTCAGCAGTCAGAAGAGCGCCGAATGCCAACCATCCTTCAGGAACCGATCGAGCCAACGCCTTCCCGCCCAGGAGTCCCGGGCGCCGACCGACCGACTCCGCTGGAGTCCTCCGTCCTTTCCGCTGAATGACAATTCCGGAGATATTCCCCTCGATGCACCTACTGCTTGGTCTTTACATAGTGTTTCTTGTCCTCATTCTTGCCTACAACCTGCTCCAGCTCAACCTGCTGCGGCATTACCTGGACAGAGAGAAGGTCAAGGCCGCGCCGCCGCCCGCCGACGGCGACACGCCCTTCGTCACCGTGCAATTGCCGCTGTTCAACGAGCCCTATGTGGCGGAGCGGCTCATCGACAACATCATCGCCCTGGACTATCCCCGCGACCGGTTCGAGGTGCAGATCCTTGATGACTCGACCGACGACACCACCGAAATCTGCGAGCGCAAGGCCGGGATGTACCGCGACCGGGGATTCGATATCCGGGTCATCCACCGCACCGACCGCACGGGGTTCAAAGCCGGCGCCCTGGCCGAGGGCCTGCGGCAGGCCAAGGGCGAATTCGTTGCCATCTTCGATGCCGACTTCCTGCCCTCGCCCCGCTTTCTGCGCGATACCGTCCCCTATTTCCGGGATGAACGCGTCGGCGTGGTGCAGACCCGCTGGGCCCACCTGAACAGCGACTATTCGCTGTTCACCAAACTCCAGGCCCTGCAGCTCAATGTCCATTTCACCATCGAACAGATGGGCCGCAAGGCCGGCAACCATTTCCTCCAGTTCAACGGCACGGCGGGCATCTGGCGCAAACGGGCCATCGAGGATGCCGGCGGCTGGAAGGCCGATACCCTCACCGAGGATCTGGACCTGAGTTTCCGGGCGCAACTGAAGCAGTGGCAGATCGTTTATTTGGAGGACATCGAGGCCCCGGCCGAGTTGCCAGCCGAGATGAACGGCATCAAGTCGCAGCAGTTCCGCTGGATGAAAGGCGGCGCCGAAAATGCCCGCCGCCTGGCGCCGCTAATCATGGGCAGCAGGCTGCCGTTGCGCACCAAGCTGCATGCCCTGGTGCATCTCGCCAACAGCTCGATCTTTGTCGCCACCCTGATGCTGGCCCTCTCCAGCGTCGCCCTGCTGCCCTTCCTCGACGACCTCGAGGTGGACCCCCGCGCCCTCTCCTTCTCCCTGCTGGGGCTTGTCGGAGTGGCGGCGGTCTACTTCTACGCCAACATCACCCTCCTGCCCAAGCCGGTGTCCCTGCACCAGGTCCTGGCCCTGGTCGGCTATTTTCCCCTGCTGCTGATCATGTTCATGGGCCTGAGCTTTCACAACTCGGTGGCCGTGGTCGAAGGCTACCTGGGCATCAAGTCCTCCTTCGTGCGGACGCCCAAATACAACATCGTCGGCCGCATCCGCCAACGAACCGACAGGGACCAGAAAAATCCCATCAGCAACATCCTGATCATCGAAGGGCTCCTCGCCCTCCTATTCAGTGCGGCGCTGCTGCTGGCCGCGCTCGTCGGCAACTACAGCTTCTTCATTTTCCACCTGATGCTCGCCATCGGCTTCGGCATCGTCTTCGTGGTGTCCTGGCGCGACCGCTAGCAGCGGGCGTCGCCTTTCCTTTTCCTGAAAAAAAATTCGAGATGGCGACCGCCGCTCACCGAGCGGAAACGATCTCCTTGCGGCCTTCGATGACGAGGAAGTTGAGGGTGGTATGGATGGTGAAGAGGGGGAAGAACAGGGCCATGAAAAAGATGTTCAGCAGCGGCACCATGCTGATCATGGCCGGAAACAGGCCCAAACGGAAGGCCGGCCCGGCATGGAGCTGCAGCCAGTTGATCTTTTGCCCCAGGGTCCAGCGGTAGCGGGAGGCGGGGTAGTCGACGAACATCAGGGCCGAATAGTAGGTGTACAGCACGAACACCGCCCCCTGGCCGATCACCGGAATGAAGTTGGCGAACAGGGCCACCACCGTGACCACCACGCCCATGGCGCCGATCTTGACGCCCTCGCGGAGGTCGATGAGGGCGCCGGCCAGGCTGAACACCGCCTCGCCCTCCCCGGCCTGGTCGCAGTACCGGTTGCCGGCCCAGGTGCTCAGGAAAACATAGCCGGGCGTGGTCAGGGTGTAGGCCAGGACAAAGGCCAGATAAAAGGCGGCCACCCGGGTGAGCAGCAGGAAAACCCATTTCAGGGCGGTCCATCCCCACAAGAGCGGCCAGTGCCAGAATTTCTCCACCGTGGGCGGGGTGGTGAAGAACGAACCGGTGAAATGGTTGATCAGGTCCACGGAAAAGAGATAGCCCAACCAGGTGAGGGTGCCGGTCAGGAGCACGAGCAGCAGGCTCCAGCCCAGCAGGCGGGGATGACGGAACAGGAAGGCGCAGGAGGTGGAAAACGGCACCCAGGGCGGCACGGGGGCCGCGCCGTCGGGCCGGGCATTGGTCGCATGCATGGCAGATATCACTGTATCAAAACAAAAAAGCTATCAGGAAAGGCACTCCGCCCTCCCTGTCTCTCACCTGGTGCCTGCCCGCCGGGCAGGGAAAAAGGCGCTATCACCTCTGATAGACGCAACTGACCAGATCGGCCGTTTCGCAGCTGATCGCCCTGTCGTGCAGAGCGGCCACGATTGCCGCTACCTGGGTCGTGCCGTCGATCTCCAGCACAGTGCCCCGCTCGTCGGCGTGCACCGTGTAACCGCCCGCCTGCAGGACCGACAGGGCCTCGTCCATCCGGCTGACCACCAGACCCAGCCGCGAAAAATCGTTCATGTAGAAAAGCGGCCAATCCGCATGGCAGGCCACCGGTTTCCCTTTTTCGATGATCGGCAACAAACCCATAGCTCTCACCTCGCACCTGTTGTATTCATTCCCATCAATCCCGGAAAAAACGGCCCCGTCGAGGGTGTCGGCCCGCGGTCCTGCCGCGCCGGATCCGGTCCCGGCGGAGGCGGCCCTTGCCCCGGCAAAACAGGCAGGTGACCTACCGGCCATTTTCGCGCAGGAGAATCGCATGTCCGCACTGAACGATCCCCGGGTCTTTTTCGCGGCGGAACGAACGCTGCTGGCCTGGACCCGCACCTCGCTGACCCTGATGGCCTTCGGCTTCGTGGTGGAGCGGTTCGGCCTGTTCGTCTCGGCCCTGCTCGCGCAGCACAGCGAGACCCTGCAACGGGGCCTTTCTTTCTGGATCGGCCTCTCCTTCATCCTGCTCGGCTCGCTCGCCTCGGTGGGGGCGGTGGTGCAGTACCGCAGGGTCCTGCGCACCCTCCAGCCCGTGGAAGTGCCCACGGGTTATCTCACCGCCCTGGGCCCCTGGATCAACCTGGTCGTCGCGTTTCTCGGCCTGGCCCTGACCGCCTACCTGTTCCGGGGCTCGCTGCTTTAAGCCACCCGGTCTCGGGCGACGATCCCGGCCAGCCGGACTTGCGGTCGTTTTCCTCCTCCTGTTCTGCCGCACCATACCCAATGCCGGGTAAAAAACCAAGGGGCGGCCGGGTTCAGCGCCAGCGGGCCGCCCGGTCGAGCATCGCCGGCAAGCCGCCGTAATCGCCGGGGACATAACCGAACACCTCCTGCCAGATGGTATCGTTTTCCATGCAGAAATAGAGGCAGGTCCGGGGATGGAGCCGCCGGCGCAGGGCATCGTGGATGAACCGGTACATTTCCACCCGCTGCGGCCGGATATAGCGGCGCTTGCCGTCGAGACCGTCGATGAACTCCTGGTAGAAGAAGCGCGAGGCGGGAAAGCGCTCGGCGGCGATCTGCTTGAGCGGCGGCAGATAGCGCAGGGCGCCCATGCTGATCCAGGCAATGGCCTCGGCCGGCACCGCGGCGAACAGCCGGTCGATGGTGAAGCGGTACCCCTCCTGCCAGCCGGGATGGAGGATGATCGGGTCGAAATGAAAGGCCAGGGAATAGCCCCTGTCGGCGCACTGGGCCGCGGCTTGCAGGCGCTCCTCCAGGGTGGCGGTGCGGATCTCCTCCCGGGCCATGATCGGCGGGCTGTTGAGCGACCAGGCGACAATGGTCCGGCCCTGGTGGTCGAGCCCCTCCAGGTTGCCGATATTGACGCTCTTGCTCTTCAGTTCCAGCACGGCATTGGCCTGCGCCGCCATGTAGGCGACCAGCCGGGGGCTCAGCCGGGTAAGGCTGTCCAGGGCCAGGCTGTCGGTGAACTCGCCGGTGCCGATACGAAAAAAACGGTCAGGTTCGGCGGCGAGCGCCCGGTCGAGTTCGGCGAACAGGTCCTCGACGTTGACGAAGAAGCTGAGCCAGGGATTGTTGAGGTAGGCCTGGAGGATGCAGTAGACGCAGTCCATAGGGCAGTTCATGCCGATGTTGAGCACCTGGTAGTCGCAGCAGCGGTACTCGCGGGTACCCGGACAGGGCTTGAAAAAGGCACCCCGGTTGCGGCAGAGCAGGAGATGATGCTTGCCGGCGGTGAGGTTGGCCGGATAGTCGCCTTCGATGTTCGGCACGCCGCGCTCGGGCACCACGGTCACCGGCAGATGGGCGCGGGCGACGATCTCGCGGGTGTAGGGCAGATCGAGGCAGTCTTCGGTCACATAAAGGCGGGTGACGAAGCGGACCGGATCGCCGTAAGACGCCTGGTTCACGTTCACGAAAGGAAATCTCCTGTTTCCTGATAACGCGCGGCCAGGGCGCGATAGCGCTCGCCTTCCTCGGGCCGGCCGTGCTTGCCGCACCCCTGGCCGTAGATCCGGCATTTGCGCGCCAGTTCGGCCACGGCCGCCCGCCGTTGCGCCGGGTGCAGCACGCCGGCATCGAGCAGGGTGCAGAGCGAACGGATGCGGAACACATCCATGCCCTGGCGGTGGATCGCGGAAAGCTGGTCCGCCCGCCCGCCATCCTTGCCGGTCAGCGGCTCGGGCACGAGCAGGAAAGGTTCGCGGCAGCCGACCCGCAGCCAGAGGTCGTAATCCTCGCAACAGGGCAGCGATTCGTCGAACAATCCGTAGCGGTCGAACAGCTCCCGCCGCGCCATCACCGTGGACATGCCGACCACGCACATGGCCAGGCTGGCGGCGAAGACGTCGCCATCGGGCGGATCGTGCTTCTTCTTCTGGTTGACCCGCTGCCCCCGCCGAAACCAGATCTCGCGGGTGTGGGCAATCAGCCGCTCCGGCCGGGCCGCCAGGGCCGCCGCCTGCACGGCCAGCTTGCCCGGCAGCCACCAGTCGTCGGAATCGAGAAAGGCGAGCAGACGTCCCCTGGCCAGGCGGATGCCGGTGTTGCGGGCCGCGGCCGCACCCCGGTTGGGCTGCTGCACCAGCCGGATCGGCACGGCGGCGCCGGCGGCCAGCCGCTCGACCAGGGCGGCGGTGCCGTCGGTGGAACCGTCGTCGACCACGATCAGCTCATCGCATGCCCGCCGCTGCGCCAGCACCGAGCCGATGGCCCGCTCCAGCAGGGCCGCCCGGTTGTGGCTGGGAATGATGACCGAAATCACCATGGCGCCAGCGAAAAACCGGCCGCAACCGGCCCGTCCGCCGGGGGCGGCGCTGCCGCATCGACCAATTTGTTATGGCGGTTTACCGACGGTATAGTATAGTAACATCCCTGATTCATAACCACTTCCGCGCCCTGCGCCCGCGCATTTCCGGCGTTCCGGCACCGCACCGGGCATTCGGTCAGGCTCTCCTATGTACACAGACATCCTCATCAATGCAACCTTCTACGAGAACCGGATCGCCCTGGTGGAAAACGGCAAACTGCGCGAATTCCACCTCGAACGGGTTTCGGAGCGGGGCCTGATCGGCAACATCTACCTGGGCCGGGTGGTCCGGGTGCTGCCGGGCATTGACGCGGCCTTCGTCGATATCGGCCTGGAGCGCACCGGCTTCCTCTACGTCGACGAGGCCCTCTACATCTTCTCGGACAACTATCGGCGGCTGCCCCAGGGCCACAAGCTGCGGCCGGCTCCGCCGCCTTCCCTGACCACCTCGCCGGCGATCAACGAAATCCTCCGCGAGGGCCAGGAAATCCTGGTGCAGATCGCCAAGGAACCGATCGGCACCAAGGGGGCCCGCCTGACCTGCAACATCACCCTGCCCTGCCGCAACCTGGTGTTCATGCCGCTGACCGACCACATCGGCATCTCCCGCAAGATCGAGGACGAGGTCACCCGCCAACAGCTGCGCGACCGGATCGAGGTCCTGCGGCCGCCGGGCACGGGCTTCATCATCCGCACCGTGGCCGAGCACATCGACAACGAGGCCCTGGAAGCGGACATGGAGTTCCTCCTCTCGCTCTGGGACGAAATCCTCACCAAGGTGCAGCGGGAGCCGGCGCCCTGCCTCATCTACAAGGACCTCGACATCATCCTCCGCTCGGTGCGCGATTTTTTCACCGAGGATATCAACGAGCTGGTGATCGACAACTTCGAAGTCTACGAGCAGTTGATGTCCTACGCCAAGACCTTCGCCCCCCAGTTGCAGGACAAGATCACCCACTACGACTCCGACCTGCCGCTGTTCGAGCGCTACGGGGTGGAGGCGGACATCAACAACGCCCTGGACAAGAAGGTGTGGCTGCGCTGCGGCGGCTACATCATCATCGAGACCACCGAGGCCCTGACCGTCATCGACGTCAACACCGGCCGCTACGTCAACGCCTCCGACCTGAGCGAAACCATCTTCAAGACCAACATGGAGGCCGTGTGCGAGATCGCCCGCCAGCTGCGCCTGCGCAATCTCGGCGGCATCATCATCATCGATTTCATCGACATGGACAACGAACAGCACCGCGAGGAGCTGTTCGCCGCCTTCCAGGAGGCGATGCGCACCGACAAGAGCAAGGTCAACATTCTCAAGCTCTCCGAGTTCGGGCTGGTGCAGATGACGCGCAAGCGCCTGTCGGAGAGCCTCATGCAGACCATGTGCGAGCCCTGCCACTACTGCGGCGGAGACGGGTTCATCAAGTCGCGCCGCACCATCTGCCACGAGATCTTCCGCAAGATCAGCCGCGACGCCCGCAAGATCGGCGGCTCGCACGTCACGATCAAGGTGCATCCCCACATCGCCGAAATGCTGCTGAACGAGGAATCGTACACCATCGAGCAACTGGAGCAGCGGACCGGGAAACGGTTCACCATCATCCCGGTGCCGGACATGCATATCAAGCGCTACGACGTCATCTGGAATGAATAGAGAACCGTAAATCCCGTCACCCTGCGGCCCGGTCCGCGCCGGACCGCGTGCCGACTTCAAGACCACAACCGGACAGACTGACCATGGCACACCATATCCGACTGCGCAGCTCCTCGCGGAGGGGCGGCGGTTTTTTCAAGACGCTCCTGCTCGCCCTGGCGGTAGTCGCGGGCCTGGCGGCGGCCGCCGCGGCCGTGCTGCTGTTTGAATTCGAGAAACCGACCCTGGTGCTGGAAAAGGAGATCAAATACCTGGGCGGCAAGGTCGAACTGCCCTTGCAGGCCACCGACCAGAAAAGCGGCATCCGTTCGCTCACCATCACCCTGACCCAGGGCGCCACCTCGGTCACCCTGCTGGAGAAGACCTTTCCCCGCCAGGCCTGGTTCAAGCCGGCCGGTCCGACTTCGCTGAACGAAAAGGTGACGATCGATGCCCAGAAGGCCGGCATCAGGGAAGGCAATGCCGAACTGATCGTCTCGGTACGGGATTTTTCCTGCAACGGCTTGTTCAAAGGCAACGAAACCCTGAAACGGCTGCCGGTGACCATGGATACCAGGCCGCCGGTGGTGAAGATGCTGCATGCCCAGCGGACCATCCGGCCCGGCGGCAGCGGCATGGTTTTGTATACCCTGTCCGAACCGCCGGGCAAACACGGGGTCGCCATTGACAACGCCTTTTTCCCCGGATTTCCCGTGGGCAAGAAAGACGCCTATGTCTGTTACTTCGCCCTGCCCTGGGATGCCGGGCAACCGGAGAAAATACGGCTCGTCGGCAGCGACGAGGCCGGCAACGAGGTCGTCCTGCCCCTGCCCACCGCCTTCAAGGCGGAGACGATCAAACGGGACAGCATCAACCTCAGCGACCAGTTCCTCCAGCAGAAAATGCCGGAGTTCGAGCAGCATTACCCGGAGATGCAGGGCACTCTCGTCGAGAAATATCTCTACGTCAACAATCAGATCCGCCAGAGCAACGCCCGGACCATTGCCCAGATCTGCACCACCACCGATCCGCAGCAGTTGTGGACCGACCGCTTTCTGCGCATGCCGGGCGCCGGCCGGGCCGGATTCGCCGACCAGCGCACCTATCTGTACAATGGCACGGCCATCGACACCCAGACCCATCTCGGCGTCGACATCGCCTCCGTGGCCCAGGCCGAGGTGCGCGCCGCCAATCGGGGCAAGGTTGTTTTCGCCGATTATCTGGGCATTTACGGAAAAACGGTCATCATCGACCACGGCCAGGGCGTCGCCAGTCTCTACTCCCATCTGAGCAGCATCGACACCACTGCGGGCACCATGGCGGCAAAGGACCAGCCCATCGGTCGTTCGGGCGTCACGGGCATGGCCGGCGGCGACCATCTCCACTTCTCCATGCTGGTGCACGGCATCTTCGTCACCCCGGTGGAATGGTGGGACCAGCACTGGATCGATGTCAACGTCAAGTCCGCCCTCAATGCGCTCTGATCAAGGCCAGGCCGGGATCACGGGAAAAGAGGGCATGAGCGGCGGCAACCGCCGCTGGCGCCCGCCGCTCCTGCTTTACAGCTATATCGCCACCGAGCTGCTGGCGCCCTTTTTTGCCAGCTTCCTCATTCTCTACTGCGTCTTTTTCCTGGTCCGTCTCATTCCGCTGCTGGAAGTCGTCCTGGCCCTGCGCATCGGCCTGGCCGATTTCATCCGGCTGTTCGCCTATATTTTTCCGCACATGCTGCTCTACATCATCCCCATGGCCAGCATGGCCGGGGTGATCGTCGGCTTTACCCGCCTGACCAACGACCGGGAGATCCTGGCCCTGAAGGCCTGCGGCGTCAGTCTCAAGCACATGCTGCCGCCGGTGGTGGTCATTGCCGCCGCCATCGCCGGCCTGACCGGTCTCTTTTCCGCCAGCCTGATCCCCGCCGGCGCCCTGGGCGTCAAGCAGCTGATGTTCGAACTGGCCAAGGAGAAGATCGACAAGGGGCTCAAGGCCAAGGAGTTCACCGAAGCCCTGGGCGACATCGTTCTCTACGTCGACGACATCGACGACGAGCAGCGCTGGCACGGCGTCTATGTGTCCGACATGCGGGGCCGAACCCAGCCGCTGATCACCGTGGCCCGATCCGGCCACCTGGAAGCCGACATGGAACGGATGCTGGTGACGGTCGTCCTCAACGACGGCACCCTGCACAACAATGAGGGCATGGACAACCAGGTGATCCGTTTCGGCAGGTATCAGTTGCAGATCTCCCTCCAGCCGCCGACCCAGATCGGCAAGGAGGACGTCACCAACCAGAGCCGCGGCGCCATGAGCCAGGAGCAACTGCTCGCCGCCGCGGCCAAGGCCAAACAGCCGGCGGATGCCAGATCGGCCCGGATGTACCTGTCCGAATACCACCATCGCCTGGTGCTGCCGGTGGGCTGCTTCATCCTCAGCCTGATCGGCCTGCCGCTGGGGCTCCAGGCCGCTCCGGGCCGGCGTGCCGTGGGCATTCCCCTGGGGCTGCTCGTCTTCGTGGGCTACTACATCACCCTGACCGTCAGCCGGACCATGAGCGAAGCCGACATCCTGCCGCTGGTGCCGGGCATGTGGCTGCCGAATGCCCTCTTTTTCCTGCTGGCGCTGTATCTCTTCCGGCGGGTGTACCGGGAGCGGCCCCTGGTGCCCGACCGGGTCCTCTGCTTCTTCCATGGGTTGCACGACCGTCTGGTCCTGCCGGTTTGGCGGCGGCTTGCCCGTCTGGCCGCCGTGTTCGTCAAACGGGGAGCGCGGGCGCCGGCCACCACGGACGGTACCGCGAGCGGCGCGGACGGGCTTCCCATCCGCGCCGACCGAACCACCGGCCTGTATCACCTGCCAGAGTGCGTCCACTACCACCGCGCGGAATGCCGGCTCCAGTTCAAGAACGTCCGGGTCGCCCGCGAGGCGGGATTCTCCCCCTGCCCCTTCTGCGATAGGCCGGAGAAGCACGACGAGCCGGCCCCTTGAGCGGGCCGTCTGACCGATACACCCCACCGGGCGGTTGCCCTCGGAGGCGGGCGCTTATATAATAGGGTGTCGCGACAACGAGTTTTTCACCCGACAATGCGGAGGCAGGGATCGAGGCGCGGTTCCCGGCCAAGGAGGCGGTGAGCAGCGATGCAACTGGCAATGGCGGCGCAGATGCGCGAACTTGATCGGCAGACCATCGAGGAGATCGGCATCCCCGGCATGGTCCTGATGGAAAACGCCGGCCGGGGCACGGTCGAGCGGATGGAGCAGGCCTTCGGCCCGGTGGCGGGCAAAACGGTTTGCGTCTTCGCCGGCCCCGGCAACAACGGCGGCGACGGTCTGGTGATCGCCCGCACCGTGCACGGGCTGGGCGGATTTCCCTTTGTCTTCTTTCCGCTCGCCCCGGAACGGCTCACCGGCGACGCCGGCCAGAACTTCGCCGTCTACCAGCGCCTGCGCCTGCCGTACCAGGTGCTCGACAACCAGGAAAAACTGTTCACCCTCGCGGACACCGTCCTCACCCTCAACCGGATGCACCCGATCCATTCCCTGGTGGACGCCCTGTTCGGCACCGGCCTCGAGCGCGAGATCAGCGGCGGCTTCCTGGACACGATCACCTGCATGAACGCCCTGCGGGATCGCCACCGGCTGCCGGTGGTCAGTGTCGACATGCCCTCGGGCCTGCACAGCGACACCGGAGCCGTGCTCGGCGGCGCGGTGGCGGCCGATCTCACCGTGACCTACGGCTTGGCCAAACCCGGCCATTTTCACCACGGCGGCGCCCACGTCGGCCGCCTGGCCTGCATCGACATCGGCATCCCGGCCAAACTGGTCGCCCGGATGGGGCTGCAGGGAACGCTGCTCGACCGGGAACTCGCCGACCTCCTGCGACCACGCCCGGCCACGGCGCACAAGGGCGTCAACGGGCATCTGCTCATCCTGGCCGGTTCCGCGGGCAAGACCGGGGCGGCCCTGCTCTGCGGCCGCGGCGCTCTCCGCAGCGGCGCCGGCCTGGTGACCTTTGCCGTGCCCGGCGATCTCAACCCGATTTTCGAGACTGCCATCGCCGAGACCATGTCGGTCCCCCTGCCCGCTTCGCAGGGTTTTCTGTCCATCGACGACTACCAGCGGATCGAGGCCCTCTGCACCGGCAAAAACGGCATCGTGCTCGGCCCCGGCATCGGCACCGAGGAGGCGACGGTACAACTGGTGCTCCGCCTCTACAATGCCTACCCCGGACCGATGGTGGCCGACGCCGACGCCCTCGCCATCCTGGCCGGTCATCCGGACATTCTCCGCAATCCGGCCGGAGCGAGGATCTTCACGCCCCATCCCGGCGAAATGGCCCGGCTGCTCGACACCTCGATCGAGGCGATCCAGGCCGACCGGCTCGCGGCGGCCCAATGGCTGGGCGGCGACGGCGCGGTCGGACGGCCGCCGCTGATCACCGTACTCAAGGGCGCCGGAACCGTGGTGGCCGCTGCCGGCGGCGACTGGGCCATCAACGGTTCCGGCAATCCCGGCATGGCCACCGGCGGCATGGGCGACGTGCTGGCCGGCATCATTGGCGGCCTGCTGGTCCAGGGACACGATCCCTGGGAAGCCGCCTGCCTCGGGGCCCATCTCCACGGCCTGGCCGCCGACCGGATCGCCGCCGACCGGCCCTACGGCTACACCGCCACCGAGGTGGCACGGCACCTGCCGCAGGTCATCGGCTCACTGCGGCCCCAATCCCATTAAGGAGAATCTATGCTGACAGCAAAGGATATCATGACCCGCGAAGTGATCACGGTCAGGGAAAGCGCCCCGGTGCGGGAGCTGGCCGCGCTCCTGCTCACCAGCAACATCAGCGGCGTGCCGGTGGTCGACGACAGCGGCCTGCTCATCGGCGTGGTCACCGAAAGCGATCTGATCTTTCAGAACAAGAAGGTGCACCTGCCCACCGCCTTCGCCCTGCTCGACGCCTTCGTCTTCCTCGAACGGCCGGGCAAGATGGAGCAGGAACTGAAGAAGATGGCGGGCTCGAAGGTCGGCGACATCTGCACCCGCAATCCGGTCACGGTGACCCCGGACACGGAACTGGACGAACTGGCCACTCTGATGGCCGAGAAGAAGATCCACACCCTGCCGGTGCTGGCGGAGGGGCAGTTGGTGGGCGTGATCGGCAAGTCGGACATCATCCGCACCATCGCCCAGGGGATGTAGCGCTATTCGGTGTAGAGCTGCCAGCAGTTGCGGCCTTTCTTCTTGGCCTCGTACATGGCGATGTCGGCGTGGCGGAGCATGGTCTCGGCATCCTGGCAGTCGAGAGGAAAGACCGAGATGCCGATGCTGGCGCCGATGAAACAGACGTGGTCGCCGGCATCGATGGGCTCGTTGAGCGATTCGATCACCTTCTGGGCCACCAGGGTAGCGCCCTCCAGGGCCTCGGTGCTTTCCAGGAGAATGACGAACTCGTCGCCCCCCAGTCGGCATACCGAGTCCGAGGTCCGCAGGGCCTTGCGCAGCCGTTCGGCCACCTGCATCAGGACGATGTCGCCGACCCCGTGGCCGAACTGGTCGTTGATCGGCTTGAACCGGTCGAGATCGATGAACAGCAGACAGAGGATGCGGCCGTAGCGCCGGGCCAGGGAGATGGCCTGGGGCAGCCGGCGGCGGAAGTAGTTGCGGTTGGGCAGATTGGTGAGCGGGTCGTGGTTGGCCATGTAGCGGATCAGTTCGGCCGCCTCCTGCCGCTCGGTCACGTCCTGGAACACCAGCACCCCGCCGATCAGCCGCTGTCCCTGGCGGATCGGGGTGGAGCGGAAATCCACCGGAAAGCTGGTGCCATCCTTGCGCAGCATCCTGGCCTCGTCGAAGCAGGTGGTGGTCCTGACGTCCGGCCGGGTGAAATAGGGACAGCAATCCTCGGAAAACTCCTCGCTGCCGGGCAGGGAGATCCTGAACACCGCCCGGCAGTCACGCCCCCTCACCTCTTCGCTCGTGTAGCCCAGCATCTTCAGGGCGGCCGGGTTGATGTAGCTGATCAGCCCCTGGTCGTCGACCCCGCAGATACCGTTAGCCGCGGCGTCGAGGATCATCTCGTAGTTGCGGGACAAGAGTTCCAGTTCCTGCTTGGCCCGGTGCGATCCCAGGATGTAGCGGATGCGGTTCTTGAGCACCGGCCAGCGCAACGGCTTGCGGATATAGTCGACGGCCCCGGCGCCATAGGAGCGCTCGATGCTTTTTTCGTCGTCCAGGGCGGTCACCATCAGCACCGGCGGCGGATCGGTCATGGAGGAGCGGATGTGCTCGCACACGCCCGGGCCGTCGATGCCGGGCATGGCGATGTCGAGAATCACGAGGTCGAACGACTGCTCAGCCAACTTCTCCAGGGCCGCGTGCCCATCTTCGGCCTCCACCACCGCATAGCCCTCGCCTTCGAGAAACTGACGCATGAGCATGCGGAGAACTTCGTCGTCATCGACTATCAGAATGACCGGAGTGGAACCGGCGAGCAGGGATACCGTCATAAGCGCAAACGGAAAGAAAAGGGGGAAATATCGTAACCTCTTTTAACCACTCTATGAATCACGGCTTATTAATCAAGCCGTTCAGCGAAAAATTGTTTGACCCGGTCGACGGCGCGGACGATCTGGCCATGGATCCGGTCGATCTGCTGCATGTTGCCGCCCTTGCCCATCTGCTCCGCCAACAGGCAGAGGTGCGCCAGATCCTCGGCTCCGAACTGGCTGCTGCTCCCCTTCATGGTGTGTGCCACCTTGTTGATCGCCTCCAGATCCCTGGCACCGACCGCCTGTTCCAGCTCGGCGAGGCGGCGGTCGAGCGACCGCAGAAACACGCCGATCACCGGGACGATGTCGCCGACATTTTCGCGCAGACGCCGCAAGACCGCCTCGTTGACGGCCGGCGGCCCCAGTGCCGCCCGGTCGCCGTCCTCGGCTGCCGCCATTCCGGGCACGATGGAGCAACGCAGTTCGGGCAGCCAGCGGCTGAGCACCGTCTGCAGCCTGTTGAAGTCCAGCGGCTTGATCAGATAATCCACCATGCCCACTTCCCGGCACCGCTTGTGCGCCGCCGCCGTGGCATCGGCGGTCAGGGCGACCACCGGCGGCACCGGCCGCCGCTGCCGCTCCGCCTCCGTCAGGATCGTTCGGGTGGCGGTGAATCCGTCGAGCACCGGCATCTGGCAATCCATGAAAATCAGGTCGAACCGGCCGGTACGGCAGAGGTCGACGGCCTCCTGGCCGTTGCAGGCCGTGACGATGTCGACCTCGGCGCGGCGGAAGGTCTCCGCCATGACCACCCGGTTGGTTTCTTCGTCGTCAACGATCATGAGGCGCAGGTTGTGCGGCCCCTCGGGAGCGGCGGCAGGCAGGGAAGCCGGCTCTTCCGGTGCCGGCTGCGCCTCTGTTGGCCCGTCGTCCGCCACGGCCACCGCTCCTGTCCTGGGTGGTTGCCGTATTGCCGGCAGCGGCACGGCAAACCAGAAGGTGGCGCCCTGGCCGTACTCCGACTCGACGCCGAAGGTGCCGCCCATCAGCTTGAGGAGCCGGGCGCAGATCGAAAGGCCCAGGCCGCTACCGCCATAGCGGCGGGTCGAGGAGCTGTCCACCTGGCTGAACGGTTGGAACAGCTTGTCGATCGACTCGTGCGGTATCCCCACCCCTGAATCCTCGACCTCGAACCGGAGCCGGTCCTCCCCGCCGGCGGACGCCTCCCGGCGCACCCGCAGGGCGATCGTGCCCTGCTCGGTGAACTTGACCGCGTTGCCGAGCAGGTTGACCAGCACCTGGCGCAGGCGGTAGCTGTCGCCCTGGTAGGACGGCGCCAGTCCGGGATCGATGTCGGCGGTGACCGTCAGGCCCTTGCGCCTGCCGGTCACCCGATAGAGCGACAGCAACTGTTCGAGCAAGCCCCGCAGGTCGAAGGGTTCGAGGTCCAGGGCCATCTTGTCGGCCTCGATCCTGCTGAAATCGAGCAGATTGTTGATCAGGGTGAGCAGGCTGGAGGCCGAGGTGCGGATCAGTTGGGCGAAATGCTTTTGCCGAGGCTGCAGGTCCGTGTCGAGCAACAACTCGCTGATGCCGATGACGCCGTTCATCGGGGTGCGGATCTCGTGGCTGATCATGGCCAGGAAATCGGACTTGGCCTGGTTGGCGGAATCGGCCTGCCGCGCCTGTTGCCGCAAGGCACGGTTTTCCCGCTCCAGTCGCTGGACCTCGGCCTCGAGCTCGGCGATCCGGTTCTGTGCGGGGGCGCTCTTTTCCATGACTCAGGAGAACAGGGAGAGCTGGCGCATCGCGGGCTTGCGGCGGCGCGCCCGCGACTGGGGGAGCGGGGAGAAGACGGCTGCCGGGAGTTCGTCCAGAAACCGGGACGGCTCACGGGGCTCGGCCGGGCCCCCGTACAGGGCGCGCGACCGGCACAAGGTGAGCACCAGGGTGGCGATGGCCCTGGTGATGCCCACGTAGAAAAGCCGCCGTTCTTCTTCCACATGGCGCGGGTGCGTCTCCGGCGGCGCTGCGGCGTGCGGCGTAAGCGGCAGCAGCCCCTCCTCGCAGCCGGCGATGAACACCACCGGAAACTCAAGGCCCTTGGCTGCGTGGAGGGTGGACAGGGTCACCGCCTCGGCGCGCGGATCGTAGAGCACGGAGTCGCTGAAGCGGTGCAGATGGGCGGCGCAATCGGTGAGCGAGCGGTCAAAGGTCAGGGCCAGTTCGCGCAGCCGCTTCAGGTCCGGCTGGGCCGGATCGAGCCGGTACCGGGCAAGGAGCGCGTCGATAACGGCCGCCACCGGTTCGGTGGCCGCCAGGGCGCGCAACTGCGCCAGCACCTGGCGGAACGGTTCGAGCACCGCGTCGATGGGGCCGCCCAGAAGCGGCATGGCGGCAAGCCCGTTCCCCTGCTCCCGCACCGTTTGCCGGAGAAAGGCGCGCACCAGCCGCAGGGCCTGGTCGCCGATGCCCTGTTCCTTTCGCACCAGCGCCAGCAGTTGGTCCGGTTCGGCCCGGCCGGCCAGCAAAAGCAGCCAATGGTAGAGCAGGCGGCAGTCCCCCTTGGTGTAATAGGCTTCGAGATCGACCAGTTGGAAGGGAAGGCCCCGTTCGGCGAGCGCCCTGCCGATGGCCTCGGCCTGGCGGCCGGTGCGGTAGAGCACGCCGATGTCGCGCAGGCCGACCGCGCCGCCGCCGGTGTGATCGAACCGCTCAAGGCTGCGGTGCGAAGTGCCGCCCAGGCGGATCTCGATCTGCTCGGCGATGAACCGGGCCTCGCCTTCGGGTGTGGCGCATTCCTGGCGATGGACGGTCCCCTGGCGGGAGGAGAGGGGCTGCATCGCCGCGGGCGGCAGCGGATGGGGATTGTGGCCGATCAGTTGTTCGGCGGCGCCGACGATGACCGGGGCGCTGCGGTAGTTGCGGATCAGGTGGTGCACCTCGGGGTGCATCTCGCGGATAAACGTGTAAAACCACTGCGGATCGGACCCGCGGAACCCGTAGATCGCCTGATCCGGGTCGCCGATGGCGAACACGGTCGAGGTCTGCGCCAGGAGGGCGACCAGGGCGTACTGGGCCGCGTTGACATCCTGGAATTCGTCGACCAGGAGATGACCGGTGGCGGCCCGGATGGCGGCGGCTTCCGCACCGTCCCGGCGCAGCAGTTCCACGGTGCGCGGCACCACCGCCTCGATGTCGATCAGAAAGCGTTCCGTCAGGGCGGCGAGATAGCGGCGGGTTTCGACGGACTGGTCCCCGGCTTCGGATCGACGGAACAGCTCGCTCAAGGCGCGGGAAAAACCATCCCGCTCGCCGGCGCTCCATCCGGGAAACAACTCCTCGATCAGGGCGGCCCGTTCCTCCGGCCCCGCCACCTGGAGATTGGGGGTGAAACGCCGCAACTGGGCCAGGCAATAGCCGTGGAAGGTGGCCACAATCACCGGTGCGCTTGCCGTTGCCGCATCCCGCAACCGCTCCCGGACTTCGTCCGCCGCCTTGTTGGTGAAGGTGATCACCGTGTTGGGTCGGTCCGCCTGTGCGGCCAACCGCCGCACCCGGCTCACCAGGGTGTGGGTCTTGCCGGTGCCCGGTCCGGCCTGGACCAGGATCAGCGCGGCCGTACTGGCCACCGCCCCCTGCTGCTCGCCGTTCAGTTCCCTGATGGCCGGCCCTGCTGCCGGGTCCGTTTTCTCCGGGCGCGACTCCAGCCGTTCGCGTTTTCTGGCCGCCGTGCGCGCCGGCCCGGCAGCCGCACCGAACAGGCTGGCTTGGCCGCAGAGCTCGGCGCGTTCGCCTTCGGAAAAGACGGTGATCACCCCAAACTCGCCGTCGTAGCCGGGCCGGCGAATCACCCGGTTGGACCGCATCCGCTCGATCGCCTCGGCCAGCAGCGAAAATCCCCTGGCCCGGATCGCCTCCACCGGCGTGTCGAGCAGCAGGCCGAACTCGGAGCCGAAGGTGTTGATCAGCCGGACATACCCCTCCATCACCTTTTTGCTCGTCGGGCCGCAATCGAGCAGTTCGGCCACGACCTCCTGCAGGGGGATGAGGCTGTGCACTCCCGGACTACCCGGCGGCAGCACCGGCCGCTCCCGGTCGGCCAGTTCCATCACCCGGTGGAGCACGCCGATGGTCAGGGGCTTGCCGCAGACCGGGCAGAGCCCCCCGGCCGCGCGGGTCTCGCGGGGCTCCAGGCAGACCTGGCATTTGCGGTGGCCGTCGCAGTGGTACTTGCCCTCCTCGGGATAGAACTCGACCGTGGCGGCGAAGACCTGCTGCCCCGCCTCGTCGACCGGCGCCCGCAGGGCCTCGCGCAGGGAAAAGTAATCGAAGCCGGTGGCGAACAGGTTGGCCTCGCGGCCCAGTTTGGCCGGCGAATGGCAGTCCGAATTGGAGATGAGGGTGAACCGGTCCAGGGCCGAGATCAGCCGGTTCATCTCCGGGTCCGAGGACAGGCCGGTTTCCAGGGCGAACACGTGGGGGCTGAGATCGCCGAAGCATTCCTCGATCGAGTCGAAGCCCGATTTCGAGCCGAAAAGCGAAAACCAGGGGGTCCAGACATGGGCCGGGACGAGGAAGCCCTCGGGCGCCTTTTTCAGCAGGATTTCGAGCAGATCGCGGGAATCGAGGCCGAGGATCGGCCGGCCGTCGGCGGCGATGTTGCCCAGGGTGGCCAGGGTGGCGTTGAGGCGGCGGGCGGCATCGAAATCCGGCACGTAGAGCAGGTTGTGCACCTTGCGCACCTTGCCGCCCCGTTTGTAGATGGAACTGATTTCGGCGCTGAGCAGGAAGCGGATGGCGGTGAGCGGCACCGCCGGCCGGATGCCCGGCGGCAGCAGGCCGGCAAGCGCCCCACCCGGTTCAGCCTTAAGGCGGAAGAAACCCGGTTCGGCCTCCTCCAGGCAGTCGTGCAGATGGGCGAACCAGCCGGGGTGGGTGAAATCGCCGGTGCCGACCACGCCGATACCCTTGACCGCGGCCCAGGCGGCCAGGCCGTACAGGTTGCTGGCCTGGCTGGTGGCCCGGGAATAGTGGCTGTGGATGTGGAGATCGGCGATGTAGTTCACGGGGACTCCTTCCAGCCGTAGAGGTGGTGGCGCCGGATGTGGGCCAGAACCGGCGGCGGCAGCAGGGCCGGCATCGTGCCGCGGGCCAGCTCCTCGCGGATGGCCGAAGAGGAGACCGGCAGCTCGATATCGTCGAGGTAGATCGCCGTCCGGCCGTCCCGACCAAGCCATCGTTCCCGGCCGGCATCGCGGGCAAAGGCCGGCGCCAGGGCGGCCAGCGCCCGCTCGACGGTGGCCGCGGCGATCGCCTCCCGCTTGACCACAATCAGGTCGACCAGGGCCAGGAGATCGTCGACCCGGTGCCAGTGGGGCAGATCAAGGAGCGAGTCGGCGCCGATGATGAGGCTGTAGCGGTGGCGGCCTTCCCGCATCAGGGCCTGCACCGTGTTGACGGTGTAGGAGGGCGGCGGCAGCTCCGCCTCGATGCGCGAACAGCGGAGGCGGCCGCCGGTATCGGGGCAACCGGCCAGGGCCGCTTCGATCATCGCCGTCCGGTGGGCGAAGGAGGCCACCGGCTGGCGCTTGTGCGGCGGCAGCAGGGCCGGAATGAACAGCAGCCGGTCGAGCCGGCAGCGGTCGAGCACATGGAGCGCCACATCGAGGTGCCCCTGGTGGACGGGATCAAAGGTCCCGCCGAACAGCCCGACCGTCAGTTCTCCGTCCGGAGCGGCCACGCGTCAGGTCCGGGTTTCGCCGGCGCCGTAGACGATGAACTTCTGCGTGGTCAACTCCTTCAAGCCCATGGGACCGTAGGCGTGCAGCTTGGTGGTGGAGATGCCGATCTCTGCGCCCAGCCCGAACTGGCCGCCGTCGTTGAACCGGGTGGAGGCGTTGACCATCACCGCCGAGGCGTCGACCTCGCGCAGGAAGCGCTGGCTGCGCTCGTAGGAGCGGGTGATGATGATCTCGGTGTGTCTGGAGCCGTAGCGGTCGATATAGTCCATGGCTTCGTCGATACCCGCCACCACCTTCACCACCAGGGCCAGGTCGAGGAACTCGGTGCCCCAGTCGCTGTCCGCGGCCGGCTCGATCATCTCGTCGCAGATCAGGCAGCTGGAACGGCAGCCGAGCAGGCGCACCCCCTCCTTGTTCAGGGCCTGCGCCACCTTGGGCAGGAACTCCTCGGCGATCTCCCGGTGGACCAGCAGCCCTTCGAGGGCGTTGCACACGCCCGGCCGCTGCACCTTGGCGTTCAGGATGATGGGGATGGCCATGTCCTGGTCGGCATCGGCATCGACGAAACAGTGGCAGACGCCCTTGTAATGCTTGAGCACCGGGATGCGCGATTTCGCGGTCACCGCCCGGATCAGGCCCTCGCCGCCGCGCGGAATAACCAGGTCGATGTATTCCTCCTGCAGGAGCAGGACGTCGATCCCTTCCCGGTCGGTGAAGCCCAGCACCTGGACGATGGCGGGGTCGACCTTGTGTTTGGTCAGCACCTCCTGCAACACCTTGGCCAGGGCCAGATTGGAATGGATGGCCTCGGAGCCGCCGCGGAGGATGACCGCGTTGCCGGCTTTCAGGCACAGCGCCGCCGAGTCGATGGTGACGTTGGGCCGGGATTCGTAGATCATCAGGATAACGCCCAGGGGCACCCGCATCCGGCCGACGACGATGCCGCTGGGCCGGCGGCGCATCTCGTTCACCTCGCCCACCGGGTCCTCCAGAGCGGCCACCTCGCGCAACCCCTGGACCATGTCCCTGATCCCCTTTTCGGTGAGCCGCAGGCGGTCGAGCATGGCGGCGGACAAGCCTTTCTTTTCGCCTTCGGCCATGTCCTTGAGATTTTCGGCGAGGATATACGGCTGCTGCGCGATCAGGGCCTCACCGATATCGAGCAGAATGGCGTTTTTCAGGGCAGCCGGCATGGCGCTGAGACTCCGGGCCGCGCCCTTGGCTTTTTTCACCATGTCCAGGACTGTTGCTTCGATCTGTGCCCGTTCCATGCGGTCGTCTCCTCCTGTCGTCTGCAATTGTGCGCCCCGTCTTCAGGGCAACGTGTTCACTATGACGCGAAGCGCCGGTCTTGTAAAGCGGCTTTATACCACTCCCTCGCTGCCGAGGATCACCAGGTTGTCGCGGTGGATGACCTCGTCGGCGTCCTTGGTCCCGAGGATGGCGGCGATTTCTCCGGTTTTGCGGCCCCTGATCCGCTCGATGTCGGCCGCGCCGTAATTGCTCAGCCCGGCGGCGATCACCGTGCCCCGGCGGTCGAGACAGTGGACCGGCGCGCCCACGGCAAAGCTGCCCCGGACCTCGACGATGCCCGAGGGCAGCAGGCTCCGCCCCTGCTCGACCAGGGCGCGGCGGGCGCCGTCGTCGACCACCAGAGTCCCCTGCGGTTTGAGCACGTAGGCGATCCAGTGCTTGCGCCGGTTGAGCGTGCCCTTGCCGGGCAGGAAAAAGGTGCCCACCAGTTCGCCGCTGAACAGGGCCTGAAGGATCTCCGGGTGCCGGCCGGGGCCGATGAAGGACGAACCGCCGCAGGCCGCCACCATCTTGGCGGCGCGCAGCTTGGCCATCATGCCGCCGGTGCCGAGCGCACTGCCCGAATGGCCGGCCATGCGCTCGATCTCCCTGGTGATGGCGGCCACGGTGTAGATGGGCCGGGCATCGGGATCTTCCGCCGGATGACCTGTGTAGAGGCAGTCGACATCGGTGAGGATGATGAACATGTCGGCGCCGATCATGTTGGTCATGAGCGCGCCCAGGGTGTCGTTGTCGGAGAAGCGCAGCTCCTCGGCCGAGACCGTGTCGTTTTCGTTGATGATCGGCACCACCCCGAACTCGAACAGGGTGCGGATGGTGTTGCGGACGTTCAGATAGCGGCCCCGGTTGGACAAATCGGCGTGGGTCAGCAGCACCTGGGCCACCGGCTGCCGGAAGACGGCGAAGGCCAGTTCGTAGGCCTGCATCAACAATCCCTGCCCGGTGGCGGCCAGGGCCTGTTTGACCCGGAGTTCCTCGTGCGGCGTCCTGGCCACGCCCAGCCGCTTGCGGCCGGCGGCCACCGCCCCGGAACTGACCAGGATCACCTCGCGGCCGGTAGACTGGAGAAAGGAAATCTGGCGGGCGATATTGGCGACGATCGACTCGTCGAGACCGTTGTCGCCGGTGAGCACGGCGCTGCCGACCTTGATCACCACTCTTTTGGCCTGATCGAAGAGGGTCTGACGGTAATAGAGCCCGTCTTCCTTATTCACCTGAAAGGTCATGGCGCGCCTCCGCCCGCTGCCGCTCCAGCAGGTCGCCGAGCAGCTCTCGCAACGATTCCAGGCCCTCGCCCTCCGCCGCCGAGATGGCGAGCAGCGGCAGGTCGAGGCCGGCAAACTGTGCCCTGACCTGATCGAGCCGCTGGCCATCGATCAGGTCGATCTTGTTGAGGACGATCACATGGCGTCGGTCGAGCAGCTCCCGCTTGTAGGCGGCCAACTCCCGGGCCAGCACCAGATAGTCCTCGTAGGGTTGGTTCTCCTCGCCGGAGACATCGATGAGATGGAGCAGGATCGAGGTCCGCTCGATATGGCGGAGGAACTGGTGCCCCAGGCCCACGCCCTGGTGCGCGCCCTCGATCAGCCCCGGAATGTCGGCGATGATGCAGGGATCAATGTACTTGAAGGCAAGCACCCCCAGTTGCGGCTCCAGGGTGGTGAAGGGATAGGGGGCTATCTTGGGATTGGCCGCCGACAGCCGGGACAGGAGCGTCGACTTGCCGGCGTTGGGCAGGCCGATCAGGCCGACATCGGCCAGCAGCTTGAGTTCGATCAACAGCCAGCGCTCCTCGCCCGGCTGTCCCGGCGTGGCCTTGCGCGGCGCCCTGTTGGTGGAGGTGGCGAAGCGGGCGTTGCCCAAACCGCCCCTGCCGCCCTCGGCGGCGCAGAAGGTCTGGCCGTGCGCGGTCAGATCGACCAGCACCGCGCCGGTTTCGGCGTCCTTGAGCACCGAGCCCACCGGCACCCGCACCACGCAATCCTTGCCGCCGCGGCCGTGCTTGTCGCTGCCCTGGCCACCGGCGCCGGATTCGGCCTTGAAATGGGATTTGTAGCGGAAATCGATCAGGGAGCCCAGGTTGCGGTCGGCGATCAGGATGACGTCGCCGCCGTTGCCGCCGTCGCCGCCGTTGGGGCCGCCCTTGGGCACAAATTTCTCCCGCCGGAAACTGACGCAGCCGTTGCCGCCGTCACCCGCCTTGACGAAAAATTTGGCTTCATCGACAAAACCCATGATCTATCCGCGACCTGCAAGGAAGACACTACGAAAAAAACCCGGCATCATCATGTGTTGATGCCGGGTTGCAACAGACTGTGGGGGGGGGCTGCGGCGCGACGCGCCTCGCCTCCCGGGCGGGAGACGATCAGCCCTGCTCGATGGGATAGACGGAAACGCGCTTGCGATCCTTGCCGAAATCCTCGAACTTGACGGTGCCGTCGATCTTGGCGAACAGGGTGTAATCGCGGCCGCAACCGACATTGGCGCCGGGATGGATGACCGTGCCCAGCTGCCGCACCAGGATATTGCCGGCCTTGACGACCTGCCCGCCGAACCGCTTGACCCCGCGCCGCTGGCCGGCGCTGTCGCGGCCGTTGCGTGAACTGCCGCCCGCTTTCTTATGTGCCATGGTATGCCCTCCGGATGTACGTGTTGCTTATGCCGAAATCGTCTCGATGTTCAGGGCGGTGTACATTTGCCGGTGGCCTTTTTTGACCTGATAGCCCTTCCGCCGCTTCTTCTTGAAAACGATGACCTTCTTATGTCGCCCCTGCTCCAGGATCTTGGCCACCACCTTGGCGCCGTCGACCACGGGCTGGCCGATCTTGACCGTCTCGCCGTCGACCAGCAGCAGAACGTCCGCCAACTCCACGGTGTCGCCCACTTCGCCCTCCAGCTTCTCGACGCGCAGGGTATCGCCGGCCTCCACCTGATACTGTTTGCCGCCGGTGCGGATTATTGCATACATGCGACTCCTCCTCTCTTTCCTCAACAAAAACGTCATGCAATGGAAATAATCAGTCGTAGAACGCGGCATTTAACTCGATGACGCCGGAGTTTGTCAAGAGTTATATTCATCTCCGGGCCTTTTCCCGGCGGCGCTGGGTTTTTTTTTTTCCCTCTGTCCCGGACGGAACAGGCGTGCCTGTCGACCGGCGGTCCGCCCCGCGCAAGGAGAATTCCTCCTGACTCGAACATGGTTTTCCTTGTCGCCGGCCGGAAAAAATTATAGTGTATCGTCAATAACATGGCTGTCCATATCCGTTTTTTACGACAAAAAACGGCGGAAAGCACCCGTCAATCCTCACTTTCAGGAGAAGTCCCTATGCAGAAGATGGAATGCCCCTGCGGGTACGTCTACGATCCCGCTGAAGGCGATTACGAACACGGTGTAGCGCCAGGCACGGCCTTCGCCGACCTGCCGGATGACTGGGTCTGCCCCAAGTGCGGCGCGGAAAAGGAATACTTTTACGCCGTCGATTGAGTTTCTCCCCCGCAAACCGGCCGATACCGCCGGTTTGCGGGCGTGCCACCGTGCTCGTCCCTTCTCCCGCCCCCGTCCGGGCACGGGCCGTTTCGAACCGCTCCCCTCGCATCGGCCCGCCCACAGGCCATTTTTTTCTTGTACAAAGGAGATCGATACAATAGCATCAATGCTTCCGGCAGGAAGAAACACGCGTTCCTGTTTCCCTTGAGGTCTTCGTCATGTCCGTTCCCTACCGCTCCGTTTTCCTCGTCTTGGCCGCCGTTCTCGCCGCAGTGTTCTTCCACGTCCCCGCCAGGGCCGACGATTACGGCGAACCGGGCGAGCTGGTGGACCGGGCGGCCGCCGTGTACAAGAGGTTCCTGGCCGATCCCAACATGGAGTGGTTCCGGAACAACGCCGGTGGCGCCCGGGGAATCTTCATCGTGCCGCAGATGCTGCGCGGCGGCTTCATCATCGGCGGTTCGGGCGGGCGCGGCCTGCTCATCGCCCAGGACCCCGCCACCGCCGAGTGGAGTTCGCCGGCATTCTACAGCATGGGCTCGGTTTCCCTGGGCCTGCAAATCGGGGCCGATGCCTCGGAAATCATCCTGCTGATCAGGACCGACCGGGGCCTGAACGCCCTGCTCTCGACCGACTACAAGCTCGGCGCCGACGTGGCCCTCGCCGCGGGGCCGGTCGGCGGCTCGGCCAAGGTCCAGACCGCCGACATCCTCGCCTTCGGCCGTTCCCAGGGGGCCTACGGCGGGGCCAGCTTCGAGGGTGCCGCCATTGTCCCGCTGGACGACTGGAACGCGCGGTACTACGGCCAGCCGGTGCAGGTGTTCGACATCCTCATCAACCGGAAATGGCGCAACCCGCAGGCCGATACCCTGCGCCAGCTCCTGCCCAAGCCGGGACGCAACGCCCAGCCGATCGGCAGATGATCGGGTCGTGCCGATGCAAACGGAGCCTCGCCCGACCCCAAGCCCCATGGACCAGCCGCCGGCGTTCACCCTCCAGCGGCCGCAGCCGGGCGATCTCGCCGTGGCATTGAGCGGTTCCTGGACCCTGCGCGCCCATCCTCCGGAGCCGGCCGAGCTGCTCGCCGCCCTCGACGGGACCGTCCGGCGCCTCGGCTTTGCCTGCGATGCCCTCGCGGCCTGGGACACCCGGCTGCTGATTTTCCTGAAAGCCGTCCTTGAAACCGCCGACCAGCACCACATCGAGGTGGACCGGACCGGCCTGCCCCCCGGCGTGCAGCGGCTGCTGACGCTGTCGGAAGCGGTCCCCGAACAGACCACCTACAGCGCACCGGTACGGGAATTTGTGGCCACCCGCGTCGGCCGGCTCACCCTGGCCCTGATCGGGCAGACCCGGGAAGTGGCCACCTTCATCGGCGAAATCCTGCTGGCCCTGCTGGCTCTGCTCATCGGCAAGAAGCCGTTCAAAGCCCGTGATTTTCTGTATTTCATCCAGAGCTGCGGCGTCGACTCCCTGCCCATCGTCTCCCTGATCGCCGTGCTGGTGGGGGTGATCCTCTCCTTCGTGGGCGCGGTGCAGTTGCAGATGTTCGGCGCCCAGATCTACGTGGCCAACCTGGTCGGCCTGGGCATGGTCCTGGAAATGGGCGCCCTGATGAGCGGGGTGATCATCGCCGGCCGCATCGGCGCCTCCTATGCGGCCCAGCTGGGCACCATGCAGGTCAACGAGGAGATCGACGCCCTGCGGACCATGGGCATCTCGCCGGTGGGCTTCCTCGTGCTGCCCCGGATGCTGGCCCTGATGCTCATGCTGCCCCTGCTCTGCGTCTACGCCGACATCATGGGCATTCTCGGCGGCTCGGTGATCGGCGTGACCATGCTCGACCTCTCCCTGACCGAATACCTGGAGCAGACCCGGAAAACGATCCAGCTCAGCCAGTTCGGCCAGGGCATCCTCAAGGCGTCCATCTTCGGCGTGCTCATCGGCTTCGCCGGCTGCCTGCGCGGCATGCAGTGCGGCCGCAGCGCCCTGGCCGTGGGCGAGGCCACCACCTCGGCGGTGGTCACCTCGATCGTGCTGATCGTGGTGTCGGACTCGTTCATCACCTACCTCCTCTACCGCTGAACCGCCGCCATGGGCACCAACGTTCCCGCCATCACCGTCACGGGGCTGACCATGGCCTACGGCAGTTTCGTGCTCCAGCGGGACCTCGATTTCACCATCAACCGGGGCGATATTTTCGTGATCATGGGCGGCTCGGGCTGCGGCAAATCCACCCTGCTCAGGCACATGATCGGCCTCAAGCAGCCCGCCGCAGGCTCGGTCCGGTACGGCGACGCCGATTTCTGGAACCTGGCCGACGAGGACCGGGCGGCGATCATCCGCCGGGCCGGCGTGCTCTACCAGTCCGGCGCCCTGTGGAGTTCGATGACTCTGGCCGAAAACGTGGCCCTGCCGCTCCAGCATTACACCGACCTGGCGCCGGCGGTGATCGATGAGATGGTCTCCTTCAAGCTGTCGCTGGTCGGGCTGGCCGGCTTCGAGGCCTTCTATCCGTCCGAGCTGTCCGGCGGCATGCGCAAGCGGGCGGCGCTCGCCCGGGCCATCGCCCTGGACCCGGATTTTCTCTTCTTCGACGAGCCCTCGGCCGGGCTCGATCCGATCAGCGCCCGCAACCTCGACCAGCTCATCCTGGAGTTGCGGGAGAGTCTGGGCGCCACGGTGGTAATCGTCACCCACGAACTGGCCTCGATCTACGCCATCGCCACCAATTCGGTGTTCCTCGACAGCGAGGCCAGGACCATGCTGGCCACCGGCGATCCCAAGACCCTGCTGCGGGAATGCACCAATCCCACGGTGCTCAATTTTCTCACCCGGGGAACCGGGCAACGGGAGGTTCGAACGGTTTGAGCAAGAAAGCCAATCCCACCCTGGTCGGCATCTTCGTCCTGGTCGCCCTGACCCTGGCCCTGGCGGCGATCGTCATCCTGGGCAAGATCAAGTTCAAGGAGAACCGGCTGCGCTGCGTCGCCTACTTCACCGGCTCGCTCTACGGCCTCGACGCCGGCGCGCCGGTGACCTTCCGCGGGGTGACCATCGGCCGGGTCAGCGCCGTCCAGATCAATTTCGACAAGGAACACAACAACTACATCATCCCGGTGTATCTGGACATCGAGCAAAAACCCGACCTGTCGGGCGAGCAGAAAAAGAGCTGGAGTCCGGAGGAACTCAATGTCATCCTCAAGCAGATGATCGGCCAGGGCCTGCGCGCCCAGTTGAAGATCACCAGCCTCCTGACCAGCAAGCTCTACATCGATCTCGCCTTTTTCCCGGATGCGCAAACGACCCTGCGCGGCAGGGACGAATCCCTGCTCGAAATTCCCACCCAGCCCTCCGGATTCGAACAGATCACCCAAAAGCTGGAAAGCCTGCCCCTCACCGAGATTCTCAACAAAACCGCCACGGCCCTCGACGGCATCAACAACCTGGTCAATTCCAAGGAAACCCGCAATGTGCTGGGGACGCTGGAATCCACCATGGTGCGACTCAACGCCCTGCTCGCCCACGCCGACGCCGAGTTTCCCGCCCTGGCCGCCGAGCTGAAAACGGGGCTGGCCAATTTCGCCACTCTCTCGGCCACGGCCACCACCTTTCTCCGCACCGCGGACAGGGAGGTGCCGGAGGCGAGCGCCGAACTGAAGCACCTGCTGTCCGGCTTGAACGCCACGGCCGGGGCGCTCACCAAGACCCTGAACAACGTCGAACAGCTGACCGCGAAAGATTCCATCTTTGCCTACCAGGTGACGACCTCCCTGCGGGAAATCGAGCGGACCGCCGTCTCGATCCGGCAACTGACCGACTATCTCCAACAGCACCCAGATGCCCTGGTCTTCGGCCAGCGCGAGGACACACCATGAACAGCCGCCGTCTCTGCCCGCGTTCCCTGTGCCTGGCCGCGCTCTGCGCGTTTCTGCTCAGCGCCTGCCTGACGCCGACCACCAGCACCCTCCACACCCTGCACCCCGTCCACCAGCAACCGCTGGCACGGGATTTCTCCGGTTTTTCCGGGATGATCCTGCTGATGCCGGTCCGGCTGGCGCCGCACCTGCAGGGACGCGGTCTGATCGATAAGCAGCCGGATGGCGCCACCCGTGCCTCGGTCACCCATCTCTGGGCCGGCCCCCTCGACGAACAGATCGGCCAGCAGATGGTCGGCGCCCTCAAGGACCTGCTCGCCACCGACAACATCGGCCTCTATCCCGGACCACGTTTCGGCGCCGTCCGTTATCAGCTGGAGGTCGAAATGAACGAGTTCAGCGGCGACGGCCGCACCTTCGCCACCGTCGCCGTCTACACGGTCAGCGACAGCGTCGCCAAGACCATCCTCACCAGAAAAACCTTCCGCCAGGCGCAGACCATCGACAAACCGGACTATTCCGGCTATGTTGCCCAGGCCTCCCAGGCCATTGCCGATCTGAGCAAAGAGGCGGCGGCCGCCCTGCTGACCGCCCACCGCTCGCAACCGGCAGTCAGGTAAGTCCATGCCGTGCCAGCGCATCGCCCCGGCCCGTTGAAACGACACCCCGTCCAGCAACCGAAAACGACACCGCCCACCGCCTCGTCAAGGATCGATATGGCCCGTTTCTTCCGACTTCTGCTGCCGCTCGCGGCCGTCCTCATGCTGACCGGCTGCACCGATGCCGTCAAATCGAGGGACCTGTTCGGCGCGATCATGGCCGCCAAAACCCTCAGGGTGGGCATTGTCAACGACGCTCCACCGCTCGCCTATGCCAAGGACAACGCGCTCACCGGGCTGGAAACCATGTTCGCCGCCGGGCTGGCCGGTTTCACGAACCGGCGGCTGGAACTGGTGGAACTGCCCAGGGATGAGCTGATCCCTGCCCTACGGGCAAAGGACATCGACATCGTCATGGCGGGGATGACCGTAGCCGAGGCGCAACGACACAGAATCGCCACCACCGCCCCGTACCTGCCCTCGGGCCAGACCACCCTGGTGCGGCTCAGCGACTACGACCGGCTGGGCAACGGCATCCGGCACCTGACCGAACCTTCGATCCGGCTGGGCGTGGTCGCCGAGGGCACCGCCGACGCCTGGCTCAAGGGACTGCGGCCCAAGGGTGCGATCAACCGTTTCGCCACGGCTCCGGAGGGAGTGCAGGCCCTGATCAGGGGCAGCATCGACGTCTTCATCTTCAGCCAGCCCGCCAACTACTACTACGCCGCCCTTTACATCGACCAGGGGCTCACGCCCGGCAACATCCTCCTGACCAGGGAGGAACTGGCCTGGGCCGTCCGGATCGACGACGACGACCTGCGCGAGGCGGCCAACAACTATCTGGCCGCCATCGATCGAAGCGGCGACCTGCAGAAGATGCTGGAGCGGACCATCCCCTTCTACCGCAACACGGCCTACAGCCCGAAACACTAGCGGCCCGCCAACCTGTTTCCGGAGTGCGACCGGCTCCGCATCCCGACGAACGGGATTGTCTCAGCGGCGAAGTTGCCCGACCGCTCCCCCCTCACTCCCCATCCAGCCGCACCAGATCCCGGTATAGGCTCTCCCGCGCCATCAGTTCGTCGTGGCTGCCCTGCTCGACGATCCGGCCCTGATCCAGGACCACGATCCGGTCCACCCGCCTAATGGTGGAGAGCCGGTGGGCGATCACCAGCGAGGTGCGGCCGCGGAAGCCGGCGGCGATCGCCTGCTCCAGCATGTTCTCCGATTCGGTGTCGATGGAGGCGGTGGCCTCGTCGAGCACCAGGATGGCCGGATCGCGGTACAGCGCCCGGACAAAGGAAAGCAACTGCTTCTCGCCCAGGCTGAGGTTGAGGGCGCCCTCGCCGATGCGGGTGTCCAGACCACGGGGCAGCCGGTCGATGAAGGCCCGCAGGCCGGTCCGGTCGAGGATGGCGGCCAGGCGCTCTTCGTTCGGTTCTTGGTCGAGGACGATGTTGGCCCGCACCGTGTCCGGCAGGATGAAAATATCCTGCATGATCAGGCCGACCCGCTGCCGCAGGGTGGGCAGGGGCAGCGTGCGGACATCGACGCCGTCGAGCAGCACCTGCCCGGCCACCGGATCGTAGAAGCGGACCAGGAGCGAGATCAGGGTCGATTTGCCGGCGCCGGTGGCCCCGACCAGGGCCACGGTTTCGCCCGGCCGGATACGCAGATCGATGCCGTGCAGGATCGGCTGGCCCGGTTCGTAGCCGAAAACCACGCCCCTGAACTCGATGGCGCCCGCGACCGCAGCCGGCGCGGCGGCGGGCGGCAGGGCGGGTGCCGTCATGGCGGAACGGGTATCCAGGGTCTGGAAGATGCGCTCGGCCGAGGCCATGGCCGCCTGCACAATGGAATACTTCTGGGAGAGTTCGCGTAAGGGCTGGAAAAAGAGGCGCATGTAGGAGACAAAGGCGGCGAGTTCGCCGATGGTCAGGTGGCGGCGGATGACCTCGCCGCCGCCGTACCAGATGATCAGGGCGATGGCGGCCGAACTCATCAGCTCGGTCAGGGGCATGAACAGGCCGAATACCTTGATCTGGCCGAAGGTCCGCACCAGGTATTCCTGGGTGAGGCCGCTGTGGGCGCGGCTGCTCCGCTCCTGGCCGCCAAAACACTGGATCGCGGCCACCCCGGCCAGGGACTCGGCCAGAAAGCTGTTGATCCGGGCCAGCTGCGCGCGGATGGCGCGGAACTTCTCCCGGGCGAAGCGGGAGAACACCATGGTGCTCACCGTGGCCAGGGGGACGAAAACGGCCATCGCCAGGGCCAGCCGGCCGTTCATCAGGAACAAAAACCAGAAGATGCCCACCAGCTTGAGGCCGTCGTTGAACAGGGTGACCATCACCGAGGTGAACATCTCGTGCATGTTCTCGATGTCGTTGGTCAGCCGGGTCACCAGGCGGCCGGCGGGCTGGCCGTGGAAATAGTGGAGGTCGAGAGTGAGCAGGTGGGTGAAGAGATGCTGCCGCAGGCGGTGCATGATCGACTGGCCGATCCATTCCAGCACCACCACCTGGACGAAGGTGGCCAGGAAGACTACGCCGACCAGCAAGCCGTAATAGAGCGCTATCCGGCCGAGCCCGGCGGTGCGCTCCAGGCGGCTGATCCCTTCGGCAACGATGGCCGTGTCGATACCCATCTGCATCAGCCGGGGCAGGGCCAGGGAGGCCACGGTGATGAGCAGCGCCAGCAGGATGGCGCCGGCCAGGGCCCAGGCGTGGCCGCGGCAGTAGCCGAGGATCCGCCGCCACAGCCGGGCGTCGCCGATGCTGCCCGGATGCCCCTCTTCCGCATAGCCGAAGTTATGCATGGTTCTGCTGCTTCTCCGCCATGGCGCGGTACAGGGGATTGGTGAGCAGGGTCTCGTGCCGGCCCTCGTCGACCAGGCGGCCGCCGTCGAGGATGACGATCCGGTCGGCATGGCGCAGGACGTTGATCCGGTGGGAGATGAGCAGAACCGATTTGCCGTGCAAATGGTCGAGCAGGCCGCGCAGCACCTGCTGCTCGGTCTCGACGTCGATGGCGGACAGGGCGTCGTCGATGATCAGCATCGGCCGGTCGCAGAGCAGCGCCCTGGCCAGGGCCAAACGCTGCCGCTGGCCGCCGGAGAGCTTCACGCCCCGCTCGCCGATCACCGCCCGATATCCTTCGGCAAAGCCCCGGATATCGGCGTCGATGGCTGCGGCTTGAGCTGCGGCCTCGATCTCGGCCATGGTCGCCTCCGGCCGGCCGAAGGCGATGTTGGCGGCCACGGTATCGGCGAACACCACCGGTTCCTGGCCGACATAGGCAATGCAGTCGCGGATGGCGGCCTGGCCGAGGCGGTTGACGTCGACGCCCCGGAAAAAGAGCATGCCGTCGGCCACCGGGTACATGCGGAGCAGCAGCTTGCACAGGGTGGATTTGCCCGAGCCGGTGCGGCCGGTCATGCCCACCAGGCCCGGGCCGATGTCTAGGTCGAGCCCGGCGAGCGCCGGCCGATTGCCCGATGGGTAGGTGAAGGTGAGCTTTCGGCAGGCATAGACAGTCGGCACGGCGGCCGGCAGCGGCTGTATTTCAGCTCGGCCGGTCTCGACCACCGGCCGCTGCGCCAGCAGGCGATGGATGCGGCGCAGGCTGGTGATGCCCCGCTGGGAGAGGTTGGCCACCCAGCCCAGGGCCATCATCGGCCAGATGAGCATGTAGAGGTAGCTGACAAAGGCGACGAAGGCGCCGATGGTGATGTGGTCGTCGATGACCAGGATGCCGCCGTAGTAGAGCAGAAGCAGCATGCCGATATTGCCCACCAGGGTGGCGATGGGAAAGAGCAGCCCCTGGATGGCCGCCACCTTGAGATTGCTCCGCACGTAGGCCGCGCCCAGGCTGCGGAACCGTTCCTCCTGGAAACGCTCCAGGGTGTAGGCCTTGATCAGCCGCACCGAGACCAGGGTGGCGCGGGCGAACTCGGTGAGCAGGGCGAACTGCTCCTGGACCAGGTTGAAGCGGTGATGGAGGCGGCCGGAAAGGACGCGGGTGCAGACGATCAACAGCGGCATGGGCAACAGCGCGATCAGGGTCAGCTTGACGCTGATCGCCAGCATGAATCCCAGGGCGGCCGCGGACATCACCAGGGAATCCACCGCCGCCACCAGCCCCATGCCGCAGGCCATCTGGATGGTGGCCAGGTCGTTGCTGGCGTGGGCCATGAGATCGCCGATGGTCCAGCGCTCGAAAAAGGGCTGGTCCATGCGCAGCACGTGGTTGAACAATCGGTCGCGCAGCTTCTTTTCCAGGATGCGGGAAAAGCCGATGATCAGGTAGCGCCAGACGAAGCGGAGCCCGGCCACGATGACGGCCACGGCCAGCACGGCCAGGCTCAGCTCGATCAGGCGGGCCGGGGTGGCGGTCTGCGCCGCCAGCCCGTCCACCGCCGACTTGACGAAGCGGGGGATGAGCAACTGGAGGAAATCGACGGCCACCAGGGCGAGAAAACCGACCAGCAGGCGCGGCCAGTGGCTGCGGAAGATGGGGGCGAGCAGGCGCAACAGCGAGGCGTGGGAAGCCTCGCCGCCCCCCGCGGCATCCTGTCCGGTTTCGGTACCGGCGACGGGAGCGGTCATCGCAGCGAGGGCAGCAGCTCTTCGTAGGCTGCGGTCAGGCGGATGAACTGCTCGGTATCGCCGCCCTTGTCCGGGTGCAGTTCATGGGCCTTCTGCCGGTAGAGACGGGTGAGGTCCCGTTTCCGCATGGCCGCCAGTTGCTCGGCATCGAGCCCGAAGATGGCGAAGGCCTGGCTGCGGGACACGGTTTTCGAGGCCACGGTCGGCCGCCGGTGAAAACGGCGGGAACGGCCGAAATTGGCCCAGGACACCGGCTCGTCCGGCAGGGAATCGAAGTACATGATCAGATAGCGGACCAGGGGATAGGGCAGGCGACTATCGCGGGCAAAGCCTTGCCAGAAGGTTTCGTCCGCCGCCAGCCGGCAGATTTCCTCGACAAAGACCGCATCCAGCCGTTCCCGGTCGAGAGCCTGGGGAATGGAGCGGGCGTAGCTCTCGTGGAAAAACCGCTGCAGGTCGAAGATGGTGAACAGGTAGCTCTGGTATTCGCGGGGCAGCAGAGCCGCCTCCCGCTCCAGGATCAGCTGCTCGATCTCGTCGCGGCTCTTGTCGAGCAGCACAATGTACATGGCCTGGGTCTTGTCCACGGTTTCGGCCGAGGTCCGGCCCAGGCGCAGGAAATGGATGCGCCGCCGGTCCAGGGCCTGCGTCTCCGCCATGGCCCGCGCCAGCAGGTCCTTGTCCGCCGGCCGCCAGTTGCGGTAGCTGTACCGCTGGCGAAAGGGCTGCTGCCGGTTCTTGATATAGGGATCGACGAAAGGAAAGAACAGATCCTCCAGCTCGGCATACGGCGTGGTCACCCCCCGTTCGCGCAGGCGGCGGAGGAAATCCTCGTCGAGATGGAAGGAGGATTCGCCGGTGTACACGATGCAGCGGCCGGGATCGGGGCCCAATTCGGCCACTTCGCGGGAACAGAGGACATCGCCGCTGCGGTAGGATTCCCGGAGCACGTACTGATGCTGCCGGGGGCCGATTTCCTTACGGGCTAGGTACATACGGATTCACAGGCATGAAACGGGAAGCGAAAGCGACGACTATACCCAGTTTCCTTCCCCGACTCAAAGAAAACGATCGACCAGTTCCTCGACCGCGTCGATGGAAAACGGCTTGGCCAGGGCGGCGACGAAATGGTGCTCGCCGTACCGGAGCATGACCTCGCTGGTGCCGTCGCCGCTGATGGCCACCAACGCGGCCTCCGGGTCCAGCGCCATGATCGCGCGGGCGGCTTCCAGCCCGCCCATGCCGCGGTCCACCCGCAGGTCGAGCAGGGCTAGGTCGAACCGTCCGCCCTCGGCGAGCCGCCGCCGGTACAGGTCGATCGCCTCTTCGCCGCTGCTGGCCAGCGTGACCGCGCAGCCGAAATGCTCGAACATCTTTTTGTTGATCAGCCGCATGATCTCCTCGTCGTCCATGACCAGAACCCGCCGTCCGTCCCCGGTCCGGGCGCGATGCCGGGAAGCGGCCGCCGCCGTCTGGGACGGCAGATACAGCCTGACCGCGCAGCCGCCGCCCGGAGGCGTCTCGATCCAGACCGTGCCGCCGTGCTTCTTGACAATGGCATGGACAATGGTCAGCCCCAGCCCCATCCCCTTCTGGGCGCCCTTCTGCTTGGTCGAGAAATAGGGGTCGAAGACCTGGTCGAGCAAGTCCGGGGCAATCCCCGGCCCGGAATCGCTGAACACGATCCGCACCAGTTCGCCCGCCGGCAAGGGCTGGCCGGTTTGCGCCGCCTCGCCGTCGCCGTCGACCCGGTCGACGCTCACCTCGATCCGGCCGGCGCCCCCCATGGCGGCGACGGCGTTGCTGGTCAGGTTGTTGAAGACCTGGCTGACCAGGGCGGGATCGACGGAGATCGCCACGTCATTGTCGCAGCAGGCCACATGGAAGTCGATGCCGGTGGGCGGCAGTTCCCGCTCCAGGACCTCGCCGATGAGAGCGCACAACCGCACCTCCGATTTCCGGGGCAGGTAGTTGTCGGAAAAGGTGGTGAACTGGCGGATCAACTGCGTGGTCAGGTTGACCGCCCTGCCCGCCTCGCCCAGCATCTGGTTGACGTTCCCGTCCTGGCTGACGTAGCGGGCCATCTCGATATTGCCGCTGATGATGGTCATCAGGTTATTGAAATCATGCGAGATCCCGCTGGCCATCAGCGACATGGCCTCCAGCCTGCGGACCCGCTGCAACTCCTTTTCCAACTGGCGCTGGCGCTGTTCCAGCATCTTCCGCCGGGTGACGTCCTGAAGGATGCCGATGACGAAAAAGGTCGTCTTTTCCGGAACCGGCACCAGGTTGCAGGTCACCTGCCGCTCGCCTATGCGGATCGGGTCGTCATAGGAGAAAACCAAGGGCTCGAACCCGGTCCGCCCGCCCAGCCGCTGCATCCAGGTTGCGATCCGGCCGCCGTCCGCCTGCGACACCAGATGGGCGAGATGGCTGCCCAGAACCCGGGCCTCGGGCCGGTCGAGCAGGGCGATGGCGGCATCGTTGACCATGACGATCCGGCCCTCGTGGTTGAGTTCGACCACGCCTTCGGCCATCCGGGCCAGGATCACCTCGCGGTGCTTTTTGCTGAGCAACAGCTCGCTGGTGACCTCGCGCGGATAAAGCCCCTCCAGACCGTGGATGGTCCCGGTGCCGTCCCGCTGGTTGGTGCGGAACCGCTCCAGGGCATCCTTGACGTGCGCCCTCATGGCGGCGGCCGGCCCCTTGGCGATGCAGACGTCGGCCTCGATCCGCTTGATGACTTCGTTGTCCTCCAGGGCGACGCCGGACAGGACCACCAGGAAGACTTCCCTGAGTTCCGGGGTGTTGCGGATGATGTAGCTCAGTTTTTCACCGTCGATCTTGGGCATGATCAGATCGGTGAAGACGATGTCGGGGCGCCGCTGGGCCATGCGGTCCAGGGCTTCCAGCCCGTTCTCGGCCAACTGCACGGAGCACCCCTCGGCCACGAGGACATATTCGAGGATCCGGCGGATGATCGGGCTGTTGTCGACAACGAGCGCGTGAATGTTATCCATGGTTGAGCAACTCCTGCACCGCCTCGGCGAGTTCGCGGACGTCGAACGGCTTGCTGAACACCCTGTCCGCACCCAGTTCCTGGGCCGCCGGCAGGTACGCCTCCGGGCCGATGCGGCCGCCCCCGGAAATGGCGATGATCTTGAGACGGGGATATTCCTTCTTGAGTGAGCTGATGGTTTCCAGGCCCTCCTGTTCGGGCATGATCAGATCGGTGATCACCAGGTCGGCCGGCCGTTTACGGTATTTCTGCATGCCCTCCCGGCCGTTGCCCGCCTCGATCACCTCGTGGCCGGCCCATTCCATCACCTGCCGCAGCAGGGTCCGCATCTGGTCGTCGTCGTCAATAACCAAAATTCTCATGTGTCCCCCCCGTTCCGATTGGGCAGAATCTCCCGGACGGCAAGCGCCAGCAGCCGCATGTCCACCGGCTTGGCCAGAAACCGGCGGACCCCGTACCGCTGGGCTTCTTCCATGGTCAACGCCTCGCTATAGCCCGAACAGAGGATGACGGGCAGGTCCGGCCGGAGCGCATGGGCCTGGGCGGCCAACTGCAGGCCGGTCATCCTCGGCATGGTGTGGTCGGTTATCAGCAGATCGATCCGTTCCCCGTTCCCGGCGAGCACGCTCAGCGCCTGTTCGGGGCTGGTCGCCGGCAGCACCCGGTAGCCCAGGTGGGAAAGCATGCGGGTGCGGACGGTCACGATGTCTTCCTCGTCGTCGACGAACAGGATGGTGCCGGTGCCGTGGGGCATGCCGTTTTCCGGGTTGTCCTCGCCCCCCTCGGCATCGGGGACGCGCGGGAAGAACACGGTGAAGACCGTGCCCTCGCCCTCGGTGGAGGTGACATCGATCACCCCGTCGTGGGCCACGATGATGCCGTGCAGCACCGACAGCCCCATGCCGGACCCCTGTCCCACCTCCCTGGTGGTGAAAAAGGGATCGAAAATGCGTTCGAGCGTTTCCGGCGACATGCCCTGGCCGGTGTCGGCAATGGTCAGCACCACATAGCGCCCCGGAGCGAGATCGTGGTAGCGGAGCTGCTCCGCCTTGCCGGTTTCAATCTCGCGCAGCGATACTTCGATCACACCGGTTTCGTGTGCCAGCGACTGGGCCGCGTTGGTGCACAGATGCATCACCACCTGCTGGATCTGGCCGGGATCGGCATGGATCATGCCGATGCCCTCGGGCACGGCGACCTTCAGCTCGATGGTCGCGGGCAGGGTGGAACGCAGCAGCCGGCAGGACTCCTTGACCACCGGGGCGATCAGCAGCTGGCGCCGCTGGTTGGTCGACTGCCGGCTGAAGGCGAGGATCTGCCCCACCAGTTCCTTGGCCCTGACGCCGGCGCGCTTGATCGCCTGGAGGTGCTCGGTGATCTCGGCCAGGGTCAACGGCGATCCGGACGGCGCCGGCTCCCTGCCCCCGCCGGCGCGGAGACGATAGAGCAGCAGGTCGGCGTTGCCGAGGATCGCGCCGAGGATGTTGTTGAAATCATGGGCGATGCCGCCGGCCAGGGTGGCGATGGATTCCAGCTTGTGGGCGTGGATCAGGCGCTTTTCCAGGTTGCGCTGGTGGCTGATATCCTTGGTGGAATAGACATAGCCGACAATGCGTTCGGCATCGAACAGGGGCGAACAGCTCACCGAGAAGGTCCGCCCCAGATATCGGTGGGTCATTTCCTGGTACCGGGGTTTTTTCTCAAGGAGAACCGTCTGGACGGGGCAGCCCGGACAGATCTGGTCGCCGCCGGCAAAGAGCCGGTGGCAGTGCTGTCCCTCGATGGTCGAACCGTTGACCGCAAGCAGCCCGACGGCGGCCCGGTTGCCCTTGACGATCCGCAGGTCATTGTCGAGGATGAGCACCGGGTCGGCGATGGCGTCGAAGGTGTACTGCCATTCGTCCACGGCCCGTTGCAGCACCGGGTTCATTGCCGGGCCGGCCTTGGGGCACGGGGCCGCTGCGGACGGGCGGTCTGCGGGCGGGGATGGAACCGGCGCGGTTGCGGCGGGCCGCCCGCGTCCGGGCCGCAGCCGCAGCGCGTAGTAGAGGATCGAGAAGACGGCGTAGACCGCCAGCAGGCAGCAGATCGCGAGGAGAAGAGAACTGTTCACCCGACCGCTCCGGAAAAGGAGGGGGAGCGCTGCCGGAAAATCCGCTCCCGGAAAAAATCGATGGTCCGGCGCCGCCGGTCGACGATCCGTACCTGCTCGGGGATCAGATCGGAGATGGTGGTGCGCATGATGGACATCTTGTATTCTATGTTGGTCGCGAAACGATTGTCCAGGTACCAGGCGTAGAAGAGGCCGAAAAAAAGACCGGGGGGCGTGAAGCCCTCGCCGGGATTGATCACCCTGGTGTAGACCTGCTCCTCCGGCCGCAACCGGTGCATCCGCGACAGCCGCAGGTAGGTGTCGATGTCGTCGGGCAGGAGAAAACTCGCCAACTGCTCCCTGTCCCTGACCCGCAGCCGATAGGTCCGGCCCACCACGTCGGTGCCGCAGACCAGCGCCTCCATCCGCTTTTCCTGGGCGTAATTACCCAGAAGCGACTGGCCCAGGGCCACCAGGAAAACCATCTCGAACCGGCTGAGATTGCCCACCTGATCCTGGCGGATCTTGATGCGCTGGTCGTGGGGATCGTAAAAGGAGTAAATGTTGTCCCACTCCTGGCAGCGCTTCCACGATTCCGCCTCCACCAGGGTGATGCCGCGGCTGTACCGGAGGTGCTCCACCGGGATGTCGGGATGCCGGAAGATGATTTCCACCAGCCGGTCCAGGAGCCATTTCCGTTCCATCTCCGTCGTCCTGACCACGCTCAGCGAGCCGGCGACCACCAGCTCGGTGCTGAGGGAGTGCAGCAACGAGCGGATTTTCTCGTAGCGCAGGCAGGGGGCCGGCGTGGGCCGGTCGTCGGCCGGCGTGGCGAAATCGGCCGCCGGCAGCGTTTCCTTGCGGTCCGGTTGCGTCAGGCAGCCGGCCTGCTGCAATGCCCACAGGCCCTTAACCGCCCGGGCCAGGGCATCGGGATCGTGCTGGATGGCGCCTCGCTGCCGCAGCAGATCGTTGTTGAAGATTCGGGCCTCCACCGAACCGAATCCCAGGGCCCGCACCCGATTGCGGTCGATGTAGATCGGCTCCTTGTCCTCCAGGGCGTACCGTTGGAGGATCGAACCGGGGATGTCGCTCATGTCCAGGGCGACCACATGGGAAAAGAGTCCGTCCACCCCGCCGGGGATATTGCGGTGGTAGGCGCGGATGAGGTCGGAGACGTAAAATTTCCGGTCCGGGGCGTCGCGGGTGGCGTCGGTCTCCCCCTTCTGCACCCAGATATTGGCGACCAGGACCTTGAGGGCGGCGGTGTTGGTGCGGATGGCCCCGGCCAGGCCGGGAACCTGGAGGATGGGAATGATCGAGGTGTAGAGACTGCCGGGCGCGAACAGGATGATGTCCGCCTGCTGCACCAGCTGGACCACCTCCGGCTGGAGGAAGGGCGCGCGGCTGAATTCGACCAGCACCCGGTCGACCGGATAGCCGCGCCGGGCCTTGCCCGACTTGTATTCGCTGGTGACCAGCACGCCGTTGCCGTAGAGCATCTGCAACTGGGACAAGGTGGTGGTGCAGGGCAGCACCGCCTGCGGCCGCACCCCCAGGCAGGCCGAGAGTTCGCCCAGGCCGCGGATCGTCGCCGTCCGGACCACCTGGTGCGAAGCGAGCAGGTCGGTGGGCGTCAGCGCCGGGTCCAGTTGCCGGTAGATGGCGGCGGCCAGCAGAAGATTGCCCAGGCATTGGGGCCGCTGCAAAGTCGGACTGAGCCGCGGGTCGCTCGCGAGCAGGCCGGTCAGCTCCGTGAGGCAGGCCAGGATCGGCGCGGGCAGGTCGGCCAGCACCGCGCCGGTGTCGCGGAGCAACGCGTCCGCCGAGGCCGGCGGCGAGATGAAACGGTAATTGAACACCGCGTGCAGGGCGGCGGCGCAGCGCCGGGCACCGGTCCGGTCCAGATTATGGACCCGGACGAGATCCTCCCGGCGGATCGAGGAGATGAGCACGTGGCGGATGTCGCCCAGGGCGATCAGCGGCAGATCCTTCAACAATTCGCCGGTGGAGCCGCCGTCGTCGGTGACGCAGACCACCGAGCTGACCCGGGGAAACACCTCCTTCAGGCCGCTGAAGGGATGCCGCGCCCACTCCAGCCGGCGGGAATCGCCGCCGACAATGGTGGACAAGCCGGTGCCGCCGCCAAACACCACCACCCTGACCGCGCTGGTGTCGAGATCGTCGATCTGCTGCCGCAACTTGGCAAAAAGCGAGGTGACGACCGGCGGCAACCCGCCGGCGGTGCTGTCGAGGACGATGGAGGTGACCTTTTCCTCCAGGGTGGTTTCCGGCAGGACATCGAGGACGGAGAACCCTTCCGAGGTCAGGAAGTGCAGGTGGCTCTTGAATTGTTGCTGCCCGGCCATAACCGCTCGCTCCAGGGAAAGGACAAAAAGGGAGACAGGCCCCGGCTCCGGGCGGCTTACGCCGCTTGCGCCAGCAGCAGCTGCTCCACCCTGCGCAGGTCCGCAGGCGTGTCGACCTCCGCCGAATCGTGATCGGTCAGCACCACCCGGATGGTGTAACCGAACTCCAGGGCGCGCAACTGTTCCAGCTTTTCGAACCGCTCCCACTGCCCCTCGGGCAGACCGACAAAGGTGAGCAAGAATCCCTTGCGGTACGCGTAGAAGCCCAGGTGTTTGTAATAGGTCGGCCGCCGCGCCTCGCCGGGATCGCGCTGGAAGGGAATCGGCGAACGCGAGAAGTAGAGCGCGTTGCCGTGGCAGTCGAATACGGTCTTGACATGGTTGGGATCGGTGATCTCCTCCGGCCGGACGATCTTGTAGATCAGGGTGGCCATCGGCAGGGAGGGATCGGCAATCAGCGGCCCGGCCACCTGTTCGACGATGGCCGGGGGAAACAGCGGCTGATCGCCCTGGATATTGACGATCACGTCCTGATCCTCGATGCCGATGAGCTGGGCCGCCTCGGCCAGCCGGTCGGTGCCGGTGGCGTGGTCGCGCCGGGTCATCACGAAGGTGCCGCCGAACCCCGCCACCGCCTCGGCGATCCGCTCGTCGTCGGTGGCCACCACCACCTGGGACAGCAGGGGAACCCGCCAGGCCCGCTCGACCACGTGCTGGATCATGGGTTTGCCCTGGATCAGGGCCAGCGGTTTGCCCTCGAAACGGTTCGACTGGTAACGTGCCGGGATAATGGCAATGACTTTGGGATCAACGGTGTTCATCGGCTCTTCTGCGGCTGAGGGGGAAGATGCGGCCCATCGCGGGCGGTACGAGCGTTGGCGCGGCCGGTCCCACCCCGGCCAGGGTGCGGGAACATGCCGCATTGGTTTGCTTTTCGTAGCGCGTCCATGATACAGTGCGGCCACACAAAAGGCAATCGGCAAACAAATCCATCACCTTATCCAGGCCGCCCCCTTGACCGCCCCCCCTTTCCCCCTCGCCCTGCTCGCCGGTCCGCACCGCACCGGCACCGAACTCAAGCACCTGGCCGACACGCTCGGCATCCCTTTGATCGAGGAACCGGAAGGAGCCGTGCTTCTGCTCCGGTTCATGCCGGAGGGGCTGGAGTTGGCCAAGCCGGGCGATCCCCTGCTGCCGGGCAGCCTGCGCGCCGAATTCACCGCGCGGGATTTCCGCCGCCGGCTGCTGCATCCCGGTCGGGAACTGCTGGTCCAGGCGGCCAGGGTGCGGGGCGGCGGCCAGCCGCTGGTGGTCGATGCCACCGCCGGTCTTGGCCGCGATGGCTTTCTGCTCGCCGCCGCCGGCTACCGGGTGCGGATGATCGAGGCCAATCCGGTGGTGGCCGCCCTGCTGGCCGACGGTCTGGCACGGGCCCGCTGCATTGCCGGTCTGGCGGCGATTGCCGCCCGCATCGACCTGATTGTGGGCGATGCCCGCGAGCAGTTGCCCGCGCTTGTCGAATTGCCGGAGGTGGTCTATCTCGATCCCATGTTTCCGGAACGGACCAAGTCCGCCCTGGTCAGGCAGGAACTGCGGCTGTTGCAGCTGCTCGATCAGAAGAATTGCGATGATGCCGACCTGCTGCGGGTCGCCCTGGCCGTGGCAGCGAAAAAGGTGGTGGTCAAGCGGCCGCTCAAGGCGCCGCCGCTTGCGGCCGTGCCGCCCGGCTCCACCCGCAGGGGCAAGGCCGTCCGCTTCGATGTTTACGCGGGGAAGGGGAAAAAAGAGGTATCCGGTTGACGCAACCTGCCGCGCCAACCGGACAGATGAGGAAAGAATTCAGACGGCGGCGGCTTTTTTCAGCGCCGCAGCGATCTTCGTTTTCTGCTCGTCCGGCAGCAGGATCGGCACCTGGTAGGTCAGGGCCCGCTCCATGATCGCCGCCGAGGCCGGCAGCGCCTGCGGATCGTACACCACCCGTCGCTTGCCGCCCACACTGAAGGGCCAGCCGCCGTGGCAGTAGGTCTTGCCCTCCAGCAGGTGCTCCCAGTTGGGGTAGTAATGCCAGCCGTTCTCGCTCCAGCGCACCGCGCCCGCGCCCGCCTCGCGCAGCACCCGGTTCACCGCAGTGGTTCGGGCCGCATCCGGCAGGAAGAAGGTGAGGAAGGTGGCCGAATCGCCGGCCTCGTCGAGGATCTCGCGGAATTGGACGCCGGGCAGCACGCTCACCGCCTCTCGGAAAAAGGCCTTGTTCTTTTGCTGCGCCGCGACGATGCCGTCCAGCTTGGCCAACTGGGCCAGGCCGATGGCGCCCTGGATCTCCATCATCCGAAAGTTGAACCCGACAAAGGAACGGCTCTCGCCGCCCCGGCCGCCGGGATTGGGGAGATGGTCGTGGCCGTGGTCCTGGTACTCGGACATGCGCCGCCACAGGGTTTCGTCGCTGGTGATGCACATGCCGCCCTCGCCGGTGGTCATGGTCTTGACCGCGTCGAAGGAAAAGGTGCCGACCGCGCCGAAGGTGCCGAGATGGCGGCCGTGCAGGCGGCCGCCGGCGGCCTGGGCCGTGTCCTCGATCACCGGAATCCCGTGCCGGTCAGCGATGGCCTTGATCGCCTCGATGCGCGCCTGGGCACCCATCATGTGCACCGGAATGATGGCTTTGGTCCTCGGGGTGATCTTCTTTTCCAGGTCGGCGGGGTCCATGTTCAGGGTCAGATCGACCTCGGCGAACACCGGCACCGCGCCACAGTCGAGGATCGCCTCCCAGGTGGCGACGAAGGTGAAGCCCTGGGTGATGACCTCGTCGCCCTCGCCCACGCCGAGCGCCGCCAGGGCGACCTTGAGGGCGGCCGTGCCCGACGTGACCGCCTGGGCATGGGCCGCACCGGTGTAGGCGGCAAAGGCCCGCTCGAATTCGAGCACCTTCCACACCCCCTTGCGCTGGGCCGCGAACTCGTAGCGAAAGAGCACGCCGCTCTCCAGAACCTCCATCACCTGCGCTTTTTCCTCGGCGCCGAAAATCTCGAAACCAGGCACAATCAACCTCTTTTTCTTTCGTATAGGGAAAACCGGGGCAGCGACCCCGGCCGCACTTTCCGGCCGCTATCGCGGCAGGACAAAGCCGTTGTCGATCAGGCGCACCTTGCCGGCCCTGCCCTCGACATGCACCGCCAGGGCCAGGACCGTGCGTTCGTCGACCGTTGCCATCGCCTCCAGGCTGTCGCAGTCGACAAAGCTGACATAGTCGATGGCCGTGCCGGCAAAGGAGTGAATGTGGCGCTCCAGAAGCCGCCCCAATTCGGCGGTGGCCCGCACACCCCGTGCCGCCTCGGTGCGGGCCAGCTGCAGGGCGGTGGACAGGCTGAGCGCCGCCGCCCGGTTGGCCGGGTCGAGATTGGCGTTGCGGGAACTCATGGCCAGGCCGTCCGCCTCGCGGACAATCGGATGGCCGACGATCCGCACCGGAATGTCGAGATCGGCCACCAGCCGGCGGATGATCGCCAGCTGCTGGAAATCCTTCTCGCCGAACACGGCCACCTCGGGCAGGACGATGTTGAACAGCTTGGTCACCACCGTGGCCACCCCGGCGAAATGGACCGGCCGGCTCTTGCCGCAGAGATGGGTGGCCAGCTGCTGCACCCGCACCTCGGTCTGGAACCCGGCGGGATACATCAGCTCCGGGGTTGGGGCGAAGACCGCGGTGACCGGCTCCTTCCGAAGCAGGTCCATATCGCGCTCGAAATCGCGGGGATAGCGGTCCAGGTCCTCGTTGGGGCCGAACTGGGTGGGATTGACGAACAGGCTGACCACCACGGCATCGCATAGCTCGGCCGCCCGCCGCATCAGGCTGAGATGGCCCTCGTGGAAATAGCCCATGGTGGGCACCAGGCCGACGGTTTTGCCCCCGCGCGCCCTGGCCCGCGACCAGGCCCGCATCTCTTCCGGTATGCGAAGAATGTCCATTACTTTTTCAACTGGTTGAGTCGCGATTGCACCATGTCCCGCACCGGATCGGCCATGGCCTGTCCCGGCTGGACAACGGTGAGTTCCAGGTATTTTTCGTACATGGCCACCGCTTCCGCCTTCTTGCCCAACTGCTCGTTCAACCGCCCCAGGGCCCGATAGGCCGCCGGGGCGAAACTGTCGCCCAGGGCCGCCAGTTCGGTGTTGAGCGCCACGGCCTTGTCGAACTGCCGCTCGTTCTCGTAGAGGCCCGCCAGCTTGGTCAGCACCAGCGGCTTGAGCGGCGCGCCGGCGGCCAGCTTGGCGTTGATTGCCGCCAGCCGGTCCATGGCCTGCGGCCGCTGCCCCTCTTTTTCTTCGAGGAACGCCAGTTCGATCCGCGCCCAGAGCCCGGAGACCGTCGATCCGTAGTCCTGGATCACCGCCTCCAACAGGTGCCGTTTGTCCTCTTTGGCGGCGAGGGCGATGTCCAGGGCCGAGGCCGCCTTTTCCTCCTGGTATCCGCGCCAGGTGGACATCCCGGCAACGGCAAGGATCAGGACCAGCACCGCCGCCACGGCCAGCCAGATGAGATGCTGATGCCGCCGGAGAAACTGAATGGTTTTATGGGGCAGATTGAACTGCTCCAGCAGCCCCGACGGGGTGAAGGGCTGGAGTTTGATGGCCTCCCGGTCGATGGAATTCTGATCCGCCATGCGGCGCGAGCTCCCTGATGGTGTGTTGATGTGATTCTTGTCCGCCCTGCGGCCGCGAGGAGGAAAAAAGCGGCCTGGCGCCGGCATGCCGCGCCACTCCGCACCCGTGCCGCGCCGGGAAAATACCCGTTGCGCGGAGCCGGGCATGACGGTACAAGAGAATGACGTCTCGTCCGGCGCACAGCGTGCCCGATTATACCCCGGCGGGAAAAAAAAGCATCAGGCAAAGGGGACCCTTTGGTAAAAACCAGGACCGCCGCGGCCCCCGAGTCCGGTTGCGCGGCTTTTTTCGAGATTCTGCCCATGGCGACACCGCCCCGTTCCCTTCAGCGGCCGGCGGGCCACCGCGCGCCCGCATCCGCTGCCGCTTTCTTCCGGCTTCCCCATGGATGACCGCCGCGTCCTCACCGTCTCCGAACTGACCGGCGCCATCCGCACCCTCCTGGAAGGGCGCTTTCCCTTTGTCAGCGTTGCCGGCGAAATCTCCAATCTGCACCGGCCCGCGTCCGGCCATCTCTACTTCACCCTCAAGGATGCCGGCGCCCAGGTCAGGGCGGTGCTGTTCAAGATGCAGCAGCGCTATCTGGCGCAGATGCCCAAGGACGGCGCCCATGTGGTCTGCCGGGGCCGGATCTCGGTGTACGAGCCGAGGGGCGACTATCAACTGATTGTCGACACCGTCGAATTGCAGGGCGCCGGTGCGCTGTACCAGGCCTTCGAGGCGCTCAAGCGGCGGCTGGCCGCCGAAGGGGTGTTCGACGAACATCGCAAACGGCCCCTGCCGTCCGTCCCGGCCCACATCACCCTGATCACCGCGCCCCGGGGCGCGGCGGTCCACGACTTCATCCGCATCGCCACCCGGCGCTTTCCACCGATCCGGATCGCGGTCTACCCGACGGTTGTGCAGGGGGACCGGGCCGCGGCCGAGATGATCCGGGCCATCGAGACCGTCAATACCCGCCTCGCCACCGACCTGATCGTCCTCTGCCGGGGCGGCGGCTCGGTCGAGGATCTGTGGGCCTTCAACGACGAGGATCTGGCCAGGGCCATTCGCGCCTCCACCGTGCCCGTGGTCAGTGCCGTCGGCCACGAAACCGATTTCACCATCGCCGATTTCGCCGCCGACTTCCGTGCCCCCACCCCCAGCGGGGCGGCGGAACTGCTGGTGCCGGACGGCGAGGCCCTGCGCGCCGGGACAGCCCAGTTCCACGCCAGGATGCGCCGCAGCCTGCGCCATCAGATGGACCGGAGCGAACAGCGCCTGCTGCTCGCCCGCCAGCGGCTTGCCACCATGCCCTATCCCCTGGACCGGCTCCTGCTCCGGCTCGACCATCTCAGCCTGCGCCTGGAACGCGGCCTGAGCGCGATCCTGGCCGAACAGGGGCACCGGCTGGACCGGAGCGTCCTTCGCCTGGCGCACCACCATCCCGGCCGCCTTCTCGCCGTCCGCGGGCAGCAGGTGCATGGGTTCGGCCTCAGGCTGGCGCAGGCCATCGCTTCCCTGATCCGTGCCAGGGAGGAACAATTCGGGCGGGTGGTGGGGGTTCTCCAGGCCGTCAGTCCGCTGGCAACCCTGGCGCGGGGCTATGCCATCGTGCGGACGTCAGGGAAAAAACCGCGGCTGGTGACCGAGGCGGCCCAGGTGCGGCCGGGAGCCGAGGTGGACGTCATGCTCCGCCAGGGGCGACTGGTGTGCAGGGTGGAACGGAGCGAAGAGGGAACGGAACAGGGGGAAGGGAAAGAACAAGGGGAAAAAAGCGGCGATCAGTCGAGCGCGGCGTCGACTTTCTGATCGATGAAGGCGATGGCCTTGGCGAGCTGCTGGGGATTGGTGCGGGCGGTGGTGCGGAGGATGTCGCCCCAGGTCGACAGCATGGCGGAATCGACCTTGCGGACCGCATTGGCGCGGCACCATTCCATGCCGATCTTCCTGCCCAGGTTGTCCAGGGCCACCTTCTGGGCCGGCCGCTGCTCCGGCGGGGTTTTGGCGAGGAGTTCGGCGGAAATGGACTGCCACCCTTCGGAGAGGAGATTCCCCTCCTGAAAGATCTTGAACCATTTCCGCTCGTCCGCGTTCAGCGAGGCCGGTATTTCATATCGATACCCGACCGTCTGCCCCACCATCGCCGCCTGGGCCTCCCCGGCCGCCACCGGCGTGGCGTTGCCGGTGAACACGGCAACGGACAACGTTATGGCCGCAATTGCGCTTTTCACGGCTCCTCTCCAGTCTTTGGGGTCCATTGGCCACGGCCACAATCTAACACTCCCGGCCATGGTCGTCAAGAATCGTTCTTCCTGAAAATACAATTTTTTGTACCGCCGTTCATTCCTGTCGATCAGGCGGCCCCGCTGACGCCGGCCTCGGCAAAGGTGGCCACCTCGGTGAGGATGGCCACCGCCGCGTCCACCAGATGCATGGCCAGGGTCGCGCCGGTGCCCTCGCCCAGCCGGAGGTTGAGATCGAGCAGCGGCTTCCGTTGCAGGCGTGCAAGCAGCGCGCCATGGCCGGGTTCGACGCTCCGGTGGGCGCAGATGAGGTAATCGCGGACAAAGGGTTCCAGGGAGACGGCGATCATCGCGCCGGCGGCGGCGATCAGGCCGTCGACGATCACCGGCTTGCGTTGGGCCGCCGCGCCGATGACCAGACCGGCAATGGCCCCGATCTCGAAACCGCCCACCTTGGCCAGCACGTCGAGGCCGTCCTTGGCGTCGGGCGCGTTGACCGCCAGGGCCCGCTCGATCACCGCGACTTTGTGGCGCAGCCGTTCGTCGTCGATACCGGTGCCCCGGCCGGTGAGTTCGGCCGCCTTCCTGCCGGTGAACACCGCGGCAATGGCGGTGCTGGGCGTGGTGTTGCCGATCCCCATCTCGCCGGTGCCGAACACGTCGGTGGTCGCGGCCAGGCTGTTGGCGACCTCGATCCCGGCCTCCACCGCCATGACCGCATGGGTCCGGCTCATGGCCGGCCCCTTTGCGATGTTGGCCGTGCCCCGGCCTATTTTCCTGGCCACGATCGCACCCGCCCGCACCAGATCGGGAAAATCGTCCCGGGCGCCGACGTCGACCACGCACACCCCGGCCCCGGCGCGCCGCGCCAGGGCATTGATTCCGGCGCCGCCGCGCACGAAGTTGCGCACCATCTGGGCGGTGACCTCGGCCGGATACTGCGAGACGCCCTCGGCGGCCACGCCGTGGTCGCCCACCATGACCACCACCTTCTTCCGGGAGACCGGCGGCGCGAGCGACCGGGTCATGCCCGCCAGATCGACGGCCAGATCCATCAGGTCGCCCAGGGCCCACTGGGGCATGGTCAGTTGGTTCAGGCGCTCCTCGGCCTGCTGACGGCAGGCATAATCCTGGGGATAGATGGCGCGGAAGGTCGCGTCGAGAAAACTGAGTCCGGTCTTGTCCGCCATGCCTGCTTCCCGTTGAAAAAATATCTCGATCCGTTGTTGGTGGCCCCGGCCTACGCCAGGGTGCGGTCGTAGAGCTTGCCCACGCCGTATTCCTTGCGGCGCTGGAACTTCTCGTAGGGCGGGCCGATCAACTGCATCTCCGGATACTGTTTCTGGATCTGGATGGCGATCTCCATTTCCTTGGTGCAGCCGGTGGAATAGGTGGCGTCCTTGCCGGTCCACTCCGGCGGCACCTTCCTGCCCATCAGCTCGAAGGACTTGACGATGTCGTCGACGCTCTGGAAGCGCCAGATGTCGATGTTGCCCGACCGCTGGAAGATCTCCCACATGTACATGATGTCGTCGGCGTCCATGCCCTCGATGAAATGCTCGCCCGGATTGATGATCACCACGTCGTGGAGCGAGGAGCGCAGATATTCGACGAAAACGCCGAGGATCTCCTTGGCGGTGGTGAGCTGGCCGGGGATCGAGCCGACGATGGCCGAATAGAACATGATCTTCTTGCCGCGCGTCTTTTCCTCCTCGACCGTGTCGATCAGGGTCTGGGCCATGCGCCGCAGTTCGGCGCGGGAGAAGCGGACCGCCTTGGGATGGTGGCGCTTGAGCAGGATGTCGACCTCGCCGTCGTCGCCGGGAATGATGGAAACGATGTCGCGGGTGAACTGGAAATGGTTGGAGATGTTCTCGCGGCCGCCCGGATTGCGGTAGATCACCAGATCGGCCTCCTTGAACGCCCGGGCATAGGTGACCGAGGTGAGCAGCGGGTTGAAGGGCTCGCGGGTGCCGTCGGAGATGATCAGGAACCGGTTGTCGGAATCGAGGTGGCGGAGCAGCTCGTTCTTGGAGATCTTGGGATCGCCGATGATGTGGGCGTCCTCGATCAGCTCGTCCAGGGTCGGGTCTTCGAGCAGGTCGACGAAGGAGACCCGGTGGTAGTAGAAATCCTGCTTGACCGCCAGGATCACCTTGATGCCGATCTTCATGAACATGCGAAGGATGGCCAGGTCGAAGACGATCTCGCCGGAACGGCCGCCCACCCAGAGAATGCAGGGCTGGCGCCGGCCGGCGATCACGTCCCGCAGCCAGTTGCAGAGCCATTGCCATTCCGGGGTCACCAGCGGCCTGTTCATCGCCCGGCGGATGGTACCGATGTCCGGCGGCTGCTCCTGCCGCCAGATGGGCCGCATCGAACTGAGCTGGAGCAGGCGGCGCAGGCGCAGCAGGTGCAGTTGCAGGTCGATGTCGGTCAGGGTGGTGTCGCCGGTGATCTCCAGGCCTTCCGGCGAGTTGAAGGCCCGTTCGAAGGCTTCCGAACGGAGGAAGGCGGCCACCCGCTTGTTTTCCAGTTCCCGCTCGACCGCCAGCGGCCGGCTGATCTCGCTGATGGTGGTGAAGATGCCCAGAAGCCGTTTTTCGATCCGCCCCGGCAACTGGATCTTGTGCATGGTTTCGTGGTTGTACTTGATGGTCAGGAGGCTCAGCAGGTAGTGCTGCTTGTACGGGTCGGCGATCACCTCGCGCACCAGCTTTTCCAGCCGGGTCCAGATGCCGATGTAGGCCGAGGTCAGCACCGTGTCCGCCCGCTTCTCGATGATGGCCTGGAAGAGTTCGTCCGAACAGGGGTAGTAGATCTCCTCGTTCTCGAGGTGGACGATGAACTTGAGCTGTTCCGGCGAGGCGACTTCGCCGGGGAAGGTCTCGTAGGCCAGATGGTTCTCGGTGAAAAAATTGGTCAGCCAGGCATCCCGGTCCGGGTCCTGGCCCTTGACGTAACGGACAATCTCACTCACGGTCGTTTCTCTCCTCGGATCTGACGGCATCGCGCGACACAACCCGGCGGCCGCGTCCCGCGATGCACGCGGCCACGGGCAGGCGCCCCCCTTGCCGGGATCGCCGCCGCGCCCGCAATGACCGGGCAAGCGGCTTCGGGCCTGCCGCGAGCCATCCTCTCGGGCTGCGCCGGGCGGCACGGTGTCTGTATATACCTGCGGAATCGGAAAATGTCCAATGCTGTTGCAGCGATGATGGCCGGCGGAACAGAGGGGGAGGAACACGTTGACAGCCGGTCCGATTTGCCATTTCGGGGCGCGAAGCGACGGGAAATCCCCTTGCCCAACGAGATTTCCCGCGCCGGGCACGACGGCACGACCATAGATGACGACAAGAAAAATTCGGGAGGAAGAAGCCCCCTCCCCAGCGCCTTGGCTTGGCCAGCCGGCAACGGTGTGGCGCGGACCAACAAAAAGGGAAGAATCACGCCGGGCAAAGCAGGGAAAGGCGTGCCGGACACTGCCGGCAATCAGGCGCGGCCGCCGGTCGAAACCGGCAAGAACCATTCCTTCTGCAAATCCGGTGCGTTCCTTGCAAGGAGTATTGCCATGCACGACAACGATCTTCCCGACAAACACGGCCAGAAGGCCGGGAAACCGAAGCTGGCGGGCCACTGTGTCTGCCCCTATTGGGAACCGGAGAGCCGTTCCTGCCTGCTGCTGGTCAGGGACGGCATCTTTTTGCCGGTGGAAACCCATGTGACCACCTATTGCCTGACCAACCAATACGCCCTGTGCAATCACTACGAACGGTTGACCGTTCAGGACTGGCAGGCCGAACGAACCGGACAGCCGCCGGGCAACCGTCGGCGTTCCCTGCGCATCCCCAGCCGCCATCTCTTCCGTTTTTCCGAAATCGCCGGCACGGACCAGGCTGCCCCCATCCGCGAGGACGACGCCTGGACCGTGGACCTCAGCGACCATGGCATCCGCTTCACCACCCGGCAGTCGCTTGTGCCCGAAACCATGCTCCGGTTCGAGATGGTCAGGGACGCCGCCAGCCCCCCCCTGCGGGGCACGGGCCGGGTGGTCTGGTCCACCCCCGTTGCCGACAGCCCGCTCTTTCATGCCGCGATCGCTTTTGCCGAGCATTCCGGCGCCTGATCCCAACATGCCCGCACCGCAACCGGGCCGTCGCTGAACCTACCCCCCCTTCCCCGTTTCCCACTCCTCCGTTCCCTGTCCTTTCCGCATCACCGAACAGATTGCCCTGATTCACTCCACTCCTCGCCGTTCTTTTCCGGAATACCGGAATAGCATTTTCGATTCAACATCTTGAAATAATAGAAATAAAAACAGTCTTTCCGTTTTATACCGCAGAAGGAAAAGAAAAACGGATCTTTTTTCCCGGCCAGCCGTTCCCACAGTCACACGACAAAGGCAAGGGAGGGGAGAAAAATCGATCAACGAAGGCGATCATCACCCAAGTTTAGTCAGACTAACACGCTGATACCAATATATTATTCATGTCAGCCCCACCACAGGCCAAGGGGCGGCAGAAAAATTGGCACGAAAAATGGATTAAACTGGCAACGAAAAAATGTTCATTGCTTTTCGACAAACACCGTTGGAGGGAAATCATGAAAAAGCAATTATTGAAAAGCGCGTTGATCGCAGTGGCAGGAGTTGGATTGTTGGCTGGAAGTGCGTTGGCAGCATCTGTCAATACTACAGAATCAAATGGTGAAAGTAGCCTGAAAACTATCTTTGAAAATCAAGGCTGGTCAATCGATCCGAACGCCGATCAAATCACTAATGATGCCTATTGGAACGTTTCAGAAGGATCGGACTCCGGTGCATGGGCATCAATGATTATTGAAATTGCCGGGAACGCAGCAACAAACACCTTTGGCATTTATGACCAGTCCGGGCATATGCAAGAGTTGATGGGCGGAAGTGCCACAAGCGGTTCTAAAGTTGCGATCACATGGGACAGCCAAACAGGAACAATGGCCTATTCATATAATCTGGGCAATTGGGTTACCGGTATCGCCATGGATCAAACCTTTGGTTTTTACATTGGTACTTCTAACGGGATTTTTTATTCTGATCCCTCTAAAAACGGCGATCAGGATCAAATGGTTTCTTACATGGGAACTGGAGCAAACGGAAACGGTCTGTCGGTAGGACATTATATAATCGCCTTCGAGGATACCCTTTACAACAATTCTGACAAGGATTTCAACGGGAGCATCCGACAGTTATGCGCATCATTTGATCCTTTTGAGCGTAACAGCGCTATACTGCGGCTGTTTTCTGTTAACGGCCTGATGCATCTCAAAAACATCGTCGAATTTTGCATTGTATTTGGCGCAGCGCAGCTTGAGCACATTATTGGCGTTGTCAATCTTCCACCAGGCCCCCGAACGTTTCAGTCGCACGTGGCAGATAAACTTGTTGGCACTCTCAATAGCTCCGCTCCCCAGCGGATAACCGCCACGACGTAATTTGCCGTAGTCAATGCGCGCCTTGTTGCCCTTGAGATACCCGACAAGTTTGGCGCGTGCTGTTTGCGCCTCAGCGGTGCGGCA
>NZ_JHZB01000008.1 GCF_000621145.1 Desulfobulbus elongatus DSM 2908
TGCAATCGGTGCATGGTCACTTGCAGTAAAGCCTGCTTGCGCCCGACCGGCGCCATGCGGAACCAGCGAATGGCCTGCCCCTTGAACTGGCAATACCGATGCCCGCAGGTTTGCCAGACAACATGACGGTTGGTTGTTTCAACAGAGAAGACAAGGGCATTGCCGAGGACGTGCGTGCTGCGATAGGAGACGCCTTTGATGCCAAAGGCATGATACAAAAGTGATTGTGACATGGCTGAGCTCCTTTTTGTTGTCGGGTTTGGTCACCAAACAACATCGCTCATGTCATGTCACTTTTCCATAACTCCTTCCGAGCCCAGGTACGCGTTTGCCGGATGAACCTTTTTTTTCACAAAGATCATGTTGTTTTGGCAATTGATTCGATTGGTTTTACACCCTCGCGCCGCTTCACTCTGCGCTCGAAGGCCTCTTTTTACTCTGTTTCCGCTCTCCGGACGCACTTCTCCACACCACATGGAACTTGTATTCCCATTTCGTGTGGTTTAAACATTATACGTTGTTCATGAAGCCTCCTTTTTCGTGACTTTGAGCGGTCCACGAGATTGGAGGCTTCTTTATTTTGCCGGAACCGTCAAACTGTTGTTGTCCCTCGGCAAAGCCGGGGGCTTACCTAAGGGAAATTAAAACATTATTGAACGTGTGAAGAACCAAGAAATCCGAAAGGAACTCGAGTTGCAACTCAAACCGCAACGCGGCAACCAATGATTTCACGGGGTTTCGAGAACAAACATGGAAACAAAAAGGGGCGGTTATCATCAAGACAACCACCCGATTTTGTTACTAAAAAATGGCGGAGAAGGTGAGATTCGAACTCACGGTACTTGCGTACACACGCGTTCCAGGCGTGCACCTTAAACCACTCGGTCACCTCTCCGTGATGAACGCGACCATTATAAGGTTGCCCGGCACAGCCGAACTTGGGAGCCTTTTCTATCCTGAGTCCCATTTTTTTACAACAGAAAATTAACGACGGTTTCGAAAAAACTCCTGTAAAACCCGGCCGCATTCCTCGGCACATACTCCGGCTGTGGTCACGAATTGATGATTGAGCAGACCATCGCCGCCGATGCGGTATTTGGACACCACCCCGCCCCCCTTGGGATCGAGTGCTCCGAACACCAAACGACCGATCCGCGCATGCACCAAGAGGGCAGCGCACATGGGGCACGGCTCCAAAGTCACATAGACCGTCACTCCAGGCAGCCGGTAATTGCCGACGACCTGGGCTGCCTGGCGCAATGCCCGCATCTCGGCATGGCCCGAAGGATCGGCGGCGGCGATGCAGTTGTTGCCCGATTCCGCCAGAATCGTTCCGTCGGCGGTGACCACCACCGCACCCACCGGCACCTCGCCCGCGTCGGCGGATCGACGGGCCTGGACAAGCGCCCGGGCCATCATCAGATAATCTTGTCCAGAGGGATTGCAGGAGCAGAAAGGTGATTGCAGCATCGCGTATCCGATAACAACTCGCCATACTTCCGGTTGCTTTTCCGGAAAGGCTGTTTATAATTACGAAAAAGATATTATAAACACCAAATCGAAACAGATATCCGAGGAAGGATCATGACCGAGAAAAAAGCCGCTCTTCTTGCCTATAAATGCCCTCCGGAGAGCAGGGTAAGCATCGAAACGGCCCTGGCAGGACATTTTGACCTCATCTTTCAACACGATCCCGCGATCTTTCAGACCGAAGTCAGCAAACGACCCTACGATATCATCTTCATGAATTACCATCCGGAGAACGGCAACAAATTTTACCTGTTGGAAAAGGTGCAGGAACAAACGCCGTTCACGCCGGTGATCATCACCTGCGAATCCGAGGATTCCGTCCACCTCGACAAACGGCTGGAGCCGATCGTCTTCGACATCCTCAGCCTGCCCCTTTCACCCGGCCGGGTGAAGCGGACCGTTCGTCAAGCCCTGGACAAGCGGCGGCAGGAAAACGAACTGGCCTATCTGCGCCGCACCCAGGACATCGTCTACAGCTTTGACCGCGTCATTGCCGAAAGCGACAGCTTCAAGGTGGTGATCACCAGCCTGAAAAAATTCGCAGCCACCGACGCCACCCTTCTGATCACGGGCAACACCGGCACGGGCAAGAGTTTCCTTTCCGGCACGGTCCACTACAATTCGCCTCGCCACGACCGCCCCTTCATCAAGATCAACTGCGCCAATATCCCGGAAACACTCCTTGAATCCGAGTTATTCGGCCACGAGAAAGGGGCTTTTACCGGCGCCGACAAGCAGCGCATTGGCCGCTTCGAACAGGCTGACGGTGGCACCATCTTCCTTGACGAGATCGGGGAAATCCCGCTGGAGATCCAGTCGAAGCTGCTCAGAGTGCTGGAGGACAAATCCTTCGAACGGGTGGGCGGCAACAAGACCATCAAGGTGGATGTGCGGCTCATCGCCGCCACCAACAAAGATTTGCCCGCTCTGATCGCCGCCGGCAAATTCAGAGAGGATCTTTACTACCGGATCAATGTCCTGCCGATCCATCTGCCTCCGCTCAAGGATCGGCCCCGTTGCCTGATCCCCCTGGCCCAGAACCTCCTGAAAAAATCGACCGCCTCCCTCAACAAGGGCACCATCACCGGCTTCACTCCCGAGGTTCTGGCGATGATGCAGGGCTACGATTGGCCGGGCAACATCCGGCAACTGGCCAATACCATCGAACGGGCGGTCATCCTCGAGGAAGAAGACTTGGTCGGGCTTTCCTCAATCCATATACCGGAACTGGGCCGGACCGCGGCCCCGCTGATCCAGGTGACCGAGCCGCTGGAGGTCCACGAGCGGGAACTCATCCTCAAGGCACTGACCGAAAACCTCTGGGTACAGAAGGATGCGGCCCGTTGTTTGGGGATCAGCCCCCGCGCCCTGAACTATAAAATCAAAAAATTCGGCATCACCCACCAGAACTGGCGCAAACACAAGAAAGAGTAGCGGCCGGCCGCCTCAGTGCAGGTGGCCGCCGGTGCTCGACATGGTGAGATTGCCGTTTTTCACCCCGCGCAGCGCAATCAGCTTCTCGGCCAGTTCGCGGACCTGCGAGGCGCGTCCCTTGACGATCGTCACCTCCAGGCAATTGTCGTGGTCCATGTGCACATGGGTGGTGGAGGTGATCTGATGGTGGTACTCGTGCTGCAACTCGGTGATCTTCTCCTGGAGCTGCGGCTGGTGATGGTTGTACACCAGGGTCACCACGCCGACCACCTCGCTGTCCTGTTCCCACTCCTCGTTCACCAGCACGTTTCTGATCAGATCGCGAATCGCCTCGGAACGGTTGGAGTATTTCCGACGGATGAGATACTCGTCAAACTGGTTGAGGAGTTTTTCATCCATCGAAACCGAAAATCGCATGAGCATGGCAATCAGATCTCCTTTTCCAGTTCCTTGAGTTTCTCGACGAGCGCCTTGGCCTCGGTCCGCAATTTCTCCGGCACGCTCATGTCCTTGGCGGCCCGGGTGAAATGCTGTTTGGCGAATTTTATCTTGCCCCGGTACAGATTGTATTTGCCCAGATAAAATCCACTCACCCCTTCCCTGCCGCGATTGGCCTCGATCCGCCCCAGATCGAAGTAGAGCTGCGGAAACTCGGGCATGAACATGGCCACCCGCTGGAGCAGCTGTTCCGCCCGTGGGTTGTTGCCCCGCATCAGCTCCATCTTGGCCAATTGATAGACACCGTAGACATCGTTCGGATCGCGTTTGAACGCCTGCTCCAGGATAGGCCTGGCTTCTTCGTAGCGGCCACCCTGGGTCAGGAGCACCGCCCTGTCGATCTCCAGGATATCCCGGCGCGGATACTGTTCCCGCACGGCGGCCAAATGACGGAGCGCCTGCTCGTAGTTGCGATCCTCAGCCTCTATCAAGGCCAGACCGTAGCGGGCCATGATCCGCTGCTCATTCGTCGTCGCCGAGGTCATGGCGGTAACGCAGTGCGTCCGCAGAGTGTCGAGATCCATGGACTGGACCAACACCCGATACTTGAAGCGGAGAAAATCGAAGTTGTCGGTTGTGACATAGTTCCTGTCGGTGGCCTTCTGCCGCTCCAGCTCCAGCAGCGACTGGACATAACCCAACCGGGCTTCGGGGTTGGGGTGGGTCAGGAGATACTGGGGCACCTCGCTGCCGATATGGTAGCGCGTGACACGTCGCATGCTCTTGAGCATCTGCTCCATGGCCGTGGGATCGCGGCGCATCTGCTGCATCCAGCCGAAGGACAGCCGGTCGGCCTGCTCTTCATCTTCGCGGCTGTACTGCAGGTTGGCCGCCTGCCCCGCCGCCAGCGAGCCCGTCAGCAGTCCCTGCGACAGACCGGGAACTCCCAGGGCGAGGCCGGCGATGCCGGCGAGCAGCGACAGGGCGCTGATCTTGGTTCCCTTGTCGAGCCGCTGGGCAATGTGGCGGCTGACCACGTGGCCGATTTCATGGGCGAGAACGCTGAGCAGTTGATCCTCGGTGCTCATCGCCTCGATCAGGCCGGTATAAAAGAAGACCAGCCCGGCCGGCGCGGCGAAGGCGTTGAACTGATCGCTCTTGACCACAAAAAAACGGTAGTCGAAATGCTGGGGCCCCACGGTCTCCAACACTTTCCTGCCCAACCCGTTGATGTACTGGCTGATATCCGGATCGTCGAGGACCGGGAATTCCTTGCGCACCGAAAAAAGCAGATACTCGCCGATCTTACGCTCCTCGCCGATGCTCAGGGCGAAAACGTGCACCGGAAATGCCAATTGGAGCAGGAGAACGAAGGTGGCAAGCCAGCGAGAAGCACGGAGTTTTCTGATCATGGGAAAAATGCCCGGTGAAGTGCACGAATCCGGCCAAGGCCCCGACGAGCCGGCCGCACTGCCAGCAAGGTAATGCGTTCAACCGCTGACCGCAACGAGAAGACATAACTTTGCCCCGGCCACGGCACTGCGGCGAAGGCGATGCGGTCATGTTCCATTCCGCGCGGGTCATCCGCCAAACCATTGCCGCAACGGGCAACGGCGGCATCTTCCTGTTGCCCTGCGGCCGTCCCTCGGGTAGGGTAGCGCATTCCCTCACCGTCGTCTTCGCATCCTATGATTTCATTGCTCAGCATCGACCATTTTTCCCTCGCCTTTCGCGATGCCGAGGGCCACCTGACTCCGGTCCTGGACCGGATCGATCTCCGTATCGCCGAGGGGAAAACCCACGCCCTGGTCGGGGAATCGGGTTCCGGCAAGTCGGTCACCGCCCTTTCCGTGCTCCGCCTGCTGGAGGAGACCAACGACATCCAGACCAGCGGCGCCATCCACTTCGAGGGCCGGGATCTGACCCAACTGGACAAGCGAGCGATCCGGGCCATCCGCGGCAACCGCATCGCCATGATCTTCCAGGAGCCGATGACGGCGCTCAACCCGGTGTACACCATCGGCGACCAGTTGATGGAACCGCTGCTGCTCCACCAGCGCCTCGGCAAAAGCGAAGCCCATGACCGCGCCCTGCACCTGCTGGAACGTACCGGCATCGACAACCCGCAGGGCCGCATCGATTGCTATCCCCACCAGTTGTCCGGCGGCCAGCGCCAGCGGGTGATCATCGCCATGGCCCTGGCCTGCAGGCCGAAACTTCTCATCGCCGACGAGCCGACCACGGCGCTGGACGTGACCATCCAGAATCAGATTCTCGATCTTATTCAAGACATTCAAGAAGAATACGGGATGGCGGTCCTGCTCATCACCCACGACCTGCCCATGGTCCGCAAGGTCGCCGACACGGTCTCGATCATGCATGGCGGCCGGATCGTCGAGCAGGGGCCGGCGGCCGAACTGTTCGCCAATCCCCGCGAGGCGTACACCCGCCGTCTGCTGGCCGCCGTGCCCGACGGCGTGCAGCCGACCCGGCCGGGCGGCGCCAAGCTGATCGAGCTGATTGACATCACCTGCGCCTTCCCCCTGAAAATGAACTGGAGCGACTGGCTGCGACGGCGGCCCCGGCCGGCGTTCAAGGCCGTGGACAAGGTCAGCCTGAGCCTGCGCGCCGGCACCACCCTGGGCGTGGTCGGCGAATCGGGTTCGGGCAAATCGACCCTGGCCCTCTGCCTGCTCGGGCTCATCCGTTACGACGGCAACGTGTTCTATTTTCCCGAACCCGGCACCAGCCACTGCCTGTCGACCCTGCGCGGCAGCCGGTTCCGCCCCCTGCGCAAGGAGCTGCAGATCGTCTTCCAGGACCCCTTCTCCTCGCTGTCGCCCCGTATGACCGTCGAGCAGATCATCGCCGAGGGCCTGGAAGTGCACGGCCTCGGCGGCAGCAAGGACGAGCGGCGGCTTCTGGTTGCCCAGGCCCTGCGCGACGTCGAACTCGACCCGGCCCTGGCCGGTCGGTTTCCGCACGAGTTTTCCGGCGGCCAGCGCCAGCGCATCGCCATCGCCCGCGCCATCATCCTCCGGCCCAAGCTGCTCATTCTGGACGAACCCACCAGCGCCCTGGATATGACCATCCAGAAACAGGTGCTCGAATTGTTGCAGCGGTTGCAGGACCGCTACCAACTGACCTACATCTTCATCACCCACGACCTGCGCACCGTGCGCTCGCTGGCCGACCAGCTGGCCGTGATGCAGCGGGGGCGCATCGTCGAAAGCGGCCCGGCCGCCGCCCTGTTCGCCAACCCGCAGCAGGAGTACACCCAACGGCTTTTCGCCGCCGCCTTCCACCGAACCTGAACCATGGAGCAGAATATGATCTATCGCGCCGTCTTTCATGTCGACCTCGATGAGGTCAAACCGCTGACAATCGCCTTGGCCAATGTGGGCAACCTGCTGCGTGCCATTCCGGAAAAGCATTACGATCTGGTCATCCTGGTCAACGGCCCGGCGGTCACGCTGCTCCAGTCCGAGCGGTGCGCCCCTTACCGCGAAGAGATCTGGCAATTGCAGCAGGCCAGGGTAGCCTTCAAGGTCTGCCGCAACGCCCTCAACCGCTTCAATGTCGATCCGGACAGCCTGGTCGAGGGCTGCGAGATTGTCCCGGCCGGAATCGTGGCCTTGATTGAATTGCAGCAGGACGGCTACGCCTATATCAAACCCTGAAGGCGTTTTCTTTTTTGTTTTGTTGCGGTGGTTAAAACGGTTGGACAGCCCTGCGCTCGGGCTGGTTGCCGCCCTCGTGCAGTCCTTTCCGCCAGAAGCGGCGACGGCCGGGGGCCTCCCCAGGCGGAAATGTTTTCCTTTCAGACAGGATTTCAGCACGTTCTTCCCGGATCAACCGGCAACCTTCCGGATATTGTCTCTCCCTTGACCCAAAAAACGCTTGCTTTAACTCACCATTTTTTTATATAGTGCCAACTCGTTTACAGGGCGATTAACTCAGCGGGAGAGTGCCACCTTCACACGGTGGAAGTCACAGGTTCAAATCCTGTATCGCCCACCACATGACTGTCCAAGGGTTCTTGATTATTCAAGAACCCTTTTGTTTTTCAGGAAGAGGGAGAGCGACGGGCGAGGACCTTGCCTGGAGCAGAGAAAAGCCCCTGTTCCTTTCGACACCTTTCATTTCTGCCTCATTTTATGGTGTACTTTTGCCGTCCTGCTGCCTAGTTTTTAAGGGAACACCGTGGCTGCCGACACACCTCATCGTTCATGCGACCATCCGATAATACACAAAAATAGAACAAAGAAAATCATTTGGTTCCGTCAGCATCACCCCCAGAGCAAGCCGACGCGGCCGAGCCTGCCCCCCTGTCGGCCGCCTTTCTCGCCACCGTCAGCCACGGGCCGGGCGTCTACCTGATGCTCGGCAAGCGGCAGGTCCTCTACGTGGGCAAGGCCCGCGACCTGCGCAAGCGGCTGAGCCAGTACGCCCACTTCGCCGGCCCCGCCTACTCCAAGACCGCAGTCATGCTCAGCCATGTCCAGCGGGTGGAAACCATCCTCACCACCACCGAAAAAGAGGCGCTCATCCTCGAGGCCTCGCTGATCAAGCAGCATCGGCCGCGCTACAACGTCATTCTCCGCGACGACAAGAACTATCCGCTGATCAAGGTCACCGTCCGCGATCCCTGGCCACGGGTCACGGTCACCCGCAAGCGGCTGCGCGACGGCAACCGCTACTTCGGCCCCTATGCCTCGACCACGGCCATGCGTGCCACCCTGCAACTGCTCCACGGCCAGTTTCCTCTGCGCCGCTGCGCCACGGTGCGGGAACGGCCGCGGCCCTGCCTCAACTATCAGATGGGCCGCTGTCTCGCGCCCTGCGCCGGCAAGGTGCAACCGGAGGTTTATCAGGCCATGGTGCGGGATGTGCTGCTGATCCTGGAAGGCAAGACCGGCGAGGTCGTCAGGGAACTGACCGCGAGGATGGAGCAGGCGGCCACGAACCTGGCCTTCGAACAGGCCGCCGCGCTGCGCGACCAGATCCAGGCGCTGACCCGGACCATCGAACACCAGGCCGTGGCAGCCGAGCATCACCTCGATCAGGACGTGTTCGGCATCCATCGTCAGGACGCCGCAGTCGGCATTGCCCTGCTCTTTGTCCGCGGCGGCATGATCACCGGCGCCCAGTCCTTTTTCCTGGCCGACCCCCTGGGGGAAGACGACAGCCTGCTCGCCCAGACCATCCTGCAATACTACTCGTCCGAGCGCCAGCCGCCGCGGGAGGTGCTGCTGCCCTTTGCCGTTGAGGATCAGGACCTGCTGACGGAACGGCTGGCCGAACTGCGCGAGGGGCCGGTGGCCATCGTGTCGCCGCAGCGGGGCAAGCGGATGCAGTTGATGCGGATGGCTGCCGCCAATGCCGCCCAGGTCCTCGAAGAACGGACCAAGAAAGAACATTCCTGGGACGCGCTGGCCGCCTCGCTCCAGGCCAGGCTGCGGCTGATCAACCGGCCGGAGCGCATCGAATGTCTCGATATCTCCAATCTTCTGGGAAAACAGGCGGTCGGCTCCCTAGTCTGTTTCGTGCACGGCGAGAAGGCGGCCAACCTCTACCGGCATTACCGGATCCGGTCGCAGGACACCCCCGACGATTACGCCATGATGCGCGAGGTGCTGGAACGACGGATCAGCAAGGGCGTGGAAGAAGACAACCTGCCCGACATGTTGCTGCTCGATGGCGGCAAGGGGCAGTTGCAGGTGGCGGTGGATGTGTTGGGGCGCTTCGATTGCCTTGAGCGTATCGATCTGGTGGCCATTGCCAAGGAAAAGGCGGACGAAGGCGAAAAACTCTTCCGGCCGGGCCGCAAGAATCCCGTGCTGCTGCCGGCGCACGCCCCGACCCTGCTCTATCTGATGCGCATCCGCGACGAGGCCCACCGCTTCGGCATCACCTTCCACCGGAAACTGCGCGGCAAGGCGCAGTTGCGCTCCCGCCTCGACGCCATCGAAGGGATCGGGCCGAAACGAAAACGACTCCTGCTCCAGGCCCTGGGAAGCGTCAAACGCATCACCGAGGCCACCGTCGGGGAGTTGGCCGCTATCCCCGGCATCGGCCCGGAACTGGCCCGGCAGATTCACGGACAGTTGCGCGGGGAGGATGGGCGTGCAGCCGGATGAACGGCCCATGGCCGCCCTCAAGGCCGGGTGCATCTGCAAGGGCGTCAAGCTGATCCGGCTGATCGAGGCCATCGACAACGGCGCCGCCAGCTTTGCCGAGGTCGCCACCGTCACCGGTATCGGCGGCGGCCCGTGCAAAGGCAAAAGATGCGGGAAAAAGGTGCGGGAACTACTGGCGCAACGCCGATAAGACCGCGCCGTCCAGCGTGTCCGTGCTCCGGCGTTCCGCGGCCTTGCTGGCCTCTTTGGGAGGAAAAACGGACGCCTTGCTCACTTCGCCGGCGAGCCGCTTGTAGAGCCGGTCCCTGTGCTCCTCGTCGAGGTCGAGGAATTGGACGGCGAACTGGCCATTTCTTTCCTCACTGCGGACCACCCGCGCCCGCATCTGAAACCGTTCGTCCGGGTTCTCCTGCGGACCGAATTCGATGGTGATCCCGAGTTCGTCGTCCACGGCGGGCGGCGCCGACCGGGATTGGATGTCGCAGCCGCTGACCGAGATGTCGATCACGCTGCCGATATTCGTCTGCCCGTTTCGCTCATACTGGATCGGCATGGTGCTGAGCGAAAAGCGGAGGCCGTCTCTTTGCGCCAGTTCTTCGAGTTTTTGCTCCGCCTCTTCCCTGCTTTCGGCGTAAAGCGCGCGATAGCAATGAATTTGTTCCGAAAAATTGATAAGTTGCTTGAAACTGACATTGTCGTCTCTGATGATCCGCACAATGGCGCCAACCTGATGGCCGATCAGGAAATCAATGATTTTCTTGTAGATCGGCAGCCCGGTGATATAGAGAAGGTTGCAATCCGAGACATCGCTCACCACGTTGAATCCCTTTTTCAGGTCGGCAACGCAGAAACGGACGTCCGTGTAGAGTTTTTCCAGGGTTTTGGCGTCGATGGTGCCTGAAATGACGACATGCAGCCTGTTTTTTTTGATGTCCGCCGTTGCCTTGACCCGCCGCTGCCCGTTCGCCATGCCCCACCGAGGTTGAGTGTCCGGAGAATCGATCCGTGCCGTGGCGAAGGGATTTGCCATGGCGAGGGTATTGTATATGACCCGCCGCACGGCTGTCAAAAACGAACGACGCCGGCACCCTGCACATCACGTTTTCCTAACATTCCCGTGCACCCGGCACCGGGGTGGGGCCTTCGGCTCGCCATCGCCGCGGCAGCCATTGCCCGCCGACGGCGGCCCTCCACGACACCCTCCGCGCCAACCCGCAGAGCGTCATCCGGCCGCCTGCCCTTTAACGGGAGGGAACTTCGGGCGGCTCTTTCCTGGCTGTCAGCAGAAAAACGGAAAAACGCCGGCTGGTGCCGTCGCCGGCCGGCTTAGCGATTTCGGCGGCGGTCAGGTCGCGCACCCCGGTGAAGCCGGCAGCCTCGAGCATGGCCTGCAGCGCGGTCCGGTCGAAGCCAAAATGGAAGACGCCGGTGTTGTCCTCGTGGAACAGGCCGCCATCCAGGTCGAGATCGGCCAGACCCACCATGCCGCCGGGCATAAGCGCGTTATGGAATTGGGCGAGCAACGGCTCGATCTCCCGGACATGGTGCAGGGTCATGCTGCTGACGATGCGATGATACTTGCCCTTCAGGGTGTCGCCCTGCTCCAGATCCAGGTTCATGGAGCAGACATTGCCCAGGTCGGCGGCAGCGATCTTGGCGTTGAGCACGTCGAGCATGCCCCGGGAGCTGTCGGCGCCGACGATGGTTCTGACCAGCGGTTGCAGCCGCAGGGTCAAGAGGCCGGTGCCGCAGCCGAAATCCAGGAGGTTCATCGCATCAGTGAGGGCCAACTCGCGGATGAGGGCGTCGGCCACCTCGTTGGCCAGCCGTACCCGCTGCGGTTTTTCGTCCCAGTTGGCGGCGGCGGTGTCGAAATCTTTTCGTTGCGTGTTCATTGGTGCAGGGATGGTAGAGGTTCAAACGGAATTCAGGCAAAAAGCCGGGGCAGGAAAACAAGAAGGCCGATGGCGACCGCGGCCAGGGCCGCGGCCAGCACGCCGAAGGCGGCCACATCCTTGGCCCGGCCGATGCGGGGCCGCTCCTCCGGGGAGACCTCGTCGGCCAGCAACTCGATGGCGGTATTGACCGCCTCCAGGGCCCAGACCATGCCGATGGCAAGCAGCACCAGGGCCCATTCCGCAGACCGGAGGCGGCAGACCGTGCCGGCGATGACCACCGCCACGGTGGCTGCGGCATGGATGCGGGCGTTGTGCTGGCTACCGAGCAGCACCCGCAAGCCGGCCAGGGCGTAGCGGAAACTTTGCAGCCGCGCCCGCCACGAAAAGGGCGTATGGCCGTTTTGCTCCGCCATGTCAGGTGGTCGTCATGAAGGGATAGTCGGTGTATCCCGCCGGCCCCGGCTTATAGAAGGTGGACGGGTTCGGCGTGTTGAGCGGGGCGCCGGCCCTGATCCGCTCGGGCAGATCGGGATTGGCGATGTAGGCGGTGCCGAAGGCCACGGCATCGCACTGGCCGGCAGCGATGGCCGCCTCGGCCTCGGCGGCGGTATAGTGCAGGTTGGCGATCAGCACACCCTGGTAGCGCTGGCGAAACGGGGTCAGCACGTCGCCCTGCACCTCGCCCAGGACGTCACCGCGGATCAGATGGACATAGGCCAGGTTGCAGGCGTTGAGCCGCTCGGCCAGCCAGCGGGCCAGCCCGATCGGGTCGCTGTCGCCCATGGAGTTGAAGCTGGAGAGGGGCGACAGCCGCAGACCCACGCGCTCGCTGCCCCAGACCACGCCTACCGCCGCCAGCACCTCCAAAAGCAGGCGGGCCCGGTTTTCGACGGGGCCACCATAGGGGCCGGTGCGCCGGTTGCAGCCGTCGCGCAGGAACTGGTCGATGAGGTAGCCGTTGGCGCCGTGGATCTCGATGCCGTCGAATCCGGCGGCCAGGGCGTTGGCCGCCGCCTGCCCGAACAGGGCGACGATGGCGGGCAGCTCGTCGTCGTGCAGGACGCGCGGTACCACGTAGTTCGCCTTACCCTCCGGGGTGTGGGTGATGTCGTTGGTGATGGCGATGGCGCTGGCCGACACCGGCTCGATGTCGCCATTGATCAGGGGATGGCAGGCCCGGCCGCCGTGCCAGAGCTGCAGAAAGATGCGGCCACCCCTGGCGTGCACCGCCTCGGTCACCCGCCGCCAGCCGTCGATCTGCGCCGCACTGTAGATGCCCGGCTCGGTCTGGAAGGCCGACTGCCCCGCCTGCACCATGGTGGCCTCGGCGATGATCAGGCCGGCCGAGGCCCGCTGGGCGTAGTGCTCGGCCATCAGTTGAGTGGGCACATGGTCGCGGTCCGCCCGGCAGCGGGTGAGCGGCGCCATGCAGATGCGGTTGGGCAGGGTCAGGGAGCCGAGCTGAAGCGGCCGGAACAGGTGATCCATACGAAATCCTCCTTGCAACTGCGGTGGGGCGATGCGTTTTGACCGGACGAACACGACACCTCTTCGTCGAAGCGGCGAACGCCGAGATCCGGTGGCGGTCAGACCATATCCCGGTGGCGCGTGCGGCCGCGCTTTCCGGTGAGTCCGATGGCCTGAATCGCCTGCACCGCGATCTCCTCGATGGAGCGCCCCTCGACGTTGAGTACCTTGAGATTGTGGCGCAGGTAAAGCTGTTTGGCCTGCTGCAGTTCCCTGGTGCAGGTGGCCAGGCTGGCATAGGTGGAGCCGGCGTACCGTTTTTCCCGGATGTTGTGCAGGTAGTTCGGCGAACAGGTCAGGCCGACTGCCCGCTTGCGGTTGCGGATAATCTCCCTGGGCAGTTCGTGCCGGTCGAGATGGTCGGCGGTCAGGGGAAAGTTGGCGGCCTTGAGTTCCATGTGGGTGGCCAGGTAGATGGAAACCGGCGTCTTGCCCGAACGGGACACGCCGATGAGGATGATCTCGGCCTCGTCGTATTCCGCCGGCCTGGTGCCGTCGTCGTGCTCCAGGGAAAAATGGATGGCATCGACCCGCTTGTCCATCCTGGAGATGGTGAAGTGGCGGGAATAGCCGGGTTCGCGCCGGGCCTTGATGTGCAGCGCCTTTTCCAGCAACTCCAGGGTGTTGAGAAAAATGTCGAAGAATTTCACCTCCGGGCAGTCGAACACGTTCCTGGTCTCCTGATCCATGATGGTGCAGAAAACCAGCGGCCGGCTGCCTTCCGACTGTTGCAGGATATGGGCCAGGGCCTTGCGGGCGTCGTCCGGGGTGTGGATAAAGGGGATCTTCTCCTCGCGGAAGCGGATGCCCTGGAACTGGGCCAGCAGGGCCTTGCCCATGTCCTCGGCGAGGATGGCGGTAGAGCCGGACACATAGTAGACATCCTGGATGGCGGGCGCGGTGTCGTTCATTTTCGTTTATGACAGAAAAGGCAGCGGTAGGGAGGCGGATGGTCGGCGGGAAGCTGCGCCTGCTTGCCGGGGGCGTGGCAGTCTTCGCACAACCGTTCCGCCTCTTTCTTGTCCATGGTCATGAAGCGTTCGTGATTCTGGTCGTGGGGCAACGGTTTGGTGGTCTCGGGGGGCGCATCGAGGAGAAAGCCCAGGATCGCGATTCCGACGACGATGAACAGGCCGTTGGCGAGTAGTTTTTTTTGTTGGGTAGTCATAGAGTCCGTTGAGCAAAAGGAGCGCGGGCAGCCGGGAAGGTTTCCCTAGTCTGCCATTTCCAGCAGGTGAAAATCAATGACTTTTGTGCGCAGGAGCAGCGCCGTGATCTCCATCAGCAGCCGGCGCAACCGGCGGTGGTTGACCGCCAGGGCCGTCAGCCGGCGGTGCTGGCGGTGGCGGGCGGCGAGCCGCGCCAACTCGTCGCCGGGATGAGCGGGATCGAGGATCATCCGCGCCACCGCCTGCCCGGAAACCAGGGCGGGATAGATACCCTCGCCGGTAAGGCCCGAGGCCAGGCCGGCGGCATCCCCGACCAGCCAGGCGCGGTCGAAACGGACGCCCCGATAGTCGTAATTGACCAGCCCGGCGCGGATGGTCCGGGGGTCGAGGCGGAACCCCTGCGCCGCCGCCCACCGGAGCAGCCGCTCCTTCAACTCCCGGCCGGAAAACAGGCGAATGTCGCCGTACGCGCCGATGGAGAGCGTCTCCCGGTGGGGAAAAATCCAGCCGTAGCCAGCCCCGAACAGACGGGCATCCAGGTGCCATTCCATGCGGGTGTGGCTACCGGGATGGAGGCAGTTGAGGCCGATGCCCATGGCAGCGGTTGGCAGTCCAAGAAAGCGGCGCACCAGACTGGTGGAGCCGTCCGCCCCCACCAGATGCCCGCAGGCGATAGCGGACCGGCGGCCGGAGACCGCCTCCAGAGTGGCGCCATGCGCCTCCAGGCGCACAATCCGGGTACCGGCGAGCACCTCGACCCCGGCGGCCAGCGCCCGTTCGGCCATCCATTGGCCGAGCCGTTCGCGGTTGACCGTGGCCACGATCGGGTCCGGTTCGGCCACCACCACCCGCTGCCACGGCGTGCGGATGTCCTGCTCGGGAAAGGCCCGCTCGATCAGGGCAGCCGGCACATGCCTGAGCAGGCCGTGCCAGGTCAGGCCGCCGGCGCACACCTTGGGTCCAGGCACCGGCTTGCGCTCGGCCACCACCACCTTGGCGCCCTGCTCCGCCAGCAGGGTCGCGCAGGCCAGGCCGCCGGGCCCGCCGCCGATCACCAGCACATCGGCCCGTTCAGCCACGATTGCAGCCCTCCGGACCGCGGCCAAACGCTGCCCGCCTGCCGCCGGCACACGACGGTGTCTGTCGCCAACGAGCGAATGCGCGCCTTCTCCTTGCTTTCATCGGATCTTTACGCTAGCCTTGCAAAACCCTCGGGTCGGGCCGGTTGAGAAAAAAACCGCACCGGATGCCGTTGGCAGGGCCGGTTTCGACCGGCGCACCATACCACAAACGCCGGCATCCGGAAATCCGTAAACGAAAGCCGCCATATTCCGCAGTCCGGCCCGATACCGCGAACTTCTGTTTTATTGTGCCGCAATCGCCCCCATCCCACTCTCCCCAGGAGGTTGCCCCGTGACAGCCCATAAAAAGGAAACGTTTCTTAAAGATTATACGCCGCCCGCCTACCTGGTCGACCGCATCGACCTGCGGGTGGAACTCGATCCGCACGCCACCCGCGTCCGGGCGACCCTCTCCTGCCGGGCCAACACCACCACAAAACAGCCGCTGGTGCTCAACGGCGAGCGGCTGGAGCTGGTGTGGGTGGAACTGGACGGCGCCCTGCTCGCAGATAGCCGGTACACCTTTGCCGACGGCCTGCTCACCATCCCCGAACCGCCCGAGCAACCCTTTGCGGTGACCGTCGAAACCCGGATCAACCCGGCCGGCAACACCGCCCTGGAAGGATTGTACCTGTCCTCGGGCAACTACTGCACCCAGTGCGAGGCCGAGGGCTTCCGCACCATCACCTGCTTTCCCGACCGGCCCGACGTGATGAGCGTGTTCACCACCACGGTGATCGGCGACAGAACCGCCTGCCCGGTCCTGCTCGCCAACGGCAACCTGATCGCAGCCGGCGACCTGAAGGACGGCCGCCACTACGCCACCTGGCACGATCCCTTTCCCAAGCCCTGCTACCTCTTCGCCCTGGTGGCCGGCAACCTGGTGCACATCGCCGATACCTTCACCACCCGCTCCGGCCGCACCGTCGACCTGCGCATCTATGTCGAGGAGCGCAACCGCGACAAATGCGGCCATGCCATGCGCTCCCTGCAAAAGGCCATGCGCTGGGACGAGGAGCGGTTCGGCCGCGAATACGACCTCGACACCTTCATGATCGTGGCGGTCGACGACTTCAACATGGGCGCCATGGAGAACAAGGGGCTGAACGTGTTCAACTCCAAATACGTGCTCGCCCTGCCCGAAACCGCCACCGACATCGACTACGAGGGCATCGAGGGGGTCATCGCCCACGAATACTTCCACAACTGGACCGGCAACCGCATCACCTGCCGCGACTGGTTCCAGTTGAGCCTCAAGGAAGGGCTGACCGTGTTCCGCGACCAGGAATTCACCGCCGACATGATCTCCCGCCCGGTCAAGCGCATCCAGGACGCCAACATCATCCGCTCCTTCCAGTTCCGCGAGGACGCGGGCCCCATGGCCCACCCGGTGCGGCCGCCCTCGTTCGTCGAGATCAACAATTTTTACACGCTCACGGTCTACAACAAAGGTGCCGAGGTGATCCGCATGCTCCACACCCTGCTGGGGCCGCAGACCTTCCGCCGGGGCATGGATCTCTACTTCGAGCGGCACGACGGCCAGGCCGTGACCTGCGACGATTTCGTCGCAGCCATGGAGGCGGCCTGGGGCAGGAGCCTCGATCAATTCAAGCGCTGGTACAGCCAGGCCGGCACGCCGGAGTTGACTGTGCGGGCCGACTACGACCAGACCGCCCAACAACTCGTCCTGGAGGTGGAACAGACCTGCCCGCCCACCAGGGAAGCGGCGGCAAAAGAACCCTTTACCATGCCCCTGGCCGTGGGCCTGCTCGACGAGGCGGGCAAGCCACTGGCCATCGGCGATGGGGCCGATCCGACCACCAGGGTGCTCATCCTCTCGGAGCGGCGGCAGCGGTTCGTGCTGGAGGGCATCGCCAGCCGGCCGACCGTGTCCTTTCTCCGCAACTTTTCCGCGCCGGTCAAGGTGGTGTTCGAGCAGACCGACGAGGAACTGAGCCGCCTGATGGCGCACGACCCCGATCCGTTCAACCGCTGGGACGCCGGCCAGAAACTGAGTTTGCGCCACCTGCTGGCCCAGATCGACTGCTACCGGCGCGGCGAGGCCGTCGCAATCGACGAACGGCTGCTGCACGGGCTGCGCAACCTGCTCTCCGACCGCGATTCCGACCCGGCCTTTCTCGCCATGGCCCTGATCCTGCCCACCGAGAACTGGATCGGCCAGCAGATGGCCACCATCGACCCGGTGGCCGTTTTCGCGGCCCGCCAGCAATTCCGGGCCCTGATCGGCCGCAACCTGCGCGAGGAGCTGCTGATACGCTACCACAGCCTGCGCGTTGCGGGCCCTTACCGGTATAACGCCGCCGACGCCGGCAAACGAGCCCTGCGCAACGGCTGCCTCGCCTATCTGCTGACCCCGGACCTGGACGGGCGCCTCGATCTGGACCTGCTCGACCTCGGCGTGCAGCAGTACCGGACCAGCGACAACATGACCGACGGCATCTCCGCCCTGACCTGCGTGGTCAACGCCGATCTCGCCACGGGCACCGAACTGCTCGCCGATTTCCACACCCGATGGCGCCACGACCCCCTGGTGGTCGACAAATGGCTCATCCTCCAGGCCGGCTGCACCCTGCCCGGCACCCTGGAGCGGGTGCGCAAGCTGACGGTCCACCCGAGTTTCACCCACAAGAACCCCAACAAGGTCCGCGCCCTGATCGCGACCTTCTGCGCCACCAACCACAGCCAGTTCCATGCCGCCGACGGCGCCGGCTACATTTTCCTGGCCGATCAGGTCCTGCTGCTCGATCCGCTCAACCCGCAGATCGCCGCCCGCATGCTCACGCCGCTCACCCAGTGGCGGCGCTACGATGCCGGCCGCCAGGCATTGATGCAACGGCAGCTCGAACGGATCGGCGCCGTGCGTTCGTTGTCCGACGACGTCCGGGAGGTTGTCGAGAAATCGCTGGAGTGAGCTGAAAGCGGCTGTGTTTGCGCCCGGTTGCGAAACAAACGATTGCCGCCCCGCCGCCGGTCAACCCGCGGCAAGGAGCTGCACCAGGGCCACGACGAGCAGGGCGGAAAAAAAGACGCCGTTGAACAGCCACAACGGCAGGCGGTCGTCGGCCTGCGTCCTGAGGAGCCGTTGCCCCAGGAAGAGAACCAGAAATACGGCCATGCCCGCCAGGGTCAGACGCGAACCCGGCTGGAGCAGGTCGCGGTCCAGGGCCAGGGTCATGGCCACCACCGCCAGGGCACCGACCCAGACCAGGGTGATGTTCTTCAGCAGCGATTCGGAAAAGAGCCGGATCAGGGACGGTTGCGCCACGGCGCGATAATCGTCCCGGTGACGCAGCAGAATCAGGCAGTAGTGCGGAATCTGCCAGAGAAAGAAGAGGGCGAACAGCAGCCAGGGACGAAGGTCGGCCAGGCCGCCGCCGGCCGCGGTCCAGCCGATGAGCGGCGGCAGGCCGCCCGCCAGGCCGCCGGGGACGAGCGCGAATACCGAAACCTGTTTGAGGGGGGTGTACAGGCCGTTGTAGAGGCACACGGCGGCCAGCCCCAACAGCGGCGGTAGCCGGCTGGGGTTGCCGGCAAAAAGGATGCCCAGGCCGAGCGCCACGAGCGTAGCGCTGAGCGCCAGGGCATGGCCCCGACGGACCAGGCCGGTCGCCACGGGCCGGTCGCAGGTGCGGCGGTAGAGGCGATCCATCCGCGCCTCCTGCACGCTGTTGAGCCCGGCGCAGCCGCAGGCCAACAGCAGCACGCCGGCGACGACGCCCCCCAAAGCCGCATCGGGCATCGGCCTTTGAAGGATGAAGCCGAAGCCGGCCGACAGCGCGATCGGCAGGCAGCGGTTCAGCTTGATCACCCGACTCCAAACCCGCAGGGTGCCGGCCAGGTTCCGTCTCACCAAAGCGCCGGCCTATTCCCCTTCCTGTTCCAGCCAGGCGTCATACTCCGTGCGCGGCACCACCTTGAGCGTGGCCAGCATCTTCGCATGGTCGATCCCGCAGTATTCGGCGCACAGAATGGTGAATTCCCCCGGATCGCCGCTCCTGAACCAGACATAGGTGGGCAGCCCCTTCACCGCATCGGCCTTGACCCGGAAGGCCGGCAGATAGAAGCTGTGAATCACGTCCAGCGACTCGATGTTCAGCTTGATCGGGGTGTGTTCCGGCACCACCAGCAGGTTCTCCGATTCCTTGTCGTTGCCGTAGACAAAAATCCAGGAAAACATCTGGGCCAGCACCTGGATCTCGACCGATCCGGCCGGCACGGTGCGCAGGCCGGTGTAGGATTTCCAGCCGACCGCGAACATGGACAGGGCGATGACGGTCGGGATGACGGTCCACAGCAGTTCGAGCCGCCAGTTGCCGCGGATGTCGGCCGGCTGGGGGTGGCGACTGCGGCGGTAGCGGACGACGAAATAGATCATGACCAGCGTGATGCCGGTCAGAAAAATGGCGGAAACGACGAGAATGTACCAGAAGGCCCGATCTATGCCGACGACAGGATCCATTGTTTCGTTCCTTGACGGTTAGCGGAATGCCACATCCCAGAAGGTGAAGCCGATCATGATCGCCAGAAAGCAGATCGTCCCAATGAAAGAGACGCGGATGGCCCGGCCCTCGTATCTGAGATGCATGAAGTACAGCAGCACGAGCGAGACCTTGGTGCTGGCGATGGCCAGGGTCAGCGGCACGTTGAACCGCCCCAGGTCGACATAGCTCACCGCGACGGTGATGCCGGTGAGCACCAGCAGGGCCACCAGGACCAGGGCCAGGGTGGCATAGGAGGAAAGATGCTGTTCGCCGGAATCCATCGTTGGCTCCTTGTTCACAGGATCAGGTAGAAAAGCGGAAAAACGAAGATCCAGATCAGATCGACCAGGTGCCAATACAGGCCCGAATTTTCCAGGATCGCATACCGGTCCGCCGTTGCCCGCCGCCGCTGTACCAGCACGAAACTGATGGCGAGCAGGGTCATGCCGATGAGCACGTGCAGGCCATGGAGGCCGGTGATGACGTAATACAGGCCGAAAAAGATGTTTTTGCCGGGCGGAGCGCCGGCCAGGGCCGGAGAACTGGGGTAGAGGCCCATGGCGAACTTGTGGCCCCATTCGAAGTACTTGTTCACCAGAAAGATGGTGCCGCAGCAGAAAGAGACGGCGAGCAGCCCCAGGCACAGCCGGCGCATCCCCTGCCTGAGCGCCGTGAGCGACGCGGCCACGGTGAAGCTGGACACCAGGAGGAGGACCGTGTTGACCGCGCCGATCACCCGGTCCAGCTCTTTGCCGTACTCGGCGAAGGCCCGGGGATATTCGTGAAAGTAGGCGGCGTAGAGGACGAACAGTCCGCCAAAGAGAATGATCTCGGTGTAGAGGAACAGCCACATGCCGATGCGGCCGCCGATCTGGTCACACCCGCCGGTCATGGCGCTCCCGTCCCTGTGCCTGATTGTGCGGAACATGCGGACTCAACGGCATTTCGTGCCCCTCACGAACGCGGGGCTTTGCGCAGGATTTCCGTGAAATCATACGGATACTCTTGAATGCTCGGTTGAAGAGGGAAGTTGTGCAGGGGCGGCGGCGACGGCACCGTCCATTCCAGCGTGCAACCGCCCCAGGGGTTGGCCGGGGCCGGGACGCGGCTGCGGAAACTCAGCAGCAGGTTGACGAACATCAGGACAATGCCGGCAACGAGCAGGATGGCGCCGACGGCGGCCAGGCCGTTGCCGTGGGCGAATTGCGGCAGATAATCGTAGTAGCGCCGGGGCATGCCCATGAGGCCGAGAACGAACATCGGCACGTAATGGAAGAGAAAGCCCACCGTGGCCAGGGTGGCGGCGATGTACGCCCGGCGGAAATTGTACATAAGGCCGAACATCTTCGGCCACCAGTAATGCAGGGCGGCGAAGAAGGCGAAGCCGGTGCCGCCGAACATGGTGAAATGGAAGTGGGCGACCACGAAATGGGTGTCATGGACGTGGATGTTGGTGCCGGCCGCGCCGAGCACGAGCCCGGTCAGGCCGCCGACCGAGAACAGGTAGATGAAGACCAGGGCATAGAGCAGCGGCGGGCTCATGTCGATCGAGGCCTTGTACAGGGTGGAAACCCAGGAAAACACCTTGACCGCGGTCGGGATGGCCACCAGGAAGGTGAGCAGGGAAAAGACGAAGATGGCGGTGTCGCTCATGCCGCTGGTGTACATGTGGTGCGCCCAGACCAGCGAACCGGCGATGGCGATGCCCATGGAGGAGAAGACGATCGCCTTGTAGCCGAAAATGGCCTTGCGGGAAAAGGTGGGGATGATCTCCGAGACCACGCCCATGCCGGGCAGGATCATGACATAGACCGCCGGGTGCGAATACATCCAGAACAGGTGCTGATAGAGGATCGGATCGCCGCCCCGGGCCGGATCAAACAGGCCGATATTGAGCAGCCGTTCGGCGATGACCAAGAGCAGCGTGATGGAAATGACCGGCGTGGCCAAAAGCTGCACCCAGGCCGTGGCGTACAGCGACCAGGTGAAGAGCGGGATCTGCATCCAGCCCATATCCGGGGCGCGTTTGCGGTGCACGGTGGTGATGAAGTTGAGCCCGGTCAGCATCGAGGACATGCCGAGGACAAAGGCGGCGAACACCGTTAAGGGGACGTTGTGCTTGGTGCCGATACTGAAGGGCACATAAAAGGTCCAGCCGGTATCGGGGAAGCCGCCGGCGGTGAACAGGGAGACGATGGCCAGCACGCCGCCCAGGATGTACAGGTACCACGAGAACAGGTTCAGCCGGGGAAAGAAAACGTCGTCGGTCCCCAACTGGATCGGCAGGAAGAAGTTGCCGAAGATCGCCGGGATGCCGGGGATGACGAACAGGAAGATCATGATCACCCCGTGCAGGGTGAAGGCGGAATTATAGACGCCCGCCGACATGATCGTCCGGCCCATGGTCATCAGCTCGATCCGGATCAGCAAGCCGATGATCATGGCGACGGCGAACCAGAACAGGACCGCCCACAGATACATCAGGCCCAGCCGTTTGTGGTCGTGGGTCAGGAGCCAGGCCCTGATGCCCGTCAGGCCGGCGGGGGCCGGCGTTTCGAAAAAAGAAGGTATGGTCGCCATGGTCATGGGCCGAACTTCGGCCGGTCGGATGGTTTTCTGCGCAGAAACAGGGCAAGGCCGATCCCGCCGGCAACGAGCAGCACGCCGCTGCCAATTTTCAGCACGTTCAGGATCTGCTGGTTCTGCCTGGGATTGGCGGGAAAGCAGAAGGCCAGCAGGCGCCGGATGGAACTGGCCGGGGTGCCCTTCGCCGCCTCGGCCAGGGCCAGGTCGACGTCGCCGGCGATGAAGGAGCCGTACACGTACTTGATAATCCGCCCTTCCCTGTCGAGGGCGACGAGCACCGAGGGATGAACGAAGGTGCCGTCCTCCTTTTTCTGGAAGACAAAACCGATGGCACGGGTGAGCTGCGCGATGGCGTCGTGGTCGCCGGTGAGGAAGGCCCAGGCGTCCTGGGGAAAATCCTTGGCCAGCAGCGCGGTGTAATTGGGCCGGGCTTCGGCGGCTATCGCCGGGGTTTCCTCGGCATCGAAGCTCAGGCTGATCGCCCGGAAACTGCCGATATCGTGCCCACTACGGCGGATGGCTTCGGCCAGGTTGGCCAGCTCAAACGAGCACCCGGTCGGGCAGCGGTAATAGATGGGCAACAGCAGGGTCGGCCGGTCGACGAGTTGCCGCAGGCTGACCTGTTCGCCCTGTTCGTTGCGGAACACCAGATCAAGCGGCACGAACTCGCCGGTCTTCTCATCCACCCCCAGGGCCTTGCTCTCCTGCCCCGGCGGCGGTGCCGCGGTCCGGTCCGTGCCGGCGCGCTCCTGCGTCCGGTCCGGAGGGGCATGGTGATCCTCATGCCCCCCCGGACCGTGTCCCGCCGCCATCACCGGCCATACCAGCAGGAAGGCCAGCAGAAGCGCTGTCTGGCGAACAGGGCGCAACCGGTTCATTTCATGGCGCCGCTGGCCAGGTTGATGGTGACGGTCTTGGCGAACTGGTGCTTGAGCTTGGTGGAATCCCGGTCAGGACCGTAGGCGAGCATCACCTTGGTGTCGGCGTTGGGGTCGATGACGCCGTCGTTGGGGTCGCCGCTTTTCAGGGGAATGGAGAATTCCAGGGTGGTGGTGTTGCCGGTCTCGCTGCCGCCGACCACGGTGACGTTGTCCGTGCCCTCCCGCTTGGTATCCGGAGAGTGCTGGGTGGGCTGGGTGCCGACATCATCCGAAATCTCGACCTTGCCGTCCTTGACATAGCCGATGACGATGTTGGCGTCCTTCATTATGTCGGTGGGATTGAAGCCGACGGCCACCCAGCCGATGGTGGGAGCGGACACTTTGACGGCCAGGTTGTCGCCGGCCACACTCCAGGCAAAGGTCATCTGGTCGACGGCCAGCGAATGCTGATAGTCGGCGGCATACGGATTGCCTGCGAGCAGCAGCGGCAGGCTCGCGCCGCACAGCAGGGCGCATGCGGATTTGATCAATGACATGGGACACCTCCTTGGCATGATGGATGAAGAGGACAGCAAAACCTGATTGCCTTGCCTTGGGCCGCCCTTCCGGAGCAGTCGCCTCCACCCCGGAAGCAGGCCTCGCGTCTAAAACGGCACGCCGGACTCAGCCGCCGTAAACCAGCTCTCCGCCGGAAAAACCGAGCCCCACGGCGCAGGCCAGGCAGAGACTGTAGACGATGAACAGCTTCTTGGCCTCAGCTCCCTGCCTGTGCAGCCAGATGGAATAGGCCAGCAGGCCGGTCAGCGCCACCGCCAGGACCATCTTGACCACGATCAGCGGCTGATAGCGGCCGGCGTACAGATGCTGCCAGTCCAGCAGACCGGCCAGGATGGTCGGCACGATGAAGATCAGGGCCAGCACCGAACAGTGCAGGCAGGTTTTCTGCAAGGCGGGCTTGTTTGCATACCAGACGAGCAGGCCGAAGAAAAAACAGCCCATGACCATGCCCATGGGGATATGGGTCAGGGCGGGATGTAGTGGATGGTGAAACCCTACCTTCGCCAGAAATGCATACAATGATTCGATCATGATCCACCTCCTTCGCTGTACAGGGTATTCCGCTGATGCCGGGCATCGATGTTTCGTGCAAGGAAACCATAAGGTTTCCGGCGTGATTTTGCTCGAAATTCCTTATGTTGACCAGAAAAAGAATGCGTCCGGGAAACACGTTGTCCCGGCAGGGACCTCATACCCGGATGCCGTGCTTCTCGATGCGGTAGATCAGGGTCGGCCGGGAGATGCCGAGCAGCTTGGCGGCCCGCGATTTGTTGGCGCCGCTCATCTCCAGCGCCTGGACGATCAGGTCCCTGATCACCTCGTCGAGTTGGATGCCCTCGGGCGGCAGGCGCAGCCCCGGCGCCTCCGGCTGCGGGGTTCCGTGGTAGGGAAAGGCCAGGAAGGCGAGATGGGCGGCCTCGATCTGCTCGCCGTCCTCCATCAAAATGACCCGTTCCACGGCGTTTTTCAACTCCCGAATGTTGCCCCGCCAGGGATATTGCACCAGCATTTTCCTGGCCTCCGGCGAGATGCCGCGGAAATTCTTCATGAATTTCTCGTTGAACCGGTTCATGAACAACTCGGTGAGCGGCACGATGTCGGCCCGGCGTTCCGCCAGCGGCGGCACGACCACCCGGGCGACATTGAGGCGGTAGTAGAGATCCTCTCGAAAGGTGCCGGCCTGCACCTGGGTTACCAGGCTCTTGTTGGTGGCGGCGATCACCCGCACATCGACCTTTTTTTTCCTGGTGCCTCCCACCGGATAGAATTCCCGCTCCTCCAGGAAACGCAGCAGGTTCACCTGGGCCGCCGGGTGCAGCTCGCTGACCTCGTCGAGGAGCAGGGTGCCGCTGTCCGCCATTTCGATCTTGCCCTTCTTGCCCTCGTTGAGGCCGCCGGTGAAGGCACCCTTTTCGTAGCCGAACAGCTCGCTCTCCAGCAGTTCCTTGCTGATGGCGCCGCAGTTGATGCCGACAAAGGGTTTGTCGTACCGGCTGCTGCGCTGGTGAATCATCCGGGCGACCACCTCCTTGCCCACGCCGCTCTCCCCCTCGACGAGCACCGTGGTGTCATAGCTTTTGGCCACCTTGCCGGCGAAGTCAAACACGGCCCTGATGCCCTCGCTCTCGGCAACGACATGCTCCAGGTTGAATTTCTGCAGATAGGCCCGCCGCAGTTCCCGGACCTCTTTCTTGAGGCGCAGATTCTCCAGGGCCTTTTCGATGACCAGCTCGAACATCTCGATTTCCAGCGGCTTGACCAGGTAGTCGCAGGCCCCCTCCTTCATCGAATGGACCACGGTTTTAACGTCCTCGTAGGCGGTCATCATGACGATCGGCATGTCCGGGCTCAGCTTCTTGATCCGGTGCAGGGTCTCGATGCCGTCCATGCCGGGCAGGCGGATATCCAGCAGGACCAGGTCAACCGCGTGCTTCTGGAGCAGCCGCAGGGCCTCCTCGCCGCTGCCGGCGATCAGGGGGTCGTACTTGTCGGCAAGGATGGCGCGCAGCGAATTCTGGAGCAGGCGGTCGTCGTCGACAATCAGGATCTTGTACGGGGGCATTACGTGTCCTCGCCGGGATGAACGGGAAATTTCAGGGTGAAGGTCGTGCCCCGGTTGGTGTCGCTGGCCACGTCCACCGACACCTGGTGCTGTTCCAGGATTTTATGGACAATGGCCAGCCCCAGGCCGGTTCCCTCGGGTTTGGTGGTGAAGAAGGGGTTGAAGATCCGCGACAGATTGTCGCGGGAGATGCCGCTGCCCTGGTCGGATATCTGCAGCACCACGTAGTCGCCCCGTTTCCTGCCCTGCCGCTCCATCCGGCCGCGGACCCCGATGGTGCCGCCCTCGGGCATGGCCTCCATGGCGTTGAGCAGCAGGTTGACCAGCACCTGATGAATCTGGTGCGCATCCAGAATGACCGGCGGCAGGGTGTCCGGCAACTCGCACCGGACCTCGATCTTCTTTTCCTTAAGCTGGGAATCCATCAGCCCGATCGATCCCTGCACCACCCTGGCCAGGGAATCGCTTTTCAGGGCGGGTCGCGACGGTTTGGCGAAATCGAGCATCCCCTTGAGCAGGCTCCTGATCCGGTCGATCCCCTCCTGGGTGTCGGCGAGCAGGCTGCCGACCTCCGGGGTGAGCGCGGTCTTCTTGGCCAACAACTGGACATTGAAGTTGATGCTGCTGAGCGGGTTGCGGATTTCGTGGGCGATGCCGGCGGACATCTGCCCCAGCGAGGTCAGCCGGTCGAGGCGCCGGATCAGTTCCTCGGTTTTCTTCTCCTCGGTCAGGTCGCGGATGATAAACATGGCGCCGATCAGACCATCCTGATGATTGCGCAGCAGGGAGGAGGTGATCCCCAGGATGGTGGCGGTGCCGTCCTTGTGCGTCAACCGGATTTCCTTGTTGTCGACCACCGCGTGCCGGTCGATGGCCAGATCGACCACCTGCACGATGTCGCCGGCAAAGACCGCGTCCACGCGCTCGCCCAGGACATACTTTCTTTTGAACCGGAACATCTCCTCGGTTTTCCTGTTCACCGAGGAAATTTCCTTTTTCAGGTCAATGGTGACCACGCTGGCCGGAGAACTTTCCAGGATGTTTTCCCGGAAGTTGCGTTCGGTCATCACCTGGCCGTAGAGTCGCGCATTCCTGATCAGGCTGGCGCAATGGTCGGCAAAGATGAGCAGCAGCTTGAGATCGTCCTCGGAAAAGGCGGCCCGGTCGGTGCTGCCGAGGTGCAGCACCCCGAACACCCGCTTGTCGCTGACCAGCGGCACGGAAAGCTGCGAGGCCGTGCCGGCGACGATCTCGCGGTAGCGGGGATCGGTGCGGACATCGTCCGTCAGCACGGGCATGCCGGTTTTGGCCACCCAGCCCACCAGGCCGGTGCCGGCCTTGAGGCGGAAGTCCGTGCCGACCGCGCTGCCTCCCCTGGCCGCGGCAATGGCGAGTTCCCGGCCCTCATCGTCGAGCAGGAAGAGGAGGCAGCAGGAGGCCCTGGTGATTTTCATGGCGCTGGTGCAGATGACCTGGAACAGTTTTTCCAGGTTGAAGGCGGAACTGGCCTTCTTGCTGATTTCCTGCAAGGTGAGCAGCTGCTTGATCTTTTTCTGGTTCTGTTCCTGGAGCCGGGCATTTTCGATGACGATGCTGGCCTGGTTGGCAAAGGTCGAAAAGGCGGCGACGTCCCTCTTGGTCATCACCAGTTTGCTGTCGCCCCGGTCGGCGGTGATCAGGCCGATCACATCCTTTTTGATCTTCAGCGGCGCGGCCACGGTGGAAAACCGCCGCATGATGCCGCTGACCTTGAGGTCAACCGGCGTCACCCGGGGATCTTCCCGGTAATCCCTGACATAGATGGTCTTTCCCCAGCGGGCCACCCGGGTCTCGACGCAGTCGTGGGCAGCGAGACGGTAGGGAAAGCGCAGGGCCCGTTCCGAATCGTCGGGGTTGAACCCGTGGATATAGCGGCATTCGAGCAGCTGCCGTTCCCGGTCGGTCAGGAAAATGGCCAGGCGGGTGAAATCGAAAACGTGCGAGATCTCCTTGACGATGGCGGTCAGGATGGTGTCGAGCGAGATCGGCCGGGTCAGCAGGCTGGAAATCTTATGGATCGAGGCCAGCAGCTTGTCCTTGGTCTGCAGTTCCTCCATGCAGACGGCCGCCGCGCGGCAGGTCGGTTTCTTGGGCATATCTTTTCCTCGTTGGTGCGCGCCTCCGGCCCATGAACCCCGTTGCTCCCGTGGGCCGGGACGCCGCTTTTTCCTTTCCCACGGACCAGACCGAAAAATCAAATAAAAAATGCCGCCATCCCCGAAAGAAAAAAGACCCGCCGTTTTCGCGGCCCGCCCGCGGTGGCTGTTTGGATGCGATGCCCATGGTCACAACGGGGCATGCGGCACCAGCCCGGGAAGACTGCCGGAGAATCTACCGCATGACCCGGTGGAATCATTGCCAGAATTGCCCTTGCCCCGAACCATGAGCATGGCCCGATCCTTTTTAAGATGTATTCCTATTTGGGATTGACACGTGTTCCTCTATCGGGTACCTTCGAAAACCATGATGCCCATGGGCCCGGTCCATGGCGGAACAGAACAACACCAAAGGGAGGTTCACGATGGACACCAGCAAGAAGAAACTGACCACCAACGCGGGCGCTCCGGTGCCCGACAACCAGAACGTCATGACTGCCGGCCCGCGCGGGCCGCAGCTGCTCCAGGATGTCTGGTTCCTGGAAAAACTGGCCCATTTCGACCGCGAGGTCATCCCCGAGCGGCGCATGCACGCCAAGGGTTCCGGCGCCTACGGCACCTTCACCGTCACCCACGACATCACCAAGTACACCCGCGCCAGGATCTTCTCCCAGATCGGCAAGAAAACCGAACTGTTCGCCCGCTTCTCCACCGTGGCCGGCGAACGCGGCGCCGCCGACGCCGAGCGCGATATCCGCGGCTTTGCCGTCAAGTTCTACACCGAGGAAGGCAACTGGGACATGGTCGGCAACAACACCCCGGTCTTTTTCCTCCGCGATCCGCTCAAATTTCCGGACCTCAACCACGCGGTCAAACGCGACCCGCGCACCAACATGCGCAGCGCCAAAAACAACTGGGATTTCTGGACCTCCCTGCCCGAGGCCCTGCACCAGGTGACCGTGGTCATGAGCGACCGCGGCATTCCGGCCACCTACCGCCACATGCACGGCTTCGGCAGCCATACCTTCAGCTTCATCAACGCCGGCAACGAGCGCCACTGGTGCAAATTCCACTTCAAGTCGCAGCAGGGCATCAAGAACCTGACCGACGCCGAGGCCGAGGCCCTGGTCGGCAAGGACCGCGAGACGCATCAGAAGGATCTGTACGAGGCCATCGAACGGGGCGAGTTTCCCCGCTGGACCATGTACGTCCAGGTGATGACCGAGGAGCAGGCGGCCAAGCTGCCCTACCATCCCTTTGACCTGACCAAGGTCTGGTACCACAGTGACGCGCCGCTGATCGAGGTGGGCGTGCTCGAACTGAACCGCAATCCGGACAACTACTTCGCCGAGGTCGAGCAGGCGGCCTTCAACCCGGCCAACGTGGTGCCGGGCATCAGCTTCTCGCCGGACAAGATGCTCCAGGGCCGGCTCTTCTCCTACGGCGATGCCCAGCGCTACCGCCTGGGCGTCAACCATCACCTCATCCCGGTCAACATGGCGCGCTGCCCCTTCCACAGTTATCACCGCGACGGCCAGATGCGGGTGGACGGCAACCATGGCTCCGCTCTGGCCTATGAGCCCAACAGCTACGGCGAATGGCAGGAGCAGCCCGACTTTTCCGAGCCGCCGCTCAGCCTGAGCGGTGCCGCCGCCCACTGGAACGCCCGCGAGGACGACAGCGACTACTACACCCAGCCGGGCAAGCTCTTCCGGCTGATGACCACGGCACAGCAGGAAGCCCTGTTCGGCAACACCGCGCGCGCCATGGGCGATGCCCCGAAGGAGATCAAGGTCCGCCACATCGGCAACTGCTACAAGGCCGATCCCGACTACGGCAAGGGGGTGGCCGCGGCCCTGGGCATTCCGATGAGCGAGGTGCCGGTGTAACGGCATTCCTGCCCAAACGATGACCTTTTCCCAACGGGCGGGTCGGATTCGTTCCGCCCGCCCGTTGTTCGTTCCTGTCGACGGAACAGGCGAAGAATGCTATAGAACGGATGGCGATCCATTCAATCCCATCAACCGAACCCACAGGTGAACATCATGCACGAGAACAGCATCAAACTCCTCAACCAGGCAGTGAGCGACGAAATCGCCGCCCTCCATCAGTACATGTATTTCCACTTTCACTGCGACGACCAGGGGTATGATCTTCTGGCCGGCCTGTTCAAGCAGACCGCCATCAAGGAAATGCTCCATGTCGAACGCCTGGCCGAGCGCATCCTGTTCCTCGGCGGCGATGTGGTGATGGTCAGTTCCTGCCCGGTTTCGCCGGTCCAGGATGTCAACGAGATGCTGACCATGGCCCGGCAGATGGAGTTGGACAGCGCCCGCAGCTACAACCTCTGGGCCAACGAATGCGGCGCCAATGCCGACAGCGTGTCGAAGAAGATTTTCGAGGATCTGGTGGTCGACGAGGAAGGCCACTACGACGCCTTCGACATCGAAATGGGCAACATGAAAAAATTCGGCGCCAACTATCTGGCCCTGCAGTCGATCGAACGGAGCAAAACCCGCGCCCAGATGCCCCCGTCCGCCGGCGAATAACGGCACAACCGCTTCCCGGCGCGCCATGATCGCCGGAAACGGCACAACCGTCTCTCCGTCGGGGCGGTGGTTGTGCCGTTTCCGGCCACGGCGGACCGCCCTCGCTTCGGCAGGCGCGGCCTTCCGGCCATATTCCGGCCACCGTCGCTCGCACCCCATCGCCCCCCCTATCCTCGTGTTTTCCCCATTTCCGCTGCCCCCCCTTCCCCGGCCGGCATCCGGGACCGCCATCGGCGTGCGTGCGTTTTGACCGGAATCTGATCATCCTCAATCCCCGTGTTCATCATATTCTAACATCCGTGCGGTATATGCACGGTGCTGCCGCGGAAAAGGAATCCTCCGGCGGCGAACACCGCGAAATCCGGAGCCTGCGGCCGGTGGCAGCACGGGCGGCGCGCTCCGTTCATTGGACACATCTCACGCATGGAGGGAGAAATGGGAGGAAAACGATGGTTGTTCACCGCGGCCCTGGCCGCGACGATATTCATGGCGGGCGCGGCTGGGGCCGACACCCCCAAGTATGTGTTCTTCTTCGTCGGCGACGGCATGGCCAGCGCCCAGATCCAGGCCACCGAAGCCTACCTGACCACCAGGAACGGCGGCAGGGCCACCGAGGCCAAGGACCTGCTGAAGGAGGAAAACCGGTTGAACATGAGCAAGCTGCCGGTCCTGGGCATGCAGACCACCTATGACGCCCATGCCCTGATGACCGACTCCGCCTCGGCCGGCACCGCCTTTGCCTGCGGCATCAAGACCACCAGCGGCATCATCGGCATGGACGGCACCAAAACCGTCAGCTACAAATCCATCGCGGAACTGGCCGCCGAAAAGGGCAAGCGGATCGGCATCATTTCCAGCGTCTCCCTGGATCATGCCACGCCCGCCTCTTTTTACGCCAGCGTTCCCAGCCGGAGCGACATGAACGCCATCGCCCGGCAGATGGCGGCCAGCGGCTACGACTTTTTCGGGGGCGGCGGCCTGGCGGCCAGCGACGCCGAGACCGTCAAGGCCCGGATGCAGGCCAACGGCTACACCATCCTCCAGAACCGCGAGGCGATCCTGCAACTGAAAAAGAATCCGAAAGGCAAGGTGGTGGCCATCAATCCCTACCTGCAGGACAGCGCCGCCATGCCCTACGCCATCGACCGCCCGGAGGCCAACCTGTCGCTGGCCGAGATGACCGAGGTGGCCATCTCCTCCCTGCTCACCCGGAAAAAAGACGGCCACAAGAAGGGTTGGGGCGGGAAAGACGACGGTTTCTTCCTCATGGTCGAAGGCGGCAAGATCGACTGGGCCTGCCATGCCAACGACGCCATGGCCACCATCGGCGACACCCTGGATTTCGATGACGCCATCGGCGTGGCCCTGGAGTTTTACCGCGCCAATCCCTCGCAGACCCTGATCGTGGTCACCGGCGATCACGAGACCGGCGGCATGTCGGTGGGGCACGCCACCACCGGCTATACCGCCTACTACGACCGCCTGCTCGGCCAGACCAGCAGCTTCCAGGCCTTTGGCATGAACGAGTGGAAGGCGCACAAGGCGGCGCACTCGACCGGCTACAACTGGACCGCCACCAACAACCTGGAGAACAGCTCCGAGATGATCGGCCTGATGCAGACCGTTTTCGGCCTCGACTGGTCGTCCCTGAACGACTTCCAGAAAAAGAAACTCGAGGATGCCTACGATAAATCGATGTGCGGCCAGAACGGCAACGACGCCGACGAAAACAGCCTGCTGTACGGCGGCTACGAGCCGATCATCGTCACCATCACCCATATCCTCAACGAGCGGGCCAGCATCGGCTGGACCTCGTACGCCCACACCGGCGTGCCGGTGCCGGTCTTCGCCATCGGCCGCGACGCCGGGCGCTTTGCCGGATTCTACGACAACACCGACATCGCCAAGCAGATAGCCAGGGCCATGGGAATCTGGCAGCAATTGCCGGTCGTGAAGACCGCGTCCGCCCATTGAGCCCGCGCCGGCTCCATCCGTCCACCCCGTGCGGCGTCGCGAGGCATTCTTTTTCCCGATCGCCCATGCCCACGTTCCGCCGCGAACTCCTCTTTTCCCTGATCATCGCCCTGTTCTGCATCGCCCTGCTCACGCTCGACATCGCCCGGGTGCCGCCGGCTCCGGAAGGCATCCGCTGCCGGGCGCTGGTCACCGGTGTCGACAACTCCAGGGTGCGCACCAACCTGATCGTCAAGACCAATGTCCAGCTCCTCACGGTCCGGCTGCTGTCCGGGCCGCACGAGGGCCAGACGGTCGAGGTGGTGAACATGCTCACCGGCAAGATGGAACTCGACGAATTCTACGAACCGGGCACCACCATCCTGATCGAATACGACGCCCCGGAAGGCAAGCCGGCCAACGCGGTGGCACGGGGCGCCTATCGCCTGGGACTGCAACTGTTCCTGGCGGTCCTGTTCGGGCTGCTCCTCTTCGCCGTGGCGGGGGTCACGGGCCTCAAAGCCGGCCTGTCCTTCGTGTTCGCGGCCCTGGTGCTGTGGAAACTGTTCTTCCCGCTCCTGCTGCTCGGCTATCCGCCCCTGCCGACCGGCCTGGGCATCGTCGCCCTGCTCACCGGGGTGATCTGCTTCGCCGTTGGAGGCCTGACCCGGCGCGGGACGGCCACCTTCCTCGGTTCCCTGCTGGGACTGCTGCTCACCTGCGGCCTGGCCGCCCTGTTCACCCATCTGTTCCGGCTGCACGGCGCGGTGCGGCCCTTTGCCGAGATGCTGCTCTATTCCGGCTACCCGCAACTGAATCTGACCGACATCTTCGTGGCCAGCGTCTTCATCGCCTGTTCCGGCGCGGTCATGGATCTGGCCATGGATATCGCCGCCACCATGGATGAGCTCAAATTCCGCCATCCGGAAATCGGCCTGCTCGACCACATGCGGTCCGGGCTGCGGGTCGGCCGCGCGGTCACCGGCACCATGACCACCACCCTGCTGCTCGCCTACTCGGGCAGCCACATCGCCATGTTCATGGTCTTCCTCGCCAAGGGCCTGCCGCCGGCCAACCTGCTCAACGCCCCCTTCGTCGCCGCCGAGGTCCTCAACATCCTGGTCGGCAGCTTCGGGGTGATCGCCGTCGCCCCGTGCACCGTGGTGATCGCCGCCCTGCTCTACCGCACCCGGACCGCGCCGGACCATCCCGCATCCCGTCCCGGTTGATCCGCGTTCCGGCAACGGCGGTTGCCGGTTGCCAAGGCCGGGCGCGCATGCTACAAACGGGGATGCACCGTTGCGTTCCGTGGCGCATCGTCCGGAACGGCGAAAAACACAACACGCAACCGCCGGGAGGCCGCCATGATATCGGCACAGGAACTCGACAAGGGAATGGTCATGCTCAAGACAATCTGGTTCGCCCTGGCGGGGTCGCTGGTCATGTACGTCATTGCCGTGCCCCTTTTCCTGGCCGACTCGGCCGCCCGCTTCTCCCCCGAAATCTACGGGGAACTGCGCGTGCTGCTGTATGCCGTTGCCGCCGCGACCCTGGCGGCCTCCTGGCTGGTGCGGCGCCTGCTGCTGGGCGCCCGGATTCCCCCCAAGCCGACCCGGTCGCAGCAGCACCCGGTCATCCAGCGGTACACCACCGCCATGCTCATCGCCCTGGCCATGACCGAGGCCATCGGTATCTACGGCCTCCTGCTTTTTCTCCTGGGCGGCAACCGGACCGATCTGCTGCTGCTCTCGGCCCTGGCAGCCGCCGCGATGACCCTCTATTTTCCACGGAAGAACGAACTGATCTCCCTGGCGGAAAAATTTAACCGCCGTGATTGACGCCATCGAACCTTTCCCTATAATGAGCACCGAACGACCAACGGCTCCCGAAGTCATGCCGCGCTGAGCACGTCTGGGTCGATTTCTTCAAAAGAACGGTTTTTCCTTTACTTTCCCGGCACGGGACGCTTGCGGTCATGGTGTCCCGAGTGTATAGTGGCCCGTTTTCCGCCCGAGGAACATCCTGCTGTCCCGGCGAACGCAACGGCCGACCGACCACGCCGCGCGGAGGCACCCTGAATCTGTCATGAGCCAATCACCCCTGGCACCCGAACCCGACCGTTCCCCATCCACCGACCATGCCGTCGACAGGGAGTCTTTCGTGTTTCTCGACCGGCGCGGCAAGCGCTGGCCCCGGTTCCGCCGGCTGATGTTCGCGGGCGGCCTGCTGGTATTCGTTGCCGTCGTCCTCTTCATCCAGGCGCTGGTGCTGCCCTCGCACCTCGCCGTGCCGCCGGCGGTGGAGCAACTGCAACGGATCAGCAAGGCCCAGCAGGCCAAAAAGCCGGCCCGTGATCCGGCCCGGCCCGCCAAACCCCTGTGGCTGGATTATGCCAAAAAGCACAAGGATGCCAGAACCGGGCAGTCCGCCGCCGGTGGCCACCACCCCTCCCCTTCCCCGAAAAACGTGGCGGGCGGGAGCACTCCCCCGGCCCACCGGGATGAAATCAGATTGGGATTCTACCAGAACTGGGATCCGGACAGCCTCGATTCCCTCAAGGAAAACCTGGACAAACTCACCCACCTGTGCCCGGACTGGCTGACGTTCGGCACAGAGGTCGGCACGTTGAAGGCCACGCCGGACGCGCAACTGATCGAACTGGCCCAGGAACAGGATGTGGTGCTGCTGCCCCTGCTCAGCAACCTGGGCGAGGGCGACGTCTGGATGGCCGAAGCCGTGGAGGCCCTGATCAACGGTCCGCCCGAGCGGCAGGAGCAGTTCATCGCCCATCTCGGCGAGACGCTTGCCGACATGAACGCGCGCGGGGTAATGCTCGACTGGCAAGAGGTCGACCCCAGCTACCGCGGCAACATGAGCGTTTTTCTCGGCAAGGTCGCCGCCGCCCTGCACCGCGCCCATCTGGAGCTGTGGCTCTGCGTGTCGACGGGCAGGGACCTGAAACTCTACGATCTCGACCGGCTGTCCGGGGTTGTCGACCATTTCGTCGCCCTGCTCCACGACGAGCACGCCGAATTCGACGAACCCGGTCCGATCGCCTCGCGCGAATTTTTCAGCGGCTGGCTGTCCACCCTGGTCGGCGGCTACGGTGTCCCCGGCCAGTGGGTCATTTCCCTCGGCTCCTACGGCTACGACTGGACCGAGGGCGGAAAGACCGCGGAACTGCTCGGTTTCGCCGACGTGATGAGCCGGGCGCAGCGCTCGGCCCAGGCCTCCTGCGAATTCAGCCGGCCTTCGCTGAACCCGCATTTCGTCTACGAAACCGGGCAGAGCGTTCACACCGTCTGGTTTCTCGATGCCGTCACCTTCCTCAATCAACTGACCGAGGCCCGGTCCCTGCACGTCGGCGGCATTGCCATCAACCGGCTGGGGACCGAGGACCCGGCCATCTGGGACGCGCTGGATCTCGTCCCCGGCAGGCTGCCGGCCGCAGGCGACCTCGCCCGCCTGGAAACGATCAAACCCGGCAACGATATCGCCCAGGTCGGCCGGGGCAACCTGATCACCGTCGCCGACGAGCGGAGCGACGGCTTCCGCCGCATCCTGGTCGACAAAAAAAGCGGCCCCGGCGCCATGCTGACCGCCACCTACGAGCGCTTTCCCACCTACCTGACGATTCTCCACCAGGGCAGGGGCCCGGACGACGGCGTCACCCTCACCTTCGACGACGGGCCGGACAAAAAATGGACGCCCCGGATGCTCGACATCCTCAAGGCGAAAAACATCAAGGCCACCTTTTTCATGATCGGCGCCAACATGGAAAAGCATCCCGAGCTGGTGGAGCGGATCCTCGCCGAAGGGCACATGATCGGCGTGCACACCTACAGCCATCCCAACATCGCCCTCGTCTCCGAGGAACGGGCCCACCTGGAATTCAACGCCACCCAGCGGCTGATCGAGTCGATCACCGGCCACGGCACCATCCTTTTCCGGCCGCCCTACAACGCCGACACCAATCCCCACGAGCAGGAGGAACTGGTGCCGGTCAAACTGGCGCAGGAGATGGGCTATCTCACCGTGACCGAGGATATCGATCCGCAGGACTGGGACCGACCCGGTGTCGACGTCATGCTCGAGCGCGTTCAGCACGGCCGCATGCAGGGGGGCAACGTGGTCCTGCTGCACGATGCCGGCGGCGACCGCAGCCAGACCGTGGCGGCGCTGCCGCAAATCATCGACTATCTCACCGCCCGCGGCGACCGGATCCTGCCGCTGCCGGAGTTGGTCGGCATTCCGGCCGAACAGCTCATGCCCGCCGTGCCGGCCAACCAACAGCCCCTCACCCGGATGATCAGCGAGAGCGGCTTTACCGCCATCCACGAGCTGACCAATTTCTTCTGGGCCTTCATGATCGTGGCCACGGGCCTGACCGTGCTGCGGACCCTGGCAGTCTCCTGGCTGGCCATCGGCAGCCGCCGGCACGATGAGGGCGAGGATGACGACGGCGCACCGTTCTGCCCGCCGGTGAGCGTGCTCATCGCCGCCTACAACGAGGAAAAGGTGATCCGCGACACGCTGCGCTCGGTGCTCAACACCCTGTATGCCGGGCCGATGGAGGTGGTGGTGGTCGACGACGGCTCCCTCGACGCCACCGCCGCGATTGTCGCCGCCATGGCCGGGGAGGATGCCCGCATCCGCCTGATCCGCCAGGTCAACCTCGGCAAGGCCATGGCCCTGCGCAACGGCATGCAGGCGATCCGCCACCAGTTCGTGGTCAGCTTGGACGCCGACACCCAATTCACCCCGCAGACCATCGGCCATCTCATCCGGCCGTTCGCCGATCCGGCCGTGGGCGCGGTGTCCGGGCGGGCCAAGGTCGGCAATCCCAAAACCCTGATGGCCCGCTTCCAGTCCCTGGAATACACCTGCGGCTTCAATCTCGACCGCCGGGCCTATCACCGGCTGCAATGCATCACCGTGGTGCCCGGCGCGGTCAGCGCCCTTCGGGTCAGCGCCGTGCAGGCGGCTGGCGGCATCAGCACCGAGACCCTGGCCGAAGACACCGATCTCACCCTGGCCCTGCACAAATGCGGCTTCGCCATCCATTACGCGCCCCGGGCCGTGGCCTGGACCGAGGCGCCGGAGACGGTGCGCGCCTTTGCCAAGCAGCGGTTCCGCTGGGCCTTCGGCACCCTGCAATGTTTGTGGAAGCACCGCGAGCTGCTCTTCAACTCGCAGTATCCCGCCCTCGGCTGGTTCAGCCTGCCCAGCACCTGGTTTTTCAACATCTTCCTGGTCGCGCTCGGCTCGATCATCGATCTGGTTCTCCTGCTCTCCCTGGTGATGAGCCCGGCCAATTCGATTCTCTACCTCTACTTTTTCGTGTTCCTGGCCGCCGATCTCGTCCTGGCGGCGGTGGCCTGCCTGGTGGAGCGGGAGCCGCTGGCCCAGACCTGGCTGGTGCTGCCGATGCGATTCATCTACCGGCCGGTCCTCAACATCGTCGTCGTCCGGGCGATCCTCAGGGCCCTCAAGGGCGTGTGGGTCGGCTGGGGCAAGCTCGACCGCACCGCCTCGGTTCCCTACAAGGCTTAACGAACACCCACGCCATGGCCATGACCCGTCCTTCGACCCAGTTGCTGCGCACCCGGATATTTTTTCCGCTCCTCCTGTTGCTGGCGGTGTCCCTCGGCGCCGGCTGCCGCGACCAGACCGAGGCCGAGATGGCGCACAAAGGCCAGGCCGGGGCGGATGGCCCGGTCACCCTGGCCATGCCTAAAAACGACGTCTACACCGGTGCCTATGTCGACTTCGGCGAGGGCGAGGCGCAGGTGACCTACGACGCCCTGGTCGCCTTCGAGCGGCTCACCGGCAAATCGCTGGCCGTGGTGGCCTTCGGCAATTTCTGGGGCGACCGCGCCTTCCCGGAGAAAACCGTGCGCCTCGTCGCCAACTACGGCGCCGTGCCGCTGCTCTTCTGGTCGCCCTGGGACAAGCCCTACGAAGAGGCGCGCGGACCGGACCGGTTCGGCCTGCGGGAGATCCTCGCCGGCAAGTGGGATGCGTACATCGACACCTGGGCCGATGCGGCGCGCCAGTACGGCAAGCCGCTCCTGGTCGCCTGGGGCCTGGAGATGAACGGCACCTGGTTTCCCTGGTCCGGCGTGTTTTACGGCGGCGGCAAGACCGCCGGCCACAAGGAGGGCCGGACGCTCTACGAGGGACCGGAACTGTACAAGCGGGCCTATCGCTATGTGGTCGACAGGGTCCGGGCGCGGCAGGCGACCAACATCCTGTGGGGCTTCCATGTCAACAATTTCAGCTCGCCCCGCACGGCCTGGAACCGGATGAGCAGCTATTATCCGGGCGCCGGTTACGTCGACTGGCTCGGCCTGAGCGTCTATGGTAAGATGAGCCGATCCGAGGGATGGGCCGAGTTCGACGACATGATGGCCGAACCCTATGCCGAAATCTGCAAACTGGATGCGAACAAGCCCCTGTTCGTCGCGGAATGGGGGGTGGGCGAATATCCGCCCGGAGACAAGGCCGGGTTCATCGCCGCGGCCCTGCAGCATTTGCCGGACAGGTATCAGCGGGTGCGGCTCGCCGTCTATTGGCATGAACGGTGGGAGAACGAGGACGGCAGCTACAGCAACCTCCGGGTCAACTCCTCGCCCGAGGCCCTGAAAGCGTACCGGACCGGCATCGCCTCGCCGCGCTGGCTCGGCCGGCCGCAGTTCGAGCGGCGGGTGCCGCCCCCTTGACGCTCTTGTCCTCGAAGCCCCGATCCCGAGTGGATACGGGCGCGGCCGGCCCACTTCTTTTTGACATTGTCGGATTCCATGTTCCCGTTCACCTTTTCCCCATAACGGTGCACCCATGAATATCCTTCTTTTCAACGGCAGCCCCCGCAGGCGCGGCAACACCGACCTTCTGCTGGAGCGCATCGAAGCGGCCATCCACCAGGCCGGCCACAAAGCCGAGCAGATCAACCTGGCCCGCCTGGACATCCACCCCTGCACCGGCTGCGGCCATTGCGAGACCGAAGGCGTGTGCATCTTCAAGGACGACATGACCCCGCTCTACGACAAGATCGACGCGGCCAACCGGATCGTCATCGGCTCGCCCATCTATTTCTGCGGGATCACCGCCCAGGCCAAGGCCTTCATCGACCGCTGCCAGGCCCTGTGGTGCCGCAAATACCTGCTCGGCCAGATCAAACCGGAACGCGAATACCGGCGGGGCTACATGGTCAGCGTCGCCGCCGCCGACAGCGGCACGATCTTCGACGGCACCCGCCAGACCGTCCGCTACGCCTTTGACGCCATGGAGTGCACCTTCAGCGGGGAATTGCTGGCCGGGGGCGTGGACGGCAAGGGCGCGGTGGCCGGGAAACCGGAACTCATGGCAGAAGCGGCGCATCTGGGCCAGACCATCTGCCGCAAATCCTGAATGCCCGTGCAAACCAGAAACCGAACCAGGCGACCGCTTCTCGCCGCCTGCCTGCTCGCGTCCCTGCTGGCGGCGCCATCGTTTGCGCCGGCAGCCCGGACGGAGGCCGGGCGCGCGGTGACCGAACTGGCCGCCAGCTACCGCTTCCTGGTCAGCGACCGCCAAGACGGCGGCATCCTCTACACCGCCACTGCCGGCGACCTGCGGGGGCAGCGGCTCCCCTTGAGTTTTCACGACAGCGCCGCCTACTGGGGCGAACACGTCTGCGGGGCGGCCGACTGCGCGGTGACCGACGTCTACGATCCGCAGGCCTATACCCTGCTGCCGCAGAAAACGCCCGCCGGCGACCTCCAGACCGAGCGGGTCAACACCCACAACGGCGCCAACATTTACGATGCCGCGACCTGGCAGATCGCGGTGCTGCTCGGCCACCGGCTCAACCGGCTGCCGCTGGCCCCCGGCCGGGACGCCTACACCCTGGCGAGCGCCCCGACCCGGCTGCTGGCGGCCGGCCATTACGGCGACAGCCGCCACCCCGCCCCCGGCCAGACCCGCGCCCTTTCCAGCGGGCCGGTTTTCGTCTACAATCAGCTCCGCATCACCGAGCCGGCACGGGCCTACAGCTTCCGCATGCTGCCCCGGGCCTGGCTGTCGCCCGATCCCTTTATCGGCACGTCCCACGCCCGCTTCATCGGCACCGCCAACCTGCCCGCCAACCATCCCGACTACCAGGCCGGCCTGATCAGTTGGACCGACTGGAAACCGATCACCGGCGAAAACGCCTGGGCCTTTTTCATCGGCCCGCTCCAGGCGGCCGACCTCCACTACGTCCATGGCCGCGCGGGTGGCTATGTCCCCTTTGCCGAACCGGCCCTGGCCAACGCCCTGGCGGTGCTGCCCGCCTTTGCCGCCATGCAGTCGCCGCAGGGCGGCGTGTACTACGCTCCGGCGGGCACGGTGGTCAATCAGGGCGATCAACTGGTCGATCCGTCCTTCGTGGCCGTGGAAAACACCCTCTCCCTCTTCGCCGGCCTGCGCATTCTCGACGCCACCCTGACCAGAACCCTGGCGCGGGACCAGGCCCTTTCGGCCTCCGACCGGACCGCCATCGCCGAAGGGCTGACCCTGTGCCGGGCCATGGTCGACGGTGGCCCGATCGGCCAGGGCCGTACCACCGAAGGCTTGCTCCATTTTCTGCGGTATGACGCCTGGAAGGACGGGGAATTCGTGCAGGGGGGACTGGCGGACAGACCCGGCGCGCCGGACCGATGGCTGCCGAACCTTGCGCCCAAGGCGGTCGATGTCAACACCTGGGGTGTGGCCGCCCTGGGACCGGACCGCATTGACGAATGGTTCGGGTTCGGCGCCAGCTTCGACACCTGGCAGCGGGTCAAGCAGTGGGGCGGGTACGGCCGGGGCGCCGACCTCTGGGGCGTGGGCTTTTCCGATCAGGACGGCAACGGCATCGACGCGGCCGGCCGCTATCGCCAGGGCGTACTCTCCGCCGAATGGACGGCCGGCGCCATCACCATGGTCCGCATGATGATCGCGCACTACCAGGCCATTGACCGTGCTTCGCCCCGCGCCGAGCAGGCTCGCGCCTTCGTCGAGGCGCTCCGGCGCGACGAAGGCGGCATGCTGGCCGCCTTGGAGCGGCTGCGGCTCGACACCTATCCCGAGGCCGGCTTTCCCGGCACGCCGGCCGATTACCCGAAGCTCTTCCCGCTGGCCACCAAGCCCTATCTCTATGCCAGCAGGCGCTACCTGATTCCCTTCGGCTGGTACGCCAACCCCATTCCCAGCACCTGCGCCACCGCCTGGATGGTCATGGTGGCCAACCGCTACAACCCCTTTCTTCCCGGCGGCGGCCTCCGCTGACACGCCCGCCGTTGGCGGATCTCAGACTCGGCCGCGCAGATAGGCCAGCCGCAGCGGTTCCGGGAATCTCTCGATGGCGTAGCGCAGCATGGTGCGGGGCATGAGCCGGTAATGCTGGCGCAGAAAGCGCTCCAGCGCCTGCTGGTCGCGTTTGCCGACTTCCCGCAGCATCCAGCCCACGGCCTTGTGGATGAGGTCGTGCCGGTCGTCCCGCAGCAGGGCGGCGAGCGCCAGGCAATCGGCGAAATCGTTGTGCCTGATAAAATGCAGGGTGGCGATGATGGCGATCCGCCGCTCCCAGAGCGATGCGGACGCGGCGAGGGTGGACAGCAGGGAACGGTCCTTGTCGGCCAGATAAGCGCCAACAATGGGGGCGGCCGAGCAGTCGACCAGGTCCCAATTGTTGATAAAGGCGGTGTGTTCGAGATAGCTGGTGAAGATTGCCCGGCGCGTGGCTTCGTCGGCCCGGCCTAAGCGGTCCGCCAGCAGCAGCAGAGCGGCGAGGCGCTCTTCATGCCACGGGGAGCGCAGTACCTCGCAGATTGCCGCCAGCTCCAGGTGACGGAAGCGGGGCAGCACCGACCGCAGCACCGGCAGGCGGATGCCGAGAAAGCGGTCGCCTTCGCCGTATTCGCCGGGACCGGTCTTGAAAAACCGCAGGGAATGGGCGGCAATGGCCGGGTCCGCCAACTGGCGCAACGCCTGTTGCAGTGCCTGCGCCTCCGCGCCGATGTCGGGCTGCTGCGACGCCATCACAGCCATTTCTTCCGCTTGAACAGAACGAGGAGCGCCACGGCGAGCAGGACAAAGACTCCCCACAGCGCCGGGTAGCCCCAGCGCCAGTGCAGTTCCGGCATGTAGTCGAAATTCATGCCGTAAACCCCGGCGATAAAGGTCAGGGGAATGAAGATGGAGGCGAAGATGGTCAGCACCTTCATGATCTCGTTCATCCTGTTGCTGACGCTGGAGAGATAGATGTCGAGCATGCCGTTGAGCAGGTCGCGGTAGGAATCCATGGTGTCGATCACCCGCAGGGTGTGGTCGAACACGTCGCGGAAATAGGGCAGGTTCCGCTCCTGGACGAGTGGGCACTCGCTCCGCTGGAGGGCGAGCAGCGCCTCGCGTAGCGGCGCGATCGCCTTGCGGATGAACACCATCTCCCGCCTGAGCAGCTGGATGGTGGCGAAAATTTTGGGCTGCGGCCGGTGCAGCAGCGCGCTCTCCGCCGACTCGATCGCCTCCTCCATGATATCGGCCAGGGCGAAGTAGTTGTCCACCACCGCATCCATGATCGCGTAGGCGAGGTAGTCGATGCCCAGGGTGCGGATGCGCCCCTTGGTGCCGCTCAGCCGCAGCACGACGGCGGCGAACAGGTTGTCCGCCGTTTCCCGGAAGGTAAAAAGCATGTCGGCGAACATGAGCAGGGAGATCTGCTCGTGGCGGACATCGAGCGCTTCGTTGCAGTGCAGCCTCTTCATCACCAAAAACAGGTGATCCTCGAATTCCTCGAACTTCGGCCGCTGGTGGGTGTTGAGGATATCCTCCAGCACCAGGGGGTGGACGCCGAAATGGTGACCGATGGTCTCGATCATGTCGACCATGTCCAGCCCCTCGCAGTGCACCCAGAGGCAGGCGCCCTGGCCGCGATGGTGCAGGATGTCGTCGATGGTGGCGACGGAGAAGGACTCGAACCGGTCGGCGGTGTAGCAATAGAGGGTGACGCGGCCGGCCACGGCCGGAGTCGGGCCGACATGGACCAGGGTGCCGGGCGGCAGGCCCGCTTTTTCGGACGGATAGTTGAGGGAGTCGGCCATGGGCGTTTCCTTTGGTGCGGGGTGGCGGGCTCAGCGTTTAGCGGCGCGGCCACCCAGCAGGCGGGCCTCGATCAGCGCGGCGATCTCCCGGCTCTGGTCGAGGCGGAAGCAAGGCTCGCCGTCCAGCGGCGGCTCGGCGGCCACGGCGATCACCCCCGGGACCTGATCGCGCAGCAGGGGAGCCGTGCTGTCCCTGCGCACCTCGATCTTGGGGACGTCGGCATGCTTGAATCCCTCGGCCAGGACGATGTCTGCCTCCGGAAAGAGCCGTTCGGCCAGCACCGGCAGGTCGCAGGCCGGGGGTTCGCTCTGCACGATCAACCGGTCCGGCGCCAGCAGCGCCACGCCGTCGGCGCCGGCCTCCCGGTACCGGGCGGTATCGGAACCGGGCCGGTCACAGGCGATGCCGCGCTCCTTGGTCGATTTGATCACTGCCACCACATAGCCCCTGTCCCGCAAATGCGTCAACACCTGGCGCACCAGGGTGGTTTTTCCGGAATCGTGCCAGCCTATGAAGGCGATGAGTGGCGGCATAGGCCATCTCCCTGGAGGATGCGGGGACGAGCGGGCGCCCTTTGTAAAAAAATGCCTTTCAAGATACGGGAATTGTTATTATGAATTTATTTGAAAACAACAAGTTAAAATGTCGAGCCCTTGTGTTTTCCCGGTCATGACCGCGGAGACCGCCGCAAGATCGGGCGGTTGCGCCGCGACGCCGTCACGCGCCCGCCGGCCTCGGCCGATGGCGCCATCACTTTCTTCATCCTGGAGGAACAACTATGCGTGTCCAAACCGTTGTGAAAATCGGAGCGGTCCTGGTGATCCTTGCGGCAGCGCTGATGGTGGGGGCGGTCATTGCCGTCAAATCGATCAACCTCGACAAGGTCAAGGACGTCCTGACCACGCAGGTGAAAAACGCCACCGGCCGGACGCTGACCATCTCGGGTCCGCTGGAGGTGCATGTCGGCCTGGTGCCCAGTGTGGCCGCCAAGGGCGTCACCCTTTCCAACCCGCCCGGCTCGACCCGGCCCGAAATGGTCAAGATCGGGAGTTTTGAGATGGAAATGGCCCTGCTGCCTCTGTTGAAGCGGGAGGTCGTCATCAATCGCCTGATCCTGTCCTCACCCGACGTCCTTATTGAAACCGAGGCCAAGGGACCCGGCAATCTCGACTTCAGCGCTCCGGATCAGCCCGCCGAAGCCAAGCCGGCCGGACAAAAACCGCCGGCGGAAAGCGAAAGCGCCTTCCGGTTCACGGTCAACGAACTGAAAATGACCAATGGCGTCATCGCCTGGCACAACCGGGCCGCCAAGACAACCGAGTCGGTGGAGGTGCGTGAGTTTTCCCTGCGGCCGGACCGCGCCGCCGCGGACCTCCTCGCGCTGCGCCTCCTGGCCAGGGTCCGCAGCCATGACCTCGAACTGAAGGGCACCATCGGCGGCCCGAACGCCATGCTCGGCGGCAAGCCCTGGCCGCTCAACCTTGCGGTCCAACTGCCGGGGGCGGCCCTGAACATCGAGGGCGCCGTCGCCAATCTCGCGGCCTTCCGCGGCCTCAAGCTCAAGATGACGGCCCAGGGAGCGGAACTGGCCGAGCTGATCCGCCTCGCCGAAATCACCCATCCCGATCTCCCGCCGAGCATCGGCCCCTTCAAGGTCGCCGCCAATCTGGGCGACAACGGCGATCGGCTGGATCTCACCGAGGTGGCGGTCGAAGCCGGCAAGCCCGACCTGGTCCTGGTCACCGCCACGGGGGCGGTCAAGGATCTGGCCGGCGGTTCCCCTGCCGTGGATATGGCGGTGACGGTGGCCAGCGACAATCCGGCGGCAGCGGCGAAATCGGCCGGAGCCGAGTATGGCGGCAAGGGACCGGTCAAGCTTGCCGGCCATCTGCAGGGTGGCGGCACCACCTGGAACATGACGGATCTCAAGGCAACGGCCGGCTCCAGCGATGTCGGCGGCAGCCTGGGCGTGCAGCTGGCGGCCAAGCCGAAAGTGACCGGCAAGCTGGCGGCTGCCACCGTCGATCTGGCTGATTTCGCGCCGGCAGCCGCCGCATCGAACCAGCCGGCGGCAGCGAAGGCAGCGGCCACGGGCGGCGACGGCCGGGTCTTTCCGAACGACCCCTTGCCGGTGGCGGCCCTGCGGTCGGTGGATGCAGACCTCTCCCTCCAGGTCGGCAAGCTGATTCTCGACGACAAGCACTTGACCGACGTGGCGGCAACGATTCAACTGAACGGGGGCCACCTGGCGGTCAAGCCGTTGCGGTTCGGCCTGGCCGGCGGCACCATCGAGGGCGAAGCCAGTCTGGACGCCTCCGGCAAGACGCCCGCCCTCGCCGTGCGCATGAACGGGCACCAGGTGGAACTGGGCAAACTGGACAGCCAGGGGCCGATCGCCGGCGGCAAGAGCGATATCAAGGTGGATCTCCGCAGCAGCGGCGAGTCGGTCCGCGCCCTCATGGCGTCGGCCACCGGCGAGACCAGCGTCGGCGTCGGCGAGGGCAGATTGCGCAACAAGGCCGTGGATCTGGCCGCCGGCGACCTGATCTTCCAGGTGCTGGGGGCGATCAACCCCTTTGCCAAGAGCGAGGACTCCACCCAGATGGTCTGCGCGGCGGTCCGGTTTGTCATCCGCGACGGCGTCGCCACCGCCGACAGGGGCATCGCCCTGCGCACCGGCCAGGTGGACGTGGTGGGCTCGGGCACGGTCGATCTCCGTTCGGAACGGCTCGATCTGGGTATCAAGCCCCGGCCGCGCGGCGGCGTGGGCCTGTCCCTGACCACACCTCTGGCCGGACTGGTCAAGGTCGGCGGCACCATCGCCAAGCCGTCGATCGGCATCGACGCGGCCGGCACGCTGAAAACCGCGGCCTCGGTGGGCGCGGGCATCGCCACCGGCGGCCTGTCGACCGTCGGCGAAATGCTGGTCGACAAAGTCACCGCCGACGAGGATCCCTGCCGGACCGCCCTTGGCCTGGCCCAGAAGGGACAGGGCAAACCGGCAGCCGAATCGCAGCAGAAACAGGGGCCGGGAAGCCTGCTCCAGGGCGTGTTCGGCCGCTGAGCATCGCGGGCGCAACCGGCGACCGGCCAATCTGTTCCCAGGTCGCCGGGAAAGCGGAGATACCGGGATGGACCGGGCATGTCCGCGCCCGCACAGGGGATGACAAGAAGGATCACGCATGAACGCAGCCCCTCTTTTCCTGCCGCCGGTGCTGGTGCCCGGCGGCTCCACGCGCCCCGCCGCAGCCTCCTTGGCGGAGGGCCGCGCCCGTCCAAACAACCAATCCAACATACCTGCCCCGCCAACCGGGGCAGGGGCCACAACACGAAAACAGCCGCTGCCATGACCGCCACTGCCGTGCCATCGCCGACCGCGACCTCCTCCCTGGAGCGGTCGGCCCTGCTGGTCGCCACCCTGACCTCGTTTCTGGGACCGTTCATGATCTCCTCGGTCAACGTGGCCCTGCCGGCGATCCAGGCCGATCTGGGCCTGACCGCCGTCCAGTTGAGCTGGATCGCCACCTCCTACCTGCTGGCCGTGGCGGTGGTGCTGCTGCCGGCGGGCAAGATCGCCGACATCCACGGCCGCAAGAGGGTCTTCGCCACCGGCCTGATCGTCTACACGCTGGCCTCGACCGCGGCGGCCTTCGTGGGCAGCGCGGCCTGGCTCCTTGCGTGCCGCGCCATCCAGGGGGTCGGCGCCGGCATGTTCATCACCACCGGCATGGCCATCCTGACCTCCATCTTCCCGCCCCAGAGACGGGGCCGGGCCATCGGCATCTACGTGGCCGCCGTCTACGTCGGCCTGTCGGTCGGCCCCTTTGCCGGCGGCATTCTCATCCAGCAGTTCGGCTGGCGCTCCATCTTTCTGGTCATGCTGCCGCTCGGCATGGGCGCGGTCGCCATCACCCTCGCCTTTCTCCGGGGGGAATGGGCCGACGAACCGGGCCAGCGGCTCGACATTGCCGGCAGCCTGATCTACACCGTGGCCATCCTGGCCCTGATCTACGGGGCCTCGATCCTGCCGTCCCCGGCCGGCACGCTCCTGATCGCCGTCGGCCTGGCCGGTCTGGTCCTCTTTTTCCGGCAGCAACGGCGGGCGCCCCATCCCCTGTTCGAGGTTGCCCTGTTTGCCGCCAACCGGACCTTCACCTTCTCCAGCCTGGCCGCCCTGCTCAACTACTCCGCCACCTTTGCGGTCACCTTTCTCATGAGCCTGTATCTGCAATATCTCAAGGGCATGCCGCCCAGAAACGCCGGCATGCTGCTCATGACCCAACCGGTGGTGATGGCGGTCTTCTCGCCCCTGGCCGGCCGGCTTTCCGACCGCATCGAGCCGCGCCTGCTGGCCAGCGCCGGCATGGCCGTCACCGTGGTCGGCATGCTGGTCTTCAGCCGGCTGCATCCCGACAGCGGCCTGGCGGGGATCGGCGGCAACCTCGTTCTGCTCGGGTTCGGCTTTGCCCTGTTCTCCTCCCCGAACATGAGCGCGATCATGGGGTCGGTGGCCAAGGAACATTACGGCATCGCCTCGGGTGCGGTGGCCACCATGCGGCTCATGGGCCAGATGATGAGCATGGCCATTGCCACGGTGGTGCTCGCCCTGCTGGTGGGTCACGAAACCATCGGCCCGGCGAACTTCGACCGGTTTTTGCACAGCATCCGCATCGTGTTTCTCGTCTCGGCCCTGCTCTGCGCAATCGGCGTTTCCTTTTCCCTCTTCCGCGGCCGTCTCAGGCAGCAGTGACCGCCGGCGCCACCCATTCCCCCACACGGACACCGATGAACAAAGTCGACTGGAAACCGGGCACCATGATCTACCCCTTGCCGGCGGTCATGGTCAGCCTGGGCGAGACCCCCGAGGAATACAACATCATCACCATCGCCTGGACCGGCACCCTCTGCTCCGACCCGCCGCTCTGCTACATCTCGGTCCGCCCCGAACGGCATTCCCATGCCATCCTGACGCGCACCCGGGAATTCGTCATCAACCTCACCACGCGGCACCTGGCCCGAGCCACGGACTGGTGCGGCGTTCGTTCCGGCAGGCACTACCGGAAATTCGAAGAGATGGGCCTGACGCCCGGACCGGCGGCCATGGTGAGGGCGCCGGTCATCGTCGAGGCCCCGATCAACATCGAATGCCGGGTCACCGACATCCGGCGGCTGGGCACCCACGACATGTTCAGCGCCGAGGTGGTCAACGTCAAGGCCGATCAACAGTACATCGATCCCCGCACCGGGGCCTTCGACCTGGCCAAGGCGGAACCGATCGCCTTTGCCCACGGGCAGTACTTCACCCTGGGTCGCAGGATCGGCAAATTCGGTTTTTCCGTGGAAAAAAAACGGAAGACGCGAAAAGCGTAGGCAACGGCCCTCCACGCACACATGAGGGGTGCCGTTGCCTATACGCCCCTTGCCGCGCCCTGAAAACGGCCCGCCGGTTGTCTTGCCCTTGCCTGCGGTGCCACAGAGGCAACGGCTCCACCTAGAGATACTTTTCCAGCACCCGCCCCTGTTCCACCTGTTCGGCCAACGCCTCTGCGTCGGCCCGCAGTTGCCCCACGACCGCAGCCATGCGCCGCACCGTGGGATCCTCGTCGCCGAGCATTCGCCGGCTCTCTTCCAGCAATCCCTGTCCCTGCACGAGCCAGAGCTCCAGGTCACCCAGGATGCACCGCCGATGCCGCTGTTTCTCCTGTTCGGCACTGAGCACCGGCACCAGTCGCTGAATGGAGATTTCCACCAGCAGGTCGCGCGGCAAGCGGTGCACCTTGGCAACGTGATCGAGGGCGAGCAGGGAGTTCCGGCTGACGACGTAGGTTTTCTGCTGCCGCTGCGCCTGCACGGGTCGATAGCTGGAAGCCCTGAGAGCGAGCTGTTCGAGAATCTGCCGATCTTCGACCAACTGGTCGAACAGGGATTTCTGTTTGAGCCCCAACTGATCGGCGGCAATGCTCAGCAGTTCGATCACCGGCAGCGGCAGCTTGAACGTCGCCCGCACCGATTGCCTGCCCTTGAGCCTGTCGGCCGACAGTCCGGCCACCGCCTCGTTCACCTGTTCATGCTGGTCCATTCTTCCTCCCACGATCCATCGCCGGATAGCCATCGGGCCCCGAAACATTACCCACATCGTAGCAGACTCATTTAGTAATGCAAGCATGAAATTACGATAAGCGTTGACTCGACCTTCGTGCGACTTATAGTTCCTCACAGACAACGGGCCGGCACGCCACCGTGAAGGCCGCACACAGCGAAACACCTCATCAGCAGGGAGGAGAACATGATGACACGTTGGCACGACATCCAGAACATCCTTGGCGCCATGGATCTGTTCCGCACGCAGATGAACAGTCTCTTCACCGACTTCGATCGGGCCTACAGCAGCGGTCGCGGCTGGGGAGGCCCTGACGTCTACCCGCGGACCAATCTGAACGACACCGGCGACAATCTCGAACTGATCGCCGAGATTCCGGGCGTCGGCAGGGAAGAGCTCAATGTGAAGATCCAGGGCAATTACCTGGAGATCAGCGGATCGCGCACGACCGATGCGCCGGAAGGCTATACCGTGCACCGGACCGAGCGGCCGGCCACCACGTTCTCCCGCAGTTTCACGCTGCCCTACGAGGTGGATGCGGCCAAGGTGACGGCAACGTTGAAGGATGGCCTGCTGACCATGACCCTGCCCAAGTCCGAAGCGGCCAAGCCCCGGCAGATCAGCATTCAGTAACCCGAAAGCGTCATGAAAACGAACAGGAGGTACCCCCTATGAGCGAGAATCACGTTGTTGCCCGTACCGAACAGCCGGCCGAACTCGTGCGGCAAGTGCCGGTGACCGCGCCGGCCGTGGACATCCTGGAAAACGAGAGCGAGATTCTGCTCCATGCCGACCTGCCCGGCGTGCGCAAGGACGACATCGCCATTCACGTCGACAACGGCACGATGACGCTGTCGGGCACGCGGCGCGTGCAGACGACCGGAGCGGCATCGTGGCGGGAACTCGGCGATGTCGAATTCCGCCGGACATTCGCCGTGCCGCAGAGCATTGACGTCGACAAGGTCCATGCCGAGTTGAAGGACGGGGTATTGCGGTTGCATCTGCCCAAGTCCGAATCGGCGAAACCCCGGCAGATCGAGATCGCCGCCGGGTGAGTTTCAGCATGCGGGCCGCGCCAAAGCGGCCCGCGCCACCATTGACAAGGAGGAACCGTATGGAACTGAAAATGCTTGCGCCGTGGAACTGGTTCAAAAAGGAGGAAGAAATCGAGCACGGGGTGCCGATCACGCATCGAGGGAAAGGCGGGTACATGGCCGATCGGTACTATGACCCCACCTTTCCCATCCACCGCGACATCGACCGGCTGTTCGACCATTTCTTCCGCGGATTCGGGCCGATGGGCATGGGCCGCCTCGGCTCCGGGCCCGCCTTCGGCGAGGGGATGGTCCTGAAACCCAAGGTCGACCTGAGCGCCACCGAAGGGGAATATCTGCTGACCGTCGAGATTCCCGGGGTCAGCGAAAAGGACGTGTCCGTGGACATCAGCGGCGGCACCCTGACGGTGAAGGGTGAAAAACGGCAGGAAAAGGAAGAGAAGGAAAAAGATTACTACCGGGTCGAACGGAGCTACGGCTCGTTCCAGCGGGTTCTCTCGCTTCCCGACGATGTCGACCGGGAAGGGATCAAGGCCGGCTTCAAAGACGGCGTGCTGTCGATCACCATGCCCCGCAAGGCCACGAGCAAGGGCGAGGTGAAGCAGATCGAGATCACCGCCGGCAGCTGATCCGCTCCATCCACGCCATTGTTCAGGGTTCAACGGTCGCGCCGCCGCTGAACCCTTTTGTGTGTCCGCCGCCGTGCAAACGATGCGGCCCCTGCCCCGTCGTGACGTTTTGTTACCTGCAAAAACAATCGTTACCAGCTCACGACACGATCACGACATGCCTTACCGTCCTGCCGTAAAATTTTTTCCCCGACCGCACGATACTCCTTACATGGAGACCGGGGACTTCCTCCTCGGCCGAGCAACAGAACAAGGGAGAGACGCGCATGACGACCATTGCATCAACCAGTTCGGGAACGGTTTCCTTCGCCGGCCTGGCCAGCGGCATCGATACGGCCTCCATCATCGAATCCATCCTTGAAGTGGAGCGCGCCCCCATCGACACGATGGAGGACAAGAAGGAGTATCTGAGCACCAAGCTGGATGCCTACACCGAATTCAACAGCCTGCTCGAATCATTCTACGCTTCCCTGACCGGATTGAACGATGCCAACGACCTGAACACCTTCGCGGTGCGCAACAGCGGCTCCGACTCGTTCTCCCTCAGCACGACCAGCCTGGCCGAGGCAGGTTCCTATTCGGTGGAGGTCGTCAGCCTGGCGCAGCAGCAGAAGGATGTCAGCACCAACGGCATTGCCGATACGTCAACGACCAGCCTCAGCGGTTCCCTGCAGATCGGCGAGGCGACCCTCGACTACAGCGACGTGACCCTTTCGGAACTGGCCGATCTGATCAACGACGGGGATTACGGGGTTTCCGCCTCGATCATCAACGACGGGACCGACAACGGCTATCGCCTGAAGCTGACCGTCGCCTCGGCCGGGGAGGAAGTGGCCATCACCGGGACCGGTTCCCTGGAGTTCGACACCGCGACCAACGGCCACACGGTCGCCGGCGCCAAGGCCCATCTGGTCATCGACGGCATCGATTACTACAGCAGCAGCAATACCGTCACCGACGCCATCAAAGGGGTCACCATCACCCTGCTCGAGGCCAACGAAGGCACCACGAGCACCGTCACCATCGAATCGGATGCCGAGACGGTCATCAGCGATCAGCTGCAGGAGATGGTCGAAGCCTACAACGCCATCGACACCTATATCGACACCATCAGCGGTTCGGATTCCACCCTGGCCAATACCATGAAATCGGTCCAGCGCAGCCTGAGAAACTATCTGACCAGCAAGGATCTGACTACCATCGGCATCTCGACCAACTGGGAAACGGGCGAGCTGGAATTCGACACCGAGGTCTTCAGCGAAGCGTATGCCAAGGACGCCGACTCGATCAAGACCGCCCTGGTGGGGGATGAAGACAACGAGGGCCTCATGAACCGCCTGGACGACTACCTGACCGAACAGCTCAACTCCTCGACGGGGTTTCTCGTGTCGAAGGAAACCACCATCAACAAACAGATATCCGATCTGGAAGACCGGATCAGCGCCATGGAAACCCGGCTCGAAAAAAGGCAGGCCACGCTCGAAGCCCAGTATGCCGCCATGGAAGAATTGATCAGTACCCTCACCTCGCAGGGGGACTACATCACCAGCTTCTTCGAAAGCTACAATCAATCCTCCTGACCGGCGGGAGTCCATGGCACGGCAGCCCGCCCATCTTTACGCAACTTTTCCTCAACTTGATCGATCTTAACAGACAACGGCCGGGAAATGACCGATAAAGAAGGACGAAACCGGTGAGGGCTCCGCCCCCCGTCGCAGGCCAGGTACGCCAAGCGACCGGAGAGAGGCGCCCCCATCCTCTACCTGGCAGACACCATGTCAACAGGACAGCACCATGTCGTCCCACGTACCCGGTCAGCATCTTCGCTGCTCGATTGCCTTTCTCACCGACAACGAGCGGGAAACCAAATCCCTGGTTGACGCCCTCGTGCGGGAGGCCTTCTCGGTTCATCTCCTCACCTCCAAGGAAGAAGCCTTCAACAGGAACCTCATCAAGGATGCGGATCTCCTCATCATCGATTCGAGCCGCTTCTCCCTGGAAGAAATATCGTCCTACCCCCGGCTGCGCACCGTGTACGGCGGCCTGCTCATGCTGCTGACCAACGGCATCGACGAGATGATGCAGGTCCTGCTCTACGAACAGGGGATTGACGATCTGCTGGTCAAACCGATGCACCACCTCCTGATCCTGGCCCGGATCCGCGCCCTGCTGCGCCGCAACGGCCAGCGGGCGGTTCCGGCCACCCTGCTGTTCAACGGCCTGGAAATCAACGGCGGCCTGCGCCGGGCAAGCTACCTGGGCGAGGAAATCCCCTTCACCTCGCGCGAGTTCGACCTGCTCTGCCATCTGGCCCAGAACGCCTACACCACCCTGGACCGCGACCATCTCTACAAGGCGGTCTTCGGGATCGAATACAACGGCTACGACCGTTCCATCGACATGTACATCGCCCGGATCCGGGCTAAAATGGTCCGCTTTCCCGCCCTTGCCCACATGATCAGGACCGTTCGCGGCACCGGTTATCTCTTTGCCGGCGAGTAGGAGACCGCTGTTTTCCATGCGAAAACAACCGTGACTCCAGCCACCTGAACCCAAGCTCCCCCACCGTGGCGCGGTCACGCGCCGATCCCCTCCGCACCCGTTTTTTCCCAGCGTTCTTCGCCGCAAGCGGCGCCCCATTGCCGGGGCGCCGTTTTTTTTTACCCTTTACCCACCGTGACGGACAGATTGTTACCCTGGTGCAACATCATGACAACCTGGTGACAGCACAACAGATAACATGACGAAACTACAATAAAAATTACGGAATCCCATTGCCGATACCCATGGCAGGGACGAATGGCTTGCAGCGGTGCCACCCGACGGCATTCCTCATGCGACCATTGTCCGGCATTGAATCGTTTTCTCCAGGATGGAGAGGCGCGCTTGCACGGATGCGCAACCGGCCGGCCGACATGACCCGGCTCGGCCAGGTGACCGGAGACTCCCGGATTCGCGAGGCGTTGCGGCCGACCCTGCCGCCACGCACCCGGTGCCGGGGCTCCCATGGAGGGAAACGATGGGACTTTCCAGCGCACTCTACACGGCGATCAGCGGCCTGCAAACCAACTCGCAGGCCATGACCGTCACCGGCAACAACATCGCCAACAGCAACACCGTCGGCTTCAAGACCAGCTCCACGATCTTCTCCGACCTGCTCTCCGCCAACATCGCCAGTTCCGCCGGCAATTCCCAGGTTGGCCGCGGTTCCCAGGTCCAGACCGTGCAGACCAATTTCAGCCAGGGCGGCTACGAATCCACGGACAATGCGACCGACCTCGCCATCGAGGGAAGCGGATTCTTCATTGTCAGCGACCCGTTGGGCACCACCGACTACTACACGCGCAACGGCAACTTCAGTTTCGACGACAGTGGCTACCTGGTGACCGCCGACGGCTTCCGGGTGCAGGGCTCGGTCTATACCGGCAGCGGTGTCCTGGCCAGCGGCAGCCTCAACGACATCCGCGTGGACCTGACTTCGCAACTCAACGCCAAGCAGACGGAAAACGTGTCGCTGCACACCAACCTCGATTCCGATGCCGGGGTCCTGGCCGGTTTCGACATCACCGCGCCGGAGGACACCTCCAACTACACCGCCACGACCACGGTGTACGATTCCCTGGGCACCTCCCATCTCCTGACCTGCTATTTCGCCAAGACCGGTGACCAGGCATGGGACTGGTATCTGACCGTGGACGGCGGCGAGTTGAACGGAGGAACCGCCGGCGTGACCCAGCAGATCGGCACCGGTTCCCTGACCTTCGATGAAAACGGCAATCTGCTGACCGGCGAGACCGCCGCCATCGGCTCGATCACCTGGGCCAACGGGTCCGCCGCCCAATCGATCGACTACACCTTTGACACCACCCAGTTCAATAGCGATTCCACGGTGTTCTCCCAGGACCAGGACGGGTACGCCTCCGGGAAGGTCACCGACGTCGCCATCGCGGCCGACGGCACGGTCAACGCGGTCTATTCCAACGGCGAGACCATTCCGGTGGCCGTGATCTCGCTGGCCACCTTCATCAATGCCGACGGCCTGCATGCGGTCGGCGGCAGCCTCTATTCCGCCACCTCGGCCTCGGGCATAGCGACCATCGGCTATCCGGGAGTCTCGCAGGGCACCCTGATCACCCAGGCGCTGGAACTCTCCAATGTCGATCTCGCCACGGAGTTCGTCGACCTGATCACCATCCAGAACGGCTATACCGCCAATTCCAGGGTGATCACCACCACCGACGAAATGCTCCAGGAACTGCTCAACCTCAAACGATAACCGGGGAGTATCGGGAACATGAACAGCGACAACGCCGCTCTCGCGGCCCACCTGCGGGAACTCAACGATCTGTTGGTCCGTGAACGCCACGCCATCACCCACCTGCGCATGCCGCAACTGGAGGAGATACAGCGGCGGAAAACCGAACTGCTGCGCCGTCTCCGGCAGGTCGACCACAAGGTCGACGGCGAGGCGGGCACGTTGATCGATATGATTCGGCGCAACAACGACCGCAACCGGGTCCTGCTCGAATCCGGGCTGCGCCTGATCGGCCGGTTGCAGGACAACATCTTCCGCCGCCTGGCCCTGACCTATGCGGCCCACGGCCGCTCGCTCGTCATCGAGGCCGGCCCGCGCCTGCTCAGCCGGAGCGTCTAGCCATGGCCGGCCTGATCACCTCGCTCCACACCGGCGCCAGCGGTCTCTACACCAGCCAGACCGCGGTGCAGGTGACCGGCAACAACATCGCCAATGCCAGTACCGCCGGCTATTCGCGCCAGGTCGCCTCCATCGTCAGCACCACCCCGTTGACCAGCGGCGGATTGACCTACGGCAGCGGCAGCGCGGTGGATGCCATCGACCGGGCCGGCGACAGTTTCATCGTCCAGCAGCTGGTGGCGCAGAGCGCCGCCTATGGCGCCTATCAGGCGGCCAGCACGCCGCTTGCCGACATCGAGCGGATCATCGATATCGGCGACTCCGGCCTCGCCGGCGATATCGACAGTTTTTTCGACGCCTGGGAGGAGTTGAGCACCAATCCCTCGGGCACGGCGGAACGGCAGCAGGTCCTCCAGGAGGCCGGCAACCTGGCCGACCATTTTCACCAGATCGACCAGCAACTGACCGAGGTGGTGTACGGCATCAACACCAGCATCGAATCGACGGTGCCCGATCTCAACAACCAGCTCTCCCAGATCGCCACGCTCAACCAATCGATCATGCAAACCGAGTTGGCCGGCGGCGACGCCAATACCCTGCGCGACCAGCGCGACCTCCTGGTCCAGCAGGTCAGCGAAACCTGCGGCGCCACCATCTCCACCGACGGCAACGGCATGGTCTGCCTGCAACTGCAAAACGGCCTGCCGCTGGTGACCGGCAATGTCGCCTCCTCCTTCGCCACCACCAAGGTCGACGGCCTGACCCAGATCAGCCTGACCAGCGGCACCACCTCGTATGCGCTCGCCCACGACGACTTCAGCGGCACTCTGGGGGGATTGCTCACAACCCGCGACGTCACCATTCCGCAGTTCCAAAACGACATCGACCGGCTGGCCTACACCCTTGCCACCGATGTCAACACTCTGATCACCACCAGCGGCGGCATCGATCAGAACGGCGATGCAGCCACCGACCTGTTCGCCCTGACGGCGCCGGCCGATCCCCTGGCGGACGTCTGGGACGGCGCGGCCGCGTCGATCAGCGTCGCCATCGACAATGTGGCCCTGCTCGCCGCCGGCACCACCGGCACCACCGCGGACAACAGCCTCTGCCTGAGCATTGCCGCGTTGCGCGACACCACCGCCATCGACGGCGCCACCTACGGCGAGGAATACGCCCGCATCGCCGCCAAGGCCGGACTTCTGGTCAGCAACAACGAAGGACGGCTCACGGCCAGCAGCGACACCCTCGACGAACTGAGCGCCAAGCGCGACGCCATTGCCGGCGTGTCCACCGATGAAGAAATGATTTTATTGATTCAATACCAGGCGGGCTATCAGGCGGCATCGAACTATCTTGCCACCGTAAAGGAAATGCTCGACATTCTGATGCAACTGTGAGGACCACCATGATCATCACCCGCGATGCCACCACCTATAACGCCCTGCAGAGCAATCTGAGCAGGACATCCACCGCGCTCAACCAACTGTATCTCAAAGCTTCGAGCGGCGTCGAGGTCAGCTCGGCGTCGGATAATCCCGCTGCCGTGGGTTCGATCCTCGGCTGCCGGAGCGATATCGTCAAGGGCGAGCGCTATGTGGAGAACTGCAAGCACGTCCAGGACACGCTCTCCTCCTCGGAAGTGTCTATGGACTCCATCGAACGACTGCTGACCAGGGCGAAGGAAATCGCCATCAACGGCGCCAACGACAGCCTCTCCGAGGCGGACAGGGCCACCCTGGCCGACGAGGTGAGCCAGTTGCAGCAGGAACTGCTCGACCTGGCCAATGCCAAATCGGGCAACACCTATCTGTTCGCCGGCTACAACGACCAGACGCAGCCCTTTTCCGGGTCGCCGGTCACCTACAACGGCACCGCCGATCACCAGATGATCGAGATCAGCCCCGGCACCACGGTGGCCAAAAACATCACCGGCGAAGAGCTGTTCATGAGTCCGGTCAACCTGTTCACCACGCTGGAGGATCTGCACACCGCCCTGACCAGCGGCGACAGCGCCACTGTCTCGGCCATGCTGACGCCCCTGGAGGATGCGGCCGAGCAGGTGCGCGGCCAGCTCAGTTCGCTCGGCAACACCAGCGCCCGCATGGACGACATGATCAGCCTGCACGAGAATTCCCTGCTCCTGGTGAAAAGCACGCTGTCGCGCCACCAGGATGCGGACCTGACCGAGGTGCTGTCCGAGATTGCCAAGATGGAAACCTCGCTCCAGGCGACCATGCAGGTCACGGCACGCGTTTCCTCCTTGAGCCTGATGGATTATCTGTAAGGAATGCGCTCCGGCGGGCAGAAAAATGCCGACACGTGGGGCACGATCGTGCCCGCGCTGGTGCCGTTTGCGCAAAGGCCCTGCCGTTCCGGAGCAGAGCGATGAGGTGTGCCGCCGGCAGGCAATTCCCGCATGAAGAAACGGGAGAAGCCGGCGGCGCAGCAGGTGGGCGCGGTCTATGCCAGGTTCCTGAGCTGCTCCAGCAGTTCGCCCATGATCGTCAGTTTTTCCCGGGCCACGGCCACCGAATCCTGCCGGCCGTCGGTCTCCATGTCGAACGCCAACTGCCGGATCCCTTCAATGCCAAGGCTGGCCGCCGCCCCCTTCAGGCTGTGGGCCGCCTGCACCACCGCCGCGGCGTCGCCGGCCGCCACCGCCCGCTGCAACTGGGCATAATCATCAGCCGAGGAATCGCGAAACAGGATCAGCAATTCCTCCAGCAGTTCCTCGTCACCGGCCGTTTGCTCCAGGGCAAACGCTTTGTTCCACTGTATATCGACCATTGCTGCCTCCAGCATCTCGTTCATTGGTTCTGGGAAAAGTCCGCGACGCTCGCGCGCACCGCGGCAAAGGCGATCCTGCCTTCCCGGATGCACAGGAGTTCGCCCCGGTCCAGGCCGACCAGCGTTGAACCGGCGCCGCCGGGCGCGACGCCACCGTCGACGATCAGATCGATCTCGTTCTCGAATATCCTGCTCACCTCGCGGGCGGACACTGCCGCCGGGAACCCGGTGATGTTGGCACTGGTGGCGGTCACCGGGCCGCCGAAAGCGGCGATGAGGGCCGCCGCCGTCTCGTTCGGCGATCGGCGCACGCCGACGGTACGGGTGTTGCCGGTCAACTGCGGCGGCAGGGAAGGCAGGGCCGGGCAGACCAGGGTCAGGGGCCCGGGCCAGAAGCGCTCGATCAGCCGGTGGTAGACAGCCGGAATCTCGCCGGTCAACAACGGCAACTGGTCGCAACCGGCCACAAGGACGAGAATCGGATGGTGGCGCGGCCGCCGTTTGATGGCGAACAACCGGTCCAGGGCCCGGCAATTGAACGGATCGACCGCCAGACCGTAGTACGTCTCGGTGGGAAAGGCGACCACTCCGCCGGCCCGCAGCAGGTTGGCGGCATGGGCAAGCCCTTCCCGGTCGGCTGCGACAGGCCAGTTCACCCGTTCAGCGCCTTGTTTTTCGCCGTGACCTCGTCGGCCATGGTCCGGGCATGCCGGTCCAGTTTTTCCTTGAGGTCGCTGTCGCCGAGCGCCAGGATGCGGGCGGCCAGCACCGCCGCATTCTTGGCGCCGGCCTTGCCGATACCCATGGTGGCGACCGGGATGCCGGGCGGCATCTGCACCGTGGACAGGAGGGCGTCGAGCCCGTTCAACGCGGAAGCATCCAAAGGAACCCCGATCACCGGCAAGGTGGTATGGGCCGCCATGACGCCGGCCAGATGGGCGGCCATGCCCGCGCCGGCGATGATCAGCTTAAGCCCGCGCTGCCGCGCGGTCCTGGCATAATCGCAGGCCTGTTCCGGCGTCCGGTGGGCCGAGGTGATGCGCATCTCGAAGTCGATGCCGATTGATTGCAGAAAATCGGCCGCGGCCTGCATGACCGGCAAATCGGAATCGCTGCCCATCACGATCCCCACCACGGGTTGACGGCTTCTGGTGAGGCGTGCCAGCGCCCGGTGGCCGATGTCGCAGCGGTAGGAGCATCCCTGCCATTGAATTTTTCCGACCGCCGCATAGGCACGGTCAATGGCCTCCCGGATGGTCTCGCCCACAGCGGTCACCCCCAGAACCCGGCCGCCGCTGGTGACAATCCGTCGTCCCTTCATGGCAGTGCCGGCATGGAAGACCTCCACGCCCTCTACCTGCGCCGCTGCCTCCAAGCCGGTGATCGCCCTGCCGGTCTCGTATGTGCCGGGATAGCCCTCCGAGGCGAGGACCACGCAGACCGTGGGACGCGGATCGATCTCCATGCGCACCTGGTCGAGGGTGCCGTCGATGCAGGCTTCGAGGATGTCGACCAGATCGCTCTTCAGGCGCATCAGCAGGGGCTGGCATTCCGGATCGCCGAAGCGGCAGTTGAATTCGAGCACATTGATCCGGTCGCCATCAATCATCAGGCCGGCATACAGCACGCCTTTGTACGGCCGGCCTTCCGCCGCCATGCCACGGACCGTCGGCAGCATCACCTCGGCCATCACCCGCCTGGTCAGCGCCTCGGTCACCACCGGCGCCGGCGAATAGGCGCCCATCCCGCCGGTGTTCGGTCCCTTGTCGCCGTCAAAAATGGCCTTATGGTCCTGCGACGAGGGTAACGGCAGCACGGTGGTGCCGTCGGTGAAGGCGAGAAACGACGCCTCCTCGCCCTTGAGGAACTCCTCGATCACCACCTGGTTGCCGGCGGCGCCAAAGGCCTTTTCCTTCATGATCAGATCGACCGCCTGCTCGGCTTCCTCAAAGGTCTGGGCAATGATGACCCCTTTGCCGGCGGCCAGGCCGTCGGCCTTGACCACGCACGGCACCCCGATGGACCGGATGAATTTCTTCGCCGCGCCCCGTTTGGCAAAGGTTTCGTAGCGGGCGCTCGGTATGTTGTATTTTTTCAGGAAATCCTTGGTGAAAACCTTGCTGCCCTCCAGGATCGAGCCCTTCTCATCGGGACCGAACACGCGGAGGCCGTTTTGCCGGAGCAGGTCGACAATGCCCTTGGTCAGCGGTTCCTCGGGGCCGACCACCGTCAGGTCGATCCGTTCCTTCAGGGCAAAAGCGAGCAGCGCGTCGATATCGCCGGCAGCGATGTCGACGCACCGGGCAAGGGCCCTGATACCGGCATTCCCCGGCGCGCAGAAAATAGCGTCAACCCTGCCGGACTGCTTCAGCTTCCATACCAAGGCATGCTCGCGGCCGCCCCCCCCGATCACCAACACCTTCATGCGCTCCTCCTTGTTGCCTTGATGTGACCAAAAACCTCTTTCCTTCTAATAAACAGCCGCAAGTCTCGTCCAGCAAAATAATGAACCCCTTCCCCTTTCCGCCACCCTGCCCACAGACAAGATCTCGGCATTTTTCTTGACAATTTGCCCGGTAAACTGTTAGTTTCGGAATGAGGATTCATTCATTTTTTTCGGCAATTGTCTGTTTCAACATGTTAAATGAAATCAACGGATAAACATAGGAAGATCATTCGCGCCGCCACCAAGGTTTTCGCCAAGAAAGGCTTTTTCAACGCCAGGATTTCCGATATCGCCAAGGAAGCCAAGGTGGCCGATGGAACTATCTACCTTTATTTCAACAATAAGTTTGACATTCTCCTTTCCGTTTTCGAACAGGAAATCGGCAAGCTGATCGAACACGTCACCCTGCTCCTGGAGAAAGAAGCCAACTCCAAGACCAAACTGGAGATCTTCATCACCAATCATCTCGAGGAGATGAAGAAAAACCGCTACCTCGCCGAGGTCATCCACATCGAGCTGCGCCAGACGACCAAGATCATCAGGGAGTACAGGAAAAACACCTTCAACGAGTACCTGAAGATCGTTGCCGCCATTATCGAGCAGGGGCAGGAGGATGGAACCTTCCGCAAAGATATCCAACCGGACATCGTCCGGCAGGTTGTTTTTGGTGCCTTGGATGAAATTTCCAGCAACTGGCATACGGACAATACCTGCCCTTATACCATAGAAGAGGTGAGCGCCCAAATGACCAGTCTCTTCCAGACCGGTCTGCTGGCGCCGGCCGCCTGAACACCGCCGAAGGGCTTTCCTCGTCCTCCGGCGGCGATGCGGGCATCCTATCCGCGCCTGCGGCTCACCGCATGGTCGAGGAGGCAATCGTGATGATCTCGAATTCGCGTATCCCGCCGGGTGTCTTGGTCATCACCTCATCGCCCACTTCCTTGCCGAGCAGCGCTCGGCCCAGAGGCGAGAAGACCGAGATCGATCCTTTCTTCACGTCAGCCTCCTCGGGCCCCAGAAGCTGGTAGGTGACTTCGATTTCGGTGGTCAGGTCCATCAGGGTGACAACGGTCCCGAAAACGGCCCGATTGGTGGAAACCTTGGAGCAATCGATGAGTTCGGCCCGACTGATCTTGTCCTTGAGTTCGAGGATTCGCCCTTCGACCAGGCTCTGTCGTTCCTTGGCCGCATGATATTCGGCATTCTCGCTGAGGTCGCCGTGCGCCCTCGCCACTTCGATCGCTTTGACAATTTCAGGGCGTTCCACCCGTTCAAGCCGTTCCAGCTCGTCCCGAAGTTGCTGATTTCCAGTCAAGGACATCGGGATACGTTCCACCATTGCTCCTCCTCCTATGGGTTGCTGCCGACGAATTAAAAGAAAGAAGAAAGCGTTGGGATCGCCCAACGCTTTCCGGTACCATTTCCTTATGGTCAATACTTCAGTGACGGTGCATCACGCACCCGCGCCGAATCGGCGGCGGCCTGACCGCCGCCTTATCCGGCACGATAAAACTTCCGAATGGTTTCAACCACGTACACCAGTTGCTCGTCCGTGAGTTCGGGGAAGATCGGCAGTGCCAGCGAGCGGGCGGCCGCCTGCTGCGCCACCGGGAAGGACTGCCGCTTGTACCTTTCCGACCGCAGGCATTCCTGCTGGTGCAGACAGAGGGGATAGTAGATCTCGCATCCCACGGAATGCTCCTGCAGGTACTGCCGCAACCGGTCCCGTTCAGGGACGAGAATGACGAACTGATTGTAGATGTGATGATTGTGCCGCTCGGCCCCCTGAACGCCGGCATGGACCGCCTGCGGCAGGGTGACTTCGTTGCCGGCCAGTCCGGCCTCGCCAAACAGTTGGCGGTAGCGGTCGGCATTGCGCCGGCGGGCCGCATGCCAGCTGTCGAGATGCGCGAGCTTGACCGTCAGCACCGCGGCCTGGATTGGATCGAGTCGAAAATTGCCCCCCACCCGGGAATGGTAATACTTCGGTTCCGCCCCGTGGTTGCGGTTGGACCGCACGATTTCGGCGAACTGCCGGTCGGAGGCGGTCAGCATGCCGCCGTCGCCGATACCGCCCAGATTCTTGCTGGGGAAAAAGGAGAAACAGCCGCACAATCCCATCGATCCGGCCCGGTGCCAAGTCACGGCGCCGTTTTCCTCGTACGGGCACTCGGCACCGATGGCCTGGGCGGCATCCTCAATCACCGGCACGCCGTATTCGGTGGCCAGGGCCATGATCCGCTGCATATCGGCGCATTGTCCGTAGAGGTGCACCGGAATGATCGCCTTGACGCGACTGCCGTTTCTGCGGTCCGCCGCCAAGGCCTCGGCCATCTGCTCGGGGTCGATATTGAAACTCTCCGGTTCGATATCGACGAACAGCGGCTGCGCGCCCACCCGCAGAATGGTACCCATGGTGGCGAAAAAGGTGTAGGGGGTGGTGAGCACGAGATCGTCCGGCCCTATGTCCAGAGACATCAGCGCCACCAGCAGGGCGTCGGTTCCCGAACTGAGCCCCACCCCATGATCCGCGCCACAGTATCGGGCGATGTTCTGCTCCAGGGTGGTGACCTCGGGCCCGAGGATATAGCCGGTGGAATCGATCACCCGGGTGACGGCTTCGAGAATCTGCGGACGCAACGTGGCCAGTTGCGGTTTCAAGTCAAGTAACGGTACATTCATCGGTAAACAACGGACAGATAATGGGTATGGGGGGAAGGAGAAGAGCGAAGCGGTCAGGAATACTGGCCATCCGGTCCGGCAGCGAGAATGACGCCGTCGCCGCTGAGGAAATCCTGGATGTCAGGCATTTCTTTTTCGAACTGTTTCCGCAATTTTTTCAGTAAATTAGCCTCGATTTGCCGGACACGTTCACGGGAGATGTTGAATTCATCGGCAATGGTTTGCAGGGTTTTGGGCTCGTCGCTGAGCAGACGGGTATTGAGGATGACCTGCTCCTTGTCGTTGAGCCGGGTGCTGAGATCGGCAAGAATGACCGCCAGCCGCTCGCGCATCTCCTGGCTGGCAACCATCTCCTCGATACCCGGTCCGTCGTAGGGCAGGAAATTTTTCTGTTCATCCTCGGAATCGCTGCGCACCGGGGCTTCCAGGGAAACGTCCCAGTTGTCCATACGCTGGCCCATCTCGATCACTTCGCTTTCCTTGACGTTCAACCGTTCGGCCAACAGCTTGACCTCGGGTTTGAACCCCTGCGACTCCAGGAATTTTTTCTCCTTGTTCAGGCTGAAAAAGAGCTTGCGCTGGGCCTGGGTGGTGCCGATTTTGACCAGCCGCCAGTTATCCATGATGAATTTGAGGATATAGGCGCGGATCCAATAGGCGGCATAGTAGGAAAACTTCACTCCCCGGTAGGGATCGAATTTCTTGGTCGCCTGGACCAGGCCGACATTGCCTTCCTGGATGAGGTCCATGAAGTTCTGCATCCAGTACTTCTGGAAATCCATGGCCACCTTAACCACCAGGCGCAGATTCGAGGAAACCAGCCGATAGGCGGCGTCGGGGTCGCCGGTCTCCTGGAAGCGCACGGCCAGCTCCTCAGTCTCCTCCCGGCTGAGCAGCTCATACTGGCTGATTTCCTGGAGATAGCGGTGCAGGGCCGGATTGCTGAGCGCGGGCAGGTTGTCGTCCTGGCTGGTCAGCATCAGGGCATGCTGGCGCGGCTCGTCCACTTCCATGTCCAGATTGTCGGTTTCGCTCTGATCGCTCATGCTTCGTGGCCTGTCGTAAGAAAACACAACCCTGCAAGGAGTGAGGGCTCGCATGCAGGGTTTCTCTTCCAGCCTACCCGAAAACCAAAAAAAAAACACTTGAATATGACAGGGATCGGCGGAAGAGTTTTTTTTTGTGGCAATCTATGCTATGGATACCCGCTTCAACGACAGCCCCTCTTCGTTTCACGAGAATTTCGTTTTCCCATGCATACCATACGGAATTTCAGCATCATTGCGCACATCGACCATGGCAAGTCCACCCTTGCCGACCGGATGATCCAGCTCTGCAACATCGTCACCGACCGGGAATTCAAGGACCAGATCCTCGACACCATGGACATCGAACGGGAGCGCGGCATCACCATCAAGTCGCAGACCATCTGCCTCCCTTTTACTGCCGAGGACGGCGAGACCTACACCCTGAACCTGGTCGACACGCCCGGCCACGTCGATTTCAGCTACGAGGTTTCCCGGGCCCTGGCTTCCTGCGAGGGCGCCCTGCTGCTCATCGACGCGGCCCAGGGCATCGAGGCCCAGACCCTGGCCAATCTCTATCTGGCCATGGAGAACGACCTCGAAGTCCTCCCGGTGATCAACAAGATCGACCTGCCGGCCGCGGAGCCGGAAAAGGTGGCGGTGCAGATCGAGGAGGACCTGGGACTCGACGGCGCCACCATCCGGATGTGTTCCGCCAAGACCGGCCAGGGGGTGCGGGAGCTGCTCGATGCCGTGGTCCGGCTGCTGCCGCCGCCCGAGGGCGATCCGGCCGAGCCGCTGGAAGCCCTGATCTTCGATGCCCACTACGATCCCTATCGCGGCACGGTCATTTCGGTGCGGATCGTCAACGGCACGGTCAGGACTGGCGACCAGATCGTGTTCATGTCCAACGGCGCCGAGTACCGGATCGAGGAACTGGGCATCTTCCGCCTGCGCCGCGAGCCGCGCCAGCAGCTCGCGGCCGGCGAGATCGGCTACCTCATCGCCGGGGTGAAGACCGTCTCCGACACCCGGCCCGGCGACACCGTCACCCTCAAGGAGCGCCCCTGCCTGGCGCCCCTGCCCGGCTTCAAGGAGGTGCAGCAGGTCGTTTTCTCCTCGCTCTACCCCATCGCCACCGACGAATACGAGGAATTGGCCACCGCCCTGGAAAAGCTGAAACTCAACGACGCCGCCCTCACCTTCCAGAAGGATTCCTCGGCGGCGCTCGGCTTCGGCTTCCGCTGCGGCTTTCTCGGCCTGCTCCATCTCGAGGTGGTACAGGAACGGCTGGAACGCGAGTTCGACATCAACCTGATTCTGACCGTACCCACGGTCAAGTACAAATTCTACCTGCAGAACAAGACCATGCTCGAGGTCGATAACCCCTCCTATTTCCCTGACCCCGGTTCGATCGTCCGCGTCGAGGAGCCGTACATCAAGGCCACCATCCATATCCCCGAGCGCTACATGGGGGCGGTCATGACGCTCTGCATGGAGCGGCGCGGCGAAAACACCAAATACCACTACCCCATGCCCGGCCGGATCGAATTCACCTGCGAACTGCCGCTGGCCGAGGTGATCTACGATTTCTACGACCGGCTCAAGTCCGTGACCCAGGGCTACGGCTCCTTCGACTACGAGCTGATCGACTACCGGCCCAGCGACCTGGTCAAGCTCGACATCCTGGTGAACGGCGAACAGGTCGACGCCCTCTCCCAGCTCACCCACCGGTCCAAGGCCAGGGAACGGGGCCTGAAGGCCTGCGAACGGCTGAAGGAGGAAATCCCCCGGCAGATGTTCAAGATCGCCATCCAGGCGGCCATCGGCGGCACCATCATTGCCCGGGAAACCATCTCGGCCCTGCGCAAGGACGTCACCGCCAAGTGTTACGGCGGCGACATCACCCGGAAGCGGAAGTTGCTGGAAAAACAGAAGGAAGGCAAGAAGCGAATGAAGACCGTGGGCAATGTCGACATTCCCCAGCGCGCCTTCCTCGCGGTCCTCAAATCGGATCAGTAGGCGGAGAAACTTCGGCGGCCGGGGCGGCGATCCCGGTCGATCCGGCAAAGGCGGCCAGCCGCTGGCGGAGGGCCTCCACGCCCTGGCCGGTCCGGGCGGAAAAGAGAAGACGCTCGCCGGCGGTCAGATTCAGGCCGGCATCGAGGGCGGCCGCGTTTTTTTCCTGCTGGTTGCGGGACAGCTTGTCCGCCTTGGTGTAGACCGGCAGAAACGGCTTGCCCAGAGCGCGCAGCCAGTCTATCAACTCGCGGTCCAGGATTTTCAGTTCATGCCGCAGATCGATGATCACCACCACGCAGGCCAGGGTGACCCTGGTTTCGATATAGCCGGAAATCAACCCCTGCCAGCTCTGGCGGACCTGTTGCGAAACCCTGGCAAACCCGTATCCGGGCAGGTCGACCAGGTAGAGGCCGTCATCCACCAGGAAATAGTTGAGGCTCTGGGTCTTGCCCGGCTTGGCGCTGGTCTTGACCAGATTCGTCCGGCCGACCAGCCGGTTGATCAGGCTCGACTTGCCGACGTTGGAGCGGCCGGCGAAAGCGATTTCCGCATGCGCCGACGGCGGCAGCTGCCGGTCGGCGTAGGCGGACAGGAGAAACCGTACCTTGCCGAAGTCCATTCGTTTCCCCTCCCGGCCCACGGCCGCCGCGTTCTTCAGATGACCTTGTTCAGGGAATACTCGATGATGCCCTCGGCGCCGGCCTTCTTCAGCTTCGGCACCAGATCGCGTACCTGATGCTCGGAGATGACCGTCTCCACCGAAAACCACTCCTGCTTGTATAACTGGGCCACGGTCGGCGCGTTCAGGCTGGGCAGCATGGCGATCACCGCCTCCAGCTGCTCCCTGGCGACGTTCATCTTCAGGCCGACGATCCGGTCGGCGCGCAGCGCGCCCTGCAGGAGCATGGCGATGTTCTCGATCTTCTCGCGCTTCCACGGATCGGCCATGGCGGCCTTGTTGGCGATCAGCTGGGTATTGGACTGCATCATCTCGTGGATGACCCGCAAGCCGTGGGCGCGGATGGTCGACTCGGTCTCGGTGACCTCGACGATGGCGTCGGCCAGGCCGGACACGGCCTTGGCCTCGGTGGCGCCCCAGGAAAAGGTGATGTCCACGGTGAGCCCGCGCTGCTCGAAAAATGTGCGGGTGACGTTGACCAGCTCGGTGGCGATGCGTTTGCCGTCCAGCTGTTCGACCCTGGTGATGTTGGAGTCGCCGGGCACGGCGATCACCCAGCGGGTGGGTTTCCTGCTGACCTTGGAGTAGACCAGGTCGGCGATGACGGCCACGTCGGACTCGTTCTCCATGGTCCAGTCCTTGCCGGTGATGCCGGCGTCGAGCATGCCCGATTCCACGTAGCGCGACATCTCCTGCGGCCGGCAGATGGAGCAGGACAGCTCGGGATCGTCGACTTCGGGGAAATAGTTGCGCGAGGCCAGTTTGATCTGCCAGCCCGATTTCGCGAACAGGGCGATGGTGGCGTCTTCCAGGCTGCCTTTGGGGATACCCAGTTTCAGTACATTCATGGTGATACCTGTTGAATCAATGCGTTCGTCTTGAAAATGTCATTTGCCGCCGTAAACCGCATCCGGATCGAACACCCGCTCCTGCTCGCAGACCACCAGGCGGTCGCCTTCCACCCGGCGGTAAAAACAGCTGCGATAGCCGGTGTGGCAGGCCGCCCCGCCCAACTGCTCGACCTTGTACACCACCGTGTCCTGATCGCAATCGACCAGAATTTCCTTGATGAGCTGCACGTGGCCGGAGGTTTCCCCCTTCAGCCACAGGCTGGCACGGGAGCGGCTCCAGTAGTGGGCCTTGCCGGTGGCCAGGGTTTTCTCCCAGGCCAGGCGGTTGATATAGGCGAGCATGAGCACCTCGCCCGTTTTGAAATCCTGGACAACGGCGGGCAGCAGCCCGTCGGCTGCCTTGGTAAAAGCGAGTTCGATCATGATGTTCCTGTGCAAGCAAGAGGTGCGTCGCGTTCGAGCGCGAGCGTTGGGAAACCAACGGCCCCTCCCCGAACCGAAGCCGGTGGGGAGTCTCCGGCGCGTGACAACCCTCATCTCTCCGGTTTTGGCACGGCATAGGTGGGGTTTGCACATTTATGCCTTCAAGGCCGCTTTGTCAAGTCCTCAGTCGCGCACCGGGGTTCTTGTCAAACGCCGGAGCAATGGCTATAATGGCTCTCGCCTCATCAACGTCTCTAGCCAAGGATCGTTTCCCATGCGCCCTGTCCAGTTGTTCGACGTCGTCTCGGTCAGTTACACCGCCACCTTGCCCTCGGGCGAGGTGATCGAGTCCGCTCCGGCGGAGAAACCACTCACCCTGGCCATAGGCTCGGGCCGGATCCTCAAGGCGGTCGAGGCGTCCCTGCTGGGCATGGAGGCGGGACAAACCAAAACCGTGCATATCCAGCCCGAGGACGCCTTTGGCCCGTATCTCCAGACGCTGGTGCAGGAGGTCCCCCGCACCGCTTTCGCCGGCCGCGTCGATCCCAGGCCCGGCATGCTCCTTTCGCTCGCCATGGAAAAGGACGGAGCCACGCATCAGGTTCCCGCCACGGTCCTCGCCGCCGGCAACGAAACCGTGACCGTCGATTACAACCATCCCCTGGCCGGCAGGGTCATCACCTACACGGTCACCCTGCACGCCATCGGCAACTGACGGGGCCTTTCGCCGTATCGATGACCGCCCCGCCGACGACGGGAGCCGTACCCCTCCGGCTTGTCGACCGTCTTTTTTTCTCCGGTGCATGCGGATCCTTCCGCTGCCGGCCATGAACCGATCATGCGCGAATTCTCTGCCTTTTCCGAGAACAAGCACCCTCCGAAAAATACCTGTACAATCACTTTCGGACACGTACAATATTTATAAGATGTAAAGATTCCCAATGGGTTCGAGAAAAAAACAGCTGCGGATCGTTTCGGGCCGGCACAGCACCACCGTATTGAGGGAGAACCGACATGTCTATCGAAGATGATGAAATATTGCAGGGATTCATAGAAGAATCGCTTGAGCATTTGGCTGACATCGAAAACGATCTGCTCGCCATCGAAGAGGGGGGCGCCGACATCGACGTCGAACTGGTCAACAAGGTCTTCCGGGCCGCCCATTCCATCAAGGGTGGAGCCGGATTCATGGGATTGACCGTGATCCAGGATCTGGCGCATGCCGCGGAAAACGTCCTGGGGCTGATCCGGAGCGGCAAGCTGGTTCCGAACCCCGACATTATCAACGTACTGCTCTTGGCCGCCGATGAATTGCAGCGTTTGATCGAGGATGTCGGCAACAGCAACGCCGTCGATATTTCCAGCCATACCACTGCATTGAACATGATCTTCGAGAACGGGGAAGCGCCGGCCGGAATCTCGAAGAATCCACGACCGGAACGGGCGCCGGTGGCCCCCGAGGCGGGCGCGGCCGAGGCGTCGGCGGAGGAGATGACCGAACCGGAGCCACAGTTCAATGCGGAAATCGTCGAGGTCATCGAGGAAATGCCGATCGATATCGAGGACGAACCGATGGACGAGCACGATTTTGAGACCGAGCACACGGCCGCAGCTGTGGAGGCGGCAGGAACGACGGCGCGCCGTGCCGCGGCCAGCACGCAAAAGACGGATACCAGCATCCGGGTGACGGTCAGCCTGCTCGATCAGTTGATGAACCTGGCCGGCGAACTGGTGCTGTCCCGCAACCAGTTGCTGCAAACCATCACCTCCGGCGACGTGCGCAACGCCGAGGCGGTGGGGCAGCGCATCGATCTGGTGACCTCGGAACTCCAGGAAGCGATCATGCTCACCCGCATGCAGCCCATCGGCAACGTGTTCAACAAATTCCCGCGCGTGGTCCGCGATCTCTCCAAGAAACTCGGCAAGCAGATCGACCTGACCATCGTCGGCAAGGACGTCGAACTCGACAAGACCATCATCGAGGCGATCAACGACCCCCTCACCCACCTGATCCGCAATTCCGTGGACCACGGTATCGAAACACCGGCGGACCGAGCCAAGAAGGGCAAGGATGTCCGGGGGTTGATCGTCCTGAAAGCCTACCATGCCGCCGGCCAGGTGGTGATCGAGATCAGCGACGACGGCAAGGGCCTCGACGGCGACATGATCGCGGAAGCGGCGGTCAAGAAGGGGCTGATCACCGCCGACCAGGCCAAGGTGATGTCGGAGAAGGAACGGATCAACCTCATCCTCCTGCCCGGTTTTTCCACCGCCAGGGAAGTGACCGACGTCTCCGGCCGGGGCGTGGGCATGGATGTGGTCAAGACCAACCTCGACCAACTGGGCGGCTCCATTGAGATGGATTCCGAGGTCGGCAAGGGCACGACCATCAGCATCAAGCTCCCCCTGACCCTGGCCATCATTCCCTGCCAGATCGTCATGACCGGCGGGGAACGCTATGCCATTCCCCAGGTGAATCTGGAGGAGTTGCTCCGCATTCCGGCGGCCAAGGTCAAGGAACGGGTGGAGCGGGTCGGCGATGCCGAGGTGGTCCGCCTGCGTGGCAATCTGCTGCCGCTGATCCGCATGGCCGACGTCTTCGGGATCGATCCCACCTATTACGACCCGGTGCAGGACGAAACCCTGCCCGACCGACGGCGCAACGTCGCCGACCGCAGATCCAAGTCCACGCCGCTCTTCAAGGACGAGGACGCGCCTCCCGCCGAACCGAGGAGCGGCGAACACGACCGGAAGCGCTCGGGAGTCGAACGGCGGCAGAGCGCCTCCAGCGCGCTCAACATCGTCGTGGTCTCGACCGGGGCCATGAAATATGGTCTGATCGTCGACCGGCTGCACGACTCCGAGGAAATCGTCATCAAGCCGCTGGGCCGGCATCTGCAGCAATGCCAGGGATATGCCGGGGCCACCATCATGGGGGACGGTCGCATCGCCCTGATCCTCGATGTGTCCAACATCGCCCGCATGGCCGGTCTCACCTCGCTCGACGGGTCCGAACGGGCGTCCGAACTGGCCGAGGCCGCCAAGGAGGCGATCACCAAATCCCGCGACAAGCAATCCCTGCTCACCTTCTCCAGTTCCGCCCACGAGCACTTCGGCGTGCCGCTCAACCAGGTGGAGCGGGTCGAGAAGATCAAGCGGCAGGATATCGAAGAGGTGGGCGGCCGGCGGGTCATGCAGTACCGGGGCGGCAGCCTGCCCCTGGTCAGCATCGACGAGGTGGCCTCGGTCATGCCCCTGGACGACCGGGACGACCTGTTGGTCATCGTCTTCCGACTCGCCGGCAAGGATGTCGGCCTGCTGGCCATCGGTCCCATCGACGCCATCGAGGTCAGTGCCGACATCGACGACATCACCCTGAAGCAACCGGGGATCATGGGCTCAGCCATCATCGGTAGCCGCACGACCATGCTGGTCAATATCTTCGAAATCATGAAGATTTCCAATCCGCAATGGTTCGAGGACCATGCCGCCTACGCGGAAATCCAGGCCGATGAGACCCAGGCCCCGACCATTCTGATCGTCGAGGATTCCAACTTCTTCCGCAACCAGGTCAAGGGGTACATGGAAGAGGCGGGATTCAACGTGATCGAAGCCGAAGACGGCCGGGTCGCCTGGAATGTTCTCGAACAGCAGGGGAACGACATCACCATGGTGGTCACCGATATCGAAATGCCCAACATGGACGGGTTCACCCTGACCGAAAAGGTGAAGGGCGACAAGCGGTTTCAGCATATGCCGGTCATTGCCCTGACCACTCTGGCGGCGGACGAGGATATCGCCCGCGGCAAGGCAGTGGGCGTGGATGAATACCACATTAAGCTGGACAAGGAACGGCTGATGGAAAGCGTCCACCGCTATACCAAAGCGGCAATGGCCGCTTAAGCAGCATCCTGCATCCATGCAAGGGCGGGAAGGAGAAACGCATGCGGTTGACCAGCGTGAGCATCAAGTGGAAAATTCTGACCCTGGCCCTGCTCGGCCCGCTTGTCGTCGCAGTCTTTCTTGCCTGGCAACGGATCGGCGACATCCGTTCCGGAGCCGAGGAGGCCATCATTTCCAAGAGCCACGGCATCGTGCTCATGGCCGAAGCGGTCCGCGAACAGATGGCGAAAAAGCTGCAAAGCGGGGTGCTGAAGCCCTTTGACCAACTGGACGCCGGCAATATCTTGGAGGCGGTACCGGTGGTCACGGCCATGCGGGTGGCCGCCGCCAAGGCCGAGGAGGCCGGCTACACCTTTCGCGCTCCCAAGGTCAAGCCGCGCAATCCGCTGAACACGCCGACCGATCTCGAGTTGCAGGTACTGGCGGAACTGGAACGCGACAACCTGAGCGAAAAAATCATCATCGAACCCAACCAGATCCGCTATTTCAGACCCGTGCGGCTCTCCGCCGAATGTCTGTACTGCCACGGCGATCCGGCGGGGAGCAAGGATGTGACCGGCGGCACCAAGGAGGGCTGGCATGTCGGCGAAATGCACGGCGCCTTCGAAATCATCAGCTCCCTCGAAGAGGCCAACCGTGCCGTGGCCAGGGCGCGCTGGCACGTGGCGGTGTCGGTGACGGCGACCTTGGCCGTCATTGCCCTGCTGTGCATCTACCTGCTTCAATCGGGTATTATCGGGCCCCTGCGCGAAGTCAACGGCTTTATCGACCAGATCGCCGTCGGCGACCTGAGCGGGCGGATCGTTCCCCGGAGCGGGGATGAAATCGGCAACATGGTCAGCCAGTTGAGCGGCATGACCGTGAAGTTGAACCGCATGATCAAGGAAATTTCCGGTGCCGGCGAAGCGCTCCTGGCGTCGTCGGGCACCCTCGGCGCCTCGGCCGACGAATTTGCCCACGTCGCCGGCGATACCGCCACGCGGACCATGACAGTGGCCGCCGCCGCCGAGGAGATGAGCGCCAACATGTCGACCGTGGCCGCGGCCGCCGAACAGGCGGCGACCAACATCGCCCTGGTCGCCACCACCACCGGAGAAATGACCTCGACCATCAATGAGATCGTCACCTCCACGGAAAAGGCGCAGGAGATCACCAAAGCAGCTGTCCGCGAGGCGGGGTCGGCCTCGGAGAAAATCGATGCCCTGGGCCGGGCGGCGGTGGAAATCGGCAAGGTGACCGAGACGATCACCGAGATTTCCGAGCAGACCAACCTGCTGGCGCTCAACGCCACCATCGAGGCGGCCCGGGCCGGAGAGGCGGGTAAGGGTTTTGCCGTCGTCGCCAACGAAATCAAGGAACTGGCCAAGCAAACGGCCCTCGCCACCGGCGAAATCAAGAATCGGATCGATTCCATCCAGGAATCCACCGATGCGACGGTCGAGCAGATTCAACAGATCACCCGGGTGATCGACGAAATCAACACCATCGTCGGCACGATTGTCACCGCGGTGGAGGAGCAGTCGGCCGCCACCGGTGAAATCGCCGAGAACATCGGCCAAGCCTCCATCGGCATTCAGGAGGTCACTGAAAACGTGGCGCAGGTATCCACGGTATCGGGCACCGTGGCCAGGGATATCGCCGAGGTCAGTCAGGCCGCCGACTCGATTTCCGGGGAAAGCGCCAGGATGCGGACGAACGCGGCCGAACTGACCGCCATGGCGAAACAGTTAAAAAACCTGGTACAGCATTTCAAGGTCTGAGCGAACAGGCAAAAAAGCCGTACCCACGGATACTTCCTTCAAGCACGCTGGAGACAATGCATGGCTGAATCAAACAAGGAGATGAAAAGCACCACCATCGAACTGGCCACCTTCTACGTGGGCCATGCCCTGTGCGGCATGGACATCCTCAAGGTCCAGGAAATCAACAAACTCATGGAAATGACCAAGGTGCCGCAGGCTCCGGACTACATGGTCGGGATTCTCAATCTGCGCGGTCAGATCGTCACCATCATCGATCTGGGCCAGAAACTCGGCCTGGGCAAGGTGGAGATCAGCAACGAATCGCGCAATATCATCATCAACGCCCCCGGCGAGCACGTCGGACTGTTGGTCAGCAAAATCAGCGATGTCGTCATGGCCAATCCGGACCGCATCGAGCCGGCGCCGGCCAACATGAGCGGCATCCAGGGATCGTTCTTCACCGGCGTCTATAAAACCGAAAACAAACTGATCGGCATTCTCGACATCAAGGAAGTGCTCCGTATCGAATCGGATAACCTCGGCCGGGGGCTTGAACGGTAACGTCGCCTCCGATCCCATCAGATCGCTCCTTTCATTCATCCCTGTTCATGTTCGGTAAAAATATCAGAGTATTGGTGGTCGACGACACCATCGTGTACCGCAAGGCGGTCAGCGACATCCTCGCCGAGATGCCCGGAGTCGAGGTGGTGGGCGTCGCCCATAACGGCAAAATCGCGGTCTCGAAAATACAAAGCCTCAAACCCGATCTCCTCACCCTCGATATCGAGATGCCGGAAATGAACGGTATCGAGGTGCTGCACTATTTACAACAACACGCGCCCCAGGTGTCGGCCATCATGGTGTCCACCCTGACCAGCGAAGGTGGCGACATGACCATGCGGGCGCTCGAGTTGGGCGCCTATGACTTCATCCTCAAACCCAGCGCCACGAACATCAACGAGAGCAAGCAGCATCTCCGCACCCTGCTCACCCCGCTGATCAAGGCCTTCCAGACCGGCCGCACCGCCATCGGCTCCATGCAGGCCGGTGGGCGGACGACCGCACCCCGCAGACCTCCGGCCGCGGCGCGGTCGCAGACGGGAGGGACTCCCGCCGCGGGCAAGACTGCGACGCCACCGCTCGTTCCCCTTGCCCGGCGCCAGGGGAAATCGGAGATCGTCACCATCGGCATCTCCACGGGCGGCCCCAACGCCCTGGCCCGGATGATGCCCATGCTGCCCGGCGACCTGGGGGTGCCGATCGTCATTGTCCAGCACATGCCGCCGGTGTTCACCAAATCCCTGGCGAACAGTCTCAACGGCAAATGCGCCCTGACCGTGAAGGAAGCCCAGGACGGCGAGGCGCTGCACGCAAATGTTGCATATATCGCACCCGGTGGTAAACAGATGAAACTGGTCGCCTCCACCGACGGAACCAATCGGTTGATCAAAATCACGGGCGATCCTCCCGAAAACTCGTGCCGTCCGTCCGCCGATTACCTCTTCCGCTCGGTGGCCGACTACTATGTGGGACGAACCACGGCGGTGATCATGACCGGCATGGGATCGGACGGCACCAAGGGGTTGCAGATACTCAAGCAAAAAGGAGCACTCATTATTGGTCAGGACGAGGAAACCTGCGTTGTCTATGGCATGCCCAAGGCCCCGGCCGAATTGGGGTTGACCGACGTGGTTGCGCCGCTGGACAGAATCGCTGCTGAGATTGTGAAGTCGGTGAAATAACGGATTCCTGCAAACAACGGGCCTCATGCTGAAAATAACCTCGGAAGAAATCAAGCTGATCACCAAATATATTTACGACATTTCGGGAATATATCTTGATGAAAGCAAGAAATACCTCCTGGAAACCCGATTGAACACCATCGCCGAGGAGCAGGGATGCGCCAGCTATCATGAGTTTTATGCCAAGGCCAAGGCGGATGCCTCCAAGGTCATCGAGCGAAAAATCATCGATGCCATCTCCACCAACGAAACTCTCTTTTTTCGAGATGCCAGCCCGTTCCAGCTCTTGCAGCACAAAATCTTTCCCGAACTGATCGATGCCCGCACCCCGAAGACGCCGGCCCTCAAAACCACCCTGAAAATCTGGAGCGCCGCCAGTTCCACCGGCCAGGAACTGTACTCGGTGGCGATCGTGCTCCAGGAATTGCTGGGCGATCTGTCCAAATACACCATCAAACTTTTGGGCACCGACATCTCCGACGCGGCCATTGCCCAGGCCAGCAGCGGCAAATTCAATAAATTCGAGATGGAACGCGGCCTGGCCCGCGACAAGCTCACCAGGTATTTCACCCCTGCGGGGCAGACCTGGAAAATCAGCGATCAGATCCGAGCCATGGTCAACTTCCGGAAATTCAACCTGATGCAGCCCTTCACCGGTCTGGGCAAGTTTGATGTCGTCCTCTGCCGGAACGTGGCCATCTATTTCACCCTGGAAGACCGGAAAAAACTCTTCAATAAAATCGCCGACATTCTTGAACCTGACGGGTATCTGCTCATCGGTTCCACCGAATCCCTCACCGGAATCTGCCCCCGGTTCATTCCCAAGCGGCACCTCCGGTCCATATTTTATCAGCTGCACTGAGCCCGGACAGACAGACCGCAAATGATCAAGGTGTACCTATGAACACGATGACTATTCTTGTTGCCGACGACGATCCGGTGATCCGGAAACTTTTTGAACAACGACTGAAAAACGCGGGATACGAGGTCACGACGGCCGCGAACGGCACCGAGGCGGCCCGCCTGCTCGACACCACCGTGTTCGATGTGGTGATCACCGATCTGGTCATGCCCGGAGCAATCGGCGGCATCGAACTGCTGAAAATAGCCAAGGAGAAACGGGTCGATATCGAGGTGATCGTCATCACGGCCCACTCCTCGATCGACACGGCGGTCGACGCCATGAAAAAAGGGGCGGTCGATTATCTCGAAAAACCGGTTAATTTCGATGAACTGTTTCTCCGCCTGGACAAAATCGCCGAGGTCAGGGCCATGCTGAAAAACGCCGGCGACCTCCGGGAGGCGATGAATGTCACCGAACATTCGGCGGCGCAGACCATTCAGGATCTGGAAATCATCAACTGCAGGCAGCGCATGCTTCTCGACCGGTTGGAGGGCGTGCTCAGCGACGCGCGTTCCAATGTAGACCGCCGCATCGACCGGGCGCTGCACCTGCTGGCGACACGCTGATCGGCATGGAACACGCACCGTCCCGGGAACACGATTGCGCCTTTGTCCGCCTGGAACGGCTGGTCGCCACCCTGCGCGGCCCCGGCGGCTGCCCCTGGGACATCAGGCAGACACCGCCTTCCTTGAAGAAATATCTCCTGGAAGAGTGCCGGGAATTGGCCGAGGCCATCGACAGCGGCGATGAGCAGGCCATTTGCGAGGAGATGGGCGATGTCTATTTCATCTTGGCCATGCTGACCGCCATGTTCGTCGAACAGGACCGGTTTACCTCCGAGGAGGTCCTTGCAGGCATCGTCGCCAAGATGACCCGCCGCCATCCCCATGTCTTCGGGGACGCGACCGTCATCGGCGAACAGGCGCTGCGGGAGCAATGGCAGCACATCAAGGCCCAGGAAAAACGGTCGGGCAAACCATCTCATCCCTAACCTGCTTTTCTCTTGACATTTCCCGTCTCTTTCTACTATTTTGTTCGGCTCATCCAAATACCCCTTCTCGCTCTCACCGTCAGGACAGAAGCGAGGGCCACTCAGACCACGAGGAGGAATCATGCGTCACTACGAAACCACGTACATTCTGCGCCCAAACCTGGGCGAGGATCAATGCACCGAAATCATTGATCGCACCAATGCCATCGTCACCAACGATGGCGGCGCGATCATCTGCCTGGAACGATGGGGGATCAAGCGTCTGGCATACGAGATCAACCGGGAGGTCCAAGGCTATTACGTCTATATGAACTATGCCGCTCCCGGAAAGACGGTCGACGAAATCGAGCGTATTTTCAGGATCGATGACCGGGTTCTCCGTTATCTGACGGTCAAGCTGGGCGACAGCATGAATGCCGAGGCGATCGAAGCCGAAAAACAGCGGATCGAGGAAAAAGCCGCTGCCCGCGCCAAGGCGCAATCCGAAAATACGGAAGGCGACGATTTTGACGGCGGCTCTCTGGAAGAAGAAGCCGCCGAAGAATAATCCGCCGATTTCGCGCTCAGTTCAACGTAAGGAGTTCCGCATATGTCTCAGCAAAAAAAAATGTTCTCCCGTCGCCGCGTCTGCCGTTTCTGTACGGACAAGGAAATTGTCATTGACTACAAGGACGCGAAAACCCTGAAAAATTTTGTCACCGAACGGGGCAAGATCGTCCCCCGGCGCATTTACGGCACCTGCGCCAAGCACCAGCGGCAGTTGACCGAGGCTGTCAAGAGGGCCCGGCAGTTGGCCCTGCTGCCCTACATGGGAAACACCCAGTTTTAACGTATTCCCTTCGGGATGGCCGGTTCCGGGTTCGGGTGGAAGTCCCTGCCGTTTCCACCCGGCCAACTCTTTCTGCTGATCGCCCTGTTCTTTCTGCCGGCGGCGGTGCCTTCCGTGCTGGGATGGCTGACGGGTCTTTTGGCGGCACCCGTGTTCATGCCACTGGCCATCCACGGGTACGCGAGGGGACTGAAGCTGGTGGCCGTCGGTTTGGCCGTGGCGGGCGTAGGCGCGCTGCTGATCCGGCAGTTCGAGATGTTCGTCTTTTCGCTGACCTTGGCACCGCTGGGCATCACGCTTTTCACCAGCGCGCTGGCCGGCGATTCGGCGGCGAGGAGCGGCGCAAAGGGCTTGGCCGCGCTCGGTATCTCCTGGATGTTGTTCTGGACGGCGTACGGAATTCTGTCCGGGATGAACCCGTACGACCTCTTGCTCAAGGCGCTCGACCTCGGTCTGGAACAGACCCTGGAGCTGTCCAGGTCCAAGGAGGCCGGACTCTCCCCGGAAATGGTTCTGGGACTGAGTCAGGCGACCGCCGCCATGCGGGAAACCATCCCCCGCATCCTTCCCGGCCTCCTGCTGGCGATGGTGGTCACCACCGTGTGGCTGAACATGGTCCTGATCAACGGCCTGGCCGGCCGGTTGACCGGTGCCGCCCCCTGGGGACGCTATGTTGCCTGGCGCCTGCCGGAGCATCTGGTCTGGCTGCCCATCGGGGCCGTTGTCGTCCTGCTGCTCGGCACGGGTCTGCTGCAGGATGCCGGCGGCTGGCTGATGATGGTTTCAGGCCTGCTCTATTTCTTCCAGGGCTTGGCCGTGCTCATTGCCCTGCTTGAGCGGTGGCGGGTACCACCGTTCGTGCGCATGATTCTGTACCTCGTCTTCTTCCTGCAGACGTACGGACTGATGCTGCTGGCCGTGCTGGGATTGATTGATGTCTGGTGCGACTTCAGAAAAACAAAGGAAACCAATGCATGACAGCTGAGCGATTCCCCCGACACCGTGCTTCGCGAGGCTCGTTTGATCACTGCAATTACGATACAACAAAGAGGGTCTGATCCATGGAAATCATCTTGAAAGAAACGATTGAAACGCTGGGACAAGAAGGGGAAATCGTCAAGGTTAAACCCGGCTACGCCCGCAATTTCCTGATTCCCACGCACAAGGCGGCTCTGGTCACCAAGGCTTCTCTTGCCCGGCTGGAGAAGGAAAAACAGGCGATCGCCGCCCGCCTGGCCGAGCAGAAGAAACAGGCCGAGGGTCTGGCCGCCCAGCTTGCGGGCAAGGTCGTCACGCTTGGCAAACGGGTTGGCGAGGAGAACCGGCTGTTCGGCTCAGTCACCGGCAACGACATCGCCACCGCCCTCCAGGAGGCGGGCATTGCCGTGGACAAAAAGGCCATCATCCTGGCGGAACCGATCAAAGCCGTCGGCGAGTACACCGTCACGATCAAAACCGGTTACCAGACCAGCGCCACCATTCAGGTCCAGGTCGTTCCGGAAACCGCCGGCGAGACGCTGTAAACCGAGGTTCGGTCTCCGCCCGATCGCCGTGCCGTGACGGACGCTTTGCGAAGCGTCCGTCCGTTCGTGTCGCCCCCCCAACCTGTCCGGACATTTTGTCGTAAGTGCCTTTTCTGTTTACAGAAAAGGCACTTGCATTTTCAACGTGCCATTCCCCGGCCAGGCAGGTATAGTTGCGGCGAAACACATCGTCCACCCCCTTGATGCGCGTTGCTTAAAGTCCCATGCACCAGACCATTCCGGCCACCGCCACACTCTCGGACAGAATGCTTCCTCCGCAGAATATCGAGGCGGAACAGGCTGTCCTGGGAACGATTCTGTTGCAGGACAAGGCCCTGTTGCACGTCGTCGAGTTGCTTTCGCCCGAGGATTTCTATCGTGACGCCCACAAGACGATCTATGCGGCCATGCTCGTCCTGTTCGAACGGCGGGAACCCCACGACCTGATCACGGTCACCGGTCTGCTCAGCGACCAGAACAAGCTGGAAGAGATCGGCGGCGCCTCCTACCTCGCCTCGCTGATCGAGATCATCCCCTTCACCGGCACCCTGGTGCACCATGCCCAGATCATCCGCAAGAAATCGGTTCTCCGCCGCCTGATCCAGACCGCCTCCGAGGTGGCGGCCCGATGCTACGACACCCAGGACGATATCGAATCCCTGGTCGATCAGGCGGAAAAGACCATCTTCGAAATCGCCCATTCCAACAGGGGCCAGGGATTTGAGCCGATGTCGGCGGTGGTGCCGCGGGCCTTCGACCGGATCACCAAGCTGTTCGACCGGCAGGAACACATCACCGGCGTGGCCACCGGCTACGACGAACTGGACCGGATGACCGCCGGCCTGCAACCGGCCGAAATGATCATCCTCGCCGCCCGCCCATCCATGGGCAAGACCGCGCTGGCCATGAACATCGTCCAGCACGCCGCTCTGATCGGCAAGGTGCCGGTGGCCGTGTTCAGCCTGGAAATGTCCACCGAATCCCTGGCCTTGCGCATGCTCTGTTCCCTGGGTCGCATCGATTCCCAACGCATCCGCACCGGCAAGCTCCACGAAAACGACTGGCCGAAACTGACCCGGGCCACCGGCATGCTGTCGGATGCGCCCATCTTCATCGACGACACCGCCGGCCTGACCGTTCTGGAAATGCGGGCCAAGGCCAGGCGGCTCAAGGCCGAGCACGATCTCGGCCTGATCGTGGTCGACTACCTCCAGTTAATGCAGGGCAAGAGCAGTTCGGAAAACCGGGCCCAGGAGATCTCCGACATCTCCCGGTCGCTCAAGGCCATGGCCAAGGAGCTGGGCGTGCCGGTGCTGGCCCTCTCCCAGCTCAACCGCAGCCTGGAAAACCGCACCGACAAGCGGCCCCAGCTCTCCGACCTGCGCGAATCGGGAGCCATCGAACAGGATGCCGACGTCATCATGTTCATTTACCGCGACGAGGTGTACAACCGGGCCGAGGACAACCCGAACCGCGGCTTGGCCGAGATCATCATCGGCAAGCAGCGCAACGGTCCGACCGGCATGATCAAGCTGACTTTTCTCGGCGAATACACTACCTTTGAAAACTATACCGGCCGCCTGCCCGCCATGGACTTCGCGCCCGAGCCGGCGGCAGACTTCGATATTCACTGACCGACACGAACCGCTATGCAACCCGCCCCAACAACCAACGACCGCTACGACTTCAAGACCATCGAACAGCGCTGGCAACGGCGCTGGGAAGAGGAAAAGACCTGGAAGGTCAGCCACCGCTCCGATCAACCCAAATACTACGTGCTGGAGATGTTCCCCTACCCCTCCGGCCGCATCCACATGGGCCATGTGCGCAACTACTCCATCGGCGACGTCATTGCCCGCTACAAGCGCATGCAGGGATTCAACGTCCTCCATCCCATGGGTTGGGACGCCTTCGGCCTGCCCGCCGAAAACGCGGCGATGAAACGCGGCATTCATCCCGCCGCCTGGACCTACGACAACATCGACTACATGCGCGGCCAGCTCAAGGCCATGGGCCTGAGCTACGACTGGGACCGTGAACTGGCCACCTGCCGCCCCGACTACTACCGCTGGGAACAGCAGCTCTTCCTCAAGATGCTGGCCAAGGGGCTGATTTACCGCAAGGAGACCACGGTCAACTGGTGCAACGACTGCCAGACCGTGCTCGCCCGCGAGCAGGTGATCGACGGCGCCTGCTGGCGTTGCGACCAGCCGGTGCTGCCCAAGACCATGTATGGCTGGTTTTTCAAGATCACCGGCTATGCCGAGGAACTGCTGGCCGATCTCGACACGCTCACCGGCTGGCCGGAAAAGGTGGTCACCATGCAGCGCAACTGGATCGGCAAGTCCACCGGCCTGGCCTGCGACTTCAGGATCGAGGACAGCGACCAGGCGATTGCCATCTTCACCACCCGGCCGGACACCATCTTCGGCGTCACCTTCATGTCGCTGGCCGTGGAACATCCCCTGATCGACACGCTCGTGCAGGGCAAACCGCAGGAAGAGGCGGTCCGGGCCTTTGTGCGCGACACCGTGCTCGCCAAGCAGCGGGCCAGCCTCGACCAGGAACTCGACAAGCGGGGCGTGTTCACCGGCAGCTACTGCCTTAATCCCTTCACCGGCGAACGGGTGCCGATCTACGTCGCCAACTTCGTGCTCATGGAGTACGGCACCGGCGCGGTGATGGCCGTGCCGGCCCACGACCAGCGGGACTTCGAATTCGCCCGCGCCTACGGCCTGCCCATCCGGGTGGTGGTGCAGCCCGAGGGCGAACCGCTCGATCCGGCCGCCATGACCGAGGCGTCCGAGGGACCCGGCGTGCTGGTCAATTCCGGGCCGTTCACCGGTATGGATTCGACCGAGGCCAAGCAGGCGATCATCGTCGAGGCCGAACGCCAGCGCTTCGGCAGCGCCCATGTGACCTATCGGCTGCGCGACTGGGGCATTTCCCGCCAGCGCTACTGGGGCGCGCCCATTCCGGTGATCCACTGCGACCATTGCGGCATCGTGCCGGTTCCGGAAGCCGACCTGCCCATCCTCCTGCCCGGAGCGGGCGAGCCGACCGGCAGTCACAGCCCCCTGCACCAGCAGCCCGACTTCATCGCCACCACTTGCCCGAGTTGCGGCCGGCCGGCCCGGCGGGAGACCGACACCCTCGACACCTTTGTCGAATCGTCCTGGTACTTTGCCCGCTACACCAGTCCCGGCCTCGACAGCGCCCCCATCGACAGGAAGGCGGCCGCTTACTGGCTGCCGGTCGACCAGTACATCGGCGGGGTCGAGCACGCCATTCTCCATCTGCTCTATGCCCGCTTCTTCACCAAGATGCTGCGCGATCTCGGCTACCTGGAGGTGGACGAGCCCTTCACCAACCTGCTCACCCAGGGCATGGTCATCAAGGACGGGGCCAAGATGTCCAAATCAAAGGGCAACGTGGTCGATCCCAATGAGTTGATCGAGCAGTACGGCGCCGATACCGTGCGGCTGTTTTCCCTCTTCGCCGCGCCGCCGGAACGGGACCTGGAATGGAACGCCCAGGGGGTGGATGGGGCTTTTCGTTTTCTCAACCGGGTCTACCGGATGGTCGTCAGCCAGCGCGCCTGCTTCGACCAACCGGCAACCGTGGACCTGGATGCCCTCAATGCGCCGTCCCGGGCCCTGCATCGCAAGACCCATCAAACCATCCGCCGGGTGACCGAATCCATTGAGAGCAATTTCCACTTCAACACCGCCATCTCCGGCATCATGGAACTGGTCAATCTCGTGGCCGCGCCCGTTGACGAACCCGTTGACGACGCGGTGCTGCGCGAGGCCCTGGAAACCATCCTCACCCTGCTCTTCCCCATGGCGCCCCATTTCTGCGAGGAACTGTGGCAGGTCACCGGGCACGAACGCGCCCTGAACGATGCCGCCTGGCCCGTGTTCAATGCCGAAGCGGCCAAGGAGGACGAGATCACCATCGTGGTCCAGGTGAACGGCAAGGTGCGGACCAAGCTCCAGGTCGCCGCCGATACCGACGAGCACACCCTGCGCCGGCTGGCCGTGGCCGAGGAAAAAGTTGCCAAGATGCTTGCCGGGCAGGAACCGAAAAAAATCATCGTCGTCCCTGGAAAGCTGGTCAACATCGTCGTCTGAGGACCGATTCTTCGACTCTCATCACCGCCGCCATAATGGCGGCCACAAGGAATGTCATGCTGAAACACACTCTTCCGGGATGGGCGCTACTGCTGGTGGGCATGCTCCTGCTGAGCGGCTGCGGCTACACCTTTCCCCACGTGTATGAGGGACCGCACCATTCCATCTACATGCCGACCTGGCAGAACCGGACCAACAAGCTGGGGCTCGACATGAAGATCTACCAATCCCTTTCCCGCTGGTTTCAGAAGTCGGCCTCCGTCGACCTGACCAAGGACAAAGGCGGAGCCGACCTGATCCTGACCGGTGAGATCCTGTCCATCGACCTGCCCAGCGTGAGCTGGAGCACCATCTCCGAAGTCACCGGCACCAAGGTCAATCTCGTCATTCGGTACGCCCTCAAGGACCAGCGGACCGGCAAGGTCCTCTGGGAGGTGCCGGCCAAGCTCTACTCCGCCGACTATACGGTTTCGACGGTCAGCGCGGCCGCGGACGAAGCGGCGCTCACCAAAATCATCGACGATCTGTCCGAGGATATCTATCTCGGTGCCCTCAGGCGGATACGAAAACAGCAGCAACAGCAGCAGCCACAACCCACGCCCTGATGGTCTTTCACGCCCAAGGCACTCCGGCCGCGGCCGGGGTGCCCTTGATTGTTCCCCCCTTGCCTCCGAGTTCTCCGCCTGTCTTTCCGCCGCTCGCCATCGGCACCGTCCGTCTGCCCTCCTCGTTTCTCCTGGCGCCGCTGGCCGGATACACCGATCTGCCCTTCCGGCTGCTCTGCCGGGAGGCCGGTGCTGCGCTCTGCGTCTCCGAGATGATCAGTTGCCACGGCCTGGTCTTCGAGCAGAAGAAGACCCACGAGCTGCTGCACACCGTGCCCGGGGAGCGCCCGTTCGCGGTCCAGCTGTTCGGCAGCGACCCAGAAATCATGGCCCGGGCAGCGGCCATCGTTGCCGCTTTGCCTGTGGATCTGATCGACATCAACATGGGGTGTCCGGTACGCAAGGTGGTAAAAAAGGGATGCGGCGCCGCCCTGCTTAAGGACCCGCAACGGGCCGAGGCCATCATCCGCACGGTGCGCGCCCAAATCTCCCTGCCGGTGACGGTGAAAATCCGGAGCGGCTGGACCGGCGAGCACATCGTTGCGCCCGGGTTCGCCGCCATGGCCGAGGCTGCCGGCGCGGCGGCGGTAACCGTCCATGGCCGCACCTGGGCGCAAGGCTTCGGCGGCAGGGCGGATTGGGGGGTGATCAGGGCCGTGAAGGAGGCGGTGTCGATTCCGGTGATCGGCAACGGCGATATCCTCAGCCGTGCCGACGGTCTGGCCATGATGGCGGCGACCGGGTGCGACGGCGTGATGGTCGGCCGGGGGGCGCTCGGCAATCCGTGGCTGTTCGGAGCGGACGACCGGCCGGATTCGCTGGCCGGACGGATGCCGGTGATCGAGCGGTATCTTGGGTTGGCCCGGCAGTTTCTGCCACTTGCCAAGGTGCTGTTCAAGGTGAAGAATCAGACGGCCAAGCTGCTCGCCGGCCTGAACGGGGCGACCCGCCTGCGTCAGGCGCTCTACGCCTGCGCCAGCATCGAGGCCATGGTGGCGGTGCTGCGTGACTGGCAGGCCGGGGAAGAAGGCTGACTCCTTCTCATTTCTGCGGTTGGGCGGGTGGTTCCGGCGCGATCGGTTTCGGCTGCGCCATGTTCTCCACCCGGCGATAGAGCTCCAGCGACAGGTTCTGCGCCCGGTTCAACTCTTCCCAGGACATGTGCATCATCAGGTTGTTGCGGTTGATCGCGGCGGTGGCGTTGCCGCGGCTGGCCGCCAGGGAATACCAGGCATAGCCTCTGGCCTTGTCGGTATCGGTGCCGGTGCCGGTGGCGTACATCAGGCCGGTATTGGCCTGGGCCATGACATCGCCCTGCAGGGCCGCCTTTTCGTAGAGTTCCAGGGCCCTTGTGTAATCGCGCTCGCCGCCGAGGCCGTTGTAGTAGAGATAGGCGAGATCGTTCTGGGCGGCAAGGTTCCCCTTGTCGGCGGCATCGGTCAGCCACCGCTTGGCCTCGAGAAAATTTTGCGGCACCGCGCTGCCCCGCAGATACATGGCGCCGATGATGGCCAGCGACTCGGGCGTGACCTTGCCCTGCTCCGCCGCCTTGAGCAACCATTTGAAGCCGCCGCGCCTATCCGGATCGGTCCCCTGCCCCTGGTACAGCATGCCGCCGGTGATGAACTGCGCCTCGGCATCGCCCCGTTCCGCCGCCTGCCGGTACAGTTGCAGGGCTAGGGCATGGTTGACCGGCTGCTCCACGCCGTAATAGGCGCGGTAGGCCTGCGCCTTGAGTCGGCGGACCATGTCGGCCGCGTCGGGCTGGGTGCCGCCCGGCCCCGCCAGCAGCAGGCAATAGGCCGCCACTCCCACCAGTTGTATCACGGTCCGGGCGATCGTTCGGCGATTGAAAAAAGACACGCGAACCTCCTGCGTCCTGACGAGAGCGTTCTGCAACCTGTACGGCGTCCGCACGATGCGGGCGAATGCCGCTTCTGTTCGTTTACCCCCAACAAACGCAATATTCAAGGAGAAGAGCGACGCGCCGCCGGGCCGCTTGCTGGTTTCAACTGGTCAAGGTCCGGTAGATCTCCGACATCCGCGCCGGCAGCTGCTTGATCTTGTCGATGAAGATGTAGTTGACCTCGCCGTACATGTGCGCCATGTATTCGTGCGCCTGGCGGTCGATGGTGATGCAGAAGGGATGGATACCTTTGGCCTTGGCCTCCAGGAGGGCATGGCGGGTATCCTCGATGGCGTACTCGCCCTTGTAGTCGTCGTAATCCTCGGGCTTGCCGTCGGAGAGCACGATCAGCAGGCGGATCCTGGCCTCCACCTGGGCAAAGAGCGAGGTCATGTGGCGAATGGCCGGCGCCATGCGGGTGTACTCCCTGGGACCGATGGCGCTGATCCGCTGGCGGACAGTCCTGCTGTAGCGCTCGTCCAGCCGCTTGACCGGAAAAATCTCGCAGCGCAGCCGCCGCATTCCGGAAAAGCCGTAAATGGCGTAGCGATCGTTCAGCACCTCCATGGCCTCGCAGATCAGTACCAGCGCCTCCTTGATCGACTGCCCGACCCAGCCGGAGGTGGAATTGGACATATCCACCAGGAAGGTGACGGCGATATCGCGGTGATCCCGGGCCAGGCGGATGAAGAGCCGGTCCGAGGGCGGCAGGCCGGCAACGTTGTCGGTCACCGATTCCACCAGGGCGTCGAAATCGATGTCGTTACCCTCACGCTGCCGCCGAACGAACCGCTCGCCGGTCTGCAACAGCTCGAACTGATGGCGCAGGCGGCGGATCTGGCCCCGGTACTGCTTGAGGGTCTGCTCGATGAAGGTGTTCTGGACCGGCGGCAGCTCCCTTTCGTTGACCACGCACCACTTTTTCCGAAACCCCTTGCGCCGGTAATCCCATTCATCGTAGACCACGGGCTCGGTCATCTCCTGCCCCTTTTTCCTGCCGGCATGCGGGGTGCGGGCCATAGCCGGACCGGCCGTGCCTCCGGTGGCGCTGGTCGTCTGTCCGGTCACCCTGGTTTGGCCATGGTCCCGGGACGGGTCGGCCGGCGGCTGGGGCATATCGTCGATGCTGATCTGCAGGGCCTGGGACTGCATAAACGGAGTCAGTTGTTCCCAGGCCTGTTCCATCTCCGTGATCAGGGCGGCGTCATGGCCCTGCTGCCCGCCCTCGTTGCCGGACTGCGCGCCGGCGTCGGCCGGCCGGCGCACCACGGGCAGGGACACAGTGGCGGATTGCATCATGCGCAACTCCTTGTCCGCCTGCCTTTTCATGCCCAGGTTGCGCATCTCCTGGAGCCGGAGGGTCCCCTGGAAGATCAGGGGCGCGGTGGCGGCCAAGTGCTCGTCCGGTGCCAGCAGCACCATCAACTCGCGCACCGCTTCCAGGCTGGCCCTGTTGTCCGTGGCCTGCCCAGCGCTACGGCGTAGCAGGGCCGTCGCCCGATCCACCAGGGGCGAGTGGCCATCGGCGGGCCAATCGCCGCGCAGCAGGCCCCGCTGCATCCGGTCGAGCACATTGAGGGCGGCCGCCTCGTCGCCGGACAGCGGCAGACGCGGCAGCAGCGGTGCCGCCGTCCGCATCAGTCCCGGCAGTTCCTGCCGTAAAAAGGCGAGCACCCTGCCGGTTTCCAGCAGATGAAACAGGCGGCGGGCATCGTCCGGTCGGTCGAATTCCGAGAAAAAGCAGTCAAGGGGATGGGCGCTTTTGCGATGCAGTTTGAGCAATGGGGGCGCGGCGAAAACCCCGGCGGCAAGGCTGGCCCACTGGAAGGAGGCCATCAGCTTGTAGAGAAGAAAATTCTCCTCCTGTTCGGTGAACAGGGCGATCTCGCTGGGCAGGAAGATGACCTCTGAGTCGGTGGCCGCCTCGGCGGCGCCGAGCAGGGGCAACTCGCGGCCGGCCAGGCCGTTGACGTAGGGCTGCAACCGGGGACGGACATTGGTCAGGCGCAGACCGCCCTGGCCGCGCAACTGCCGGGCGAACTGCTGCTCGACATCGGCCATGAACAGCTGGGCGCCCCGCAGGCCGCCGGTTTCGTAGCGATCGAGCAGGGTATGCACCCACAGCGACAGCTCGTCCACCGCCAAGCAACAGAGGGCCGGGCCGGCGGCGGAGAGATAGGCGAAGCACAGCGAATGCGACACCGGCCAGATCGCGGGAATCTGCGCGAAAATCTCGTCGAGACAGGTCGAGTCGTTGTCGGCCAGCGGGCTGAGCGCCTCCTCCACATCCCACTCGTTGGGCAGGCTGGGGGCAACCAGCCGGTAGAATTTTTCCTTGAGACTTTCCAGGTCCATGGGGGGCTAGAAGAGCGAACTGACCATCTCGTCCAGGGCGGCCAGCAGTTCCCGGTCGTCGGTGAGCGCCTCGCTGATGGCGGCGCGGCAGGCGGTCTTGACCGGAATGCCCCGGCCGATCAGCTTGCCGGTCTGAATGAGCAGCCGGGTGGACGCCCCCTCGGGCAGGCCGGAATCCTTCAATCCTCGGGTCATCCCGGCCAGCTTGACCAGGGATCTGGCCAGTTCCGGCTCCAGATGCCCCTCGCGGCGGACGATCTCAATCTCCTTGTCCGGGGACGGGTAGTCGAAGGACAGGGCGATGAACCGCTGCCGGGTCGAGGCCTTGAGGTCCTTGAGCACGCTCTGGTAGCCGGGGTTGTAGGAGACCGCCAGCATGAATTCCGGCGGCGCGGTCAGCAGCTCGCCCCGCTTCTCGATGGGGAGCTGCCGCCGGTCGTCGGCCAGCGGGTGGATGACCACGGTGGTGTCCTTGCGCGCCTCGACGATTTCGTCCAGATAGCAGATGGCCCCGGCCCGGACCGCCATGGTCAGCGGCCCGTCGGTCCAGACCGCCTCGCCGGCGCGGATCAGGTAGCGGCCCACCAGGTCGGAGGTGGAGAGGTCGTCGTGGCAAGACACTGTGACCAGCGGCCGTTGCAGCCGCCAGGCCAGATACTGCATGAACCGGGTCTTGCCGCAGCCGGTCGGCCCTTTGAGCAGCAGCGGCGAGCCGTCGCCATAGGCGGCCTCGGCGATGGCCAGCTCGTCGCCGGTGGGCAGATAATAGGGTTCCTCTTCGATCCTGTATTCGTCGATGCGCATCTGTCGTCCTGACATGGGCCGCTTCTCCTTCAAAAGAAAAATTTCTTCCAACAATAAGAACGGTGGCCGGCGTTGACAACCTGCGCTTTATCGGGCGATTTCATTTGGTTATTGCGCAATGGCCGGGGCCTGAGTACATTGGTTCGACAACGTTGCTCCTTTCGGCTCCGCCCCATCCATCCAACCCGGCCGTTGTCATGTGCATCGATCTCCACACCCATTCCATCTATTCCGACGGCAGCTGCACCCCGGCGGAACTGGTCGCCCTGGCGGTGGGCAACGGTCTGCGAGGGCTGTCCCTGACCGACCACGACACCGTCGAGGGAGTGGAAGAGAGCCGGCGTCTGGGCGAGGAAGCCGGTCTTGCCGTCATATCCGGGGTGGAGATCAGCACCAGCCTGCACGAGCGCACCATCCATATCCTCGGCTACGGCATCGACGCCACCGACCCCGACCTGCACCGCTGGCTGGCCCCGCTTCAGGAAGGCCGCGCGCGGCGCAACAGCGTCATCCTCCGGAAATTGCAGAACCTGGGCGTCGACATCACCGCGGAGGAGGTCGAGGCGGTTTCCCGCTGCGGCCAGACCGGCCGGCCCCACATCGCCCGGCTTTTGGTGGCCAAGGGGGTGGTGGCCAGCTTTGACGACGCCTTTCGCCAGTATCTCGGCCGCAACCGGCCGGCCTGGGAAAGCCGGTTCAGCTACTCCGCCGTGGAAACCATCGGGATGATCCACCGGGCGGGCGGCCTGGCCGTCCTGGCCCATCCGGGACAGCTCGATCCGATGCTGACCGTTCAGCCTCCGCTGGTCCGCGAGCTGTGCCTCCGCGGCCTCGACGGCCTGGAACTGTACTATCCGACCCATACCCGGAGAATGAAAAAGCAGTTGAAGGCTCTGGCCGCCGAACTCGGCCTCCTGGCCACCGGGGGCAGCGATTTCCACGGCTCCACCCGGCCCGTACATCGCCTGGCCGGTACCTCGTCGGGCTTCTGCCCGCCCTGCGCCATCCTCGAGCACCTCACCGCCCGCCTCACCGAGCGGCATCATTAACCTTTTTTCGCTGCGAGCCGCCATGCACACCATTCTCATTGTCGATGACGAACCCAACTACCAGATTGTCCTGGCCGAAATCCTGCGGGACGAAGGCTACGAGGTTTTCACCGCCGACAGCGGCCTGGCCGGCCTGCCCATTGTCCACAGCACCGACCTGGACCTGGTGGTGTCGGACATGAAGATGCCCGGCATGGACGGCATCGAGTTCCTGTCGAAAATCAAGGAATTCAACCGCGAGCTGCCGGTCATCCTCATCACCGCCTACGCCGAGGTGGAAAAGGCGGTCGAAGCCATGCGACTCGGGGCCTTCACCTATCTGGCCAAGCCCTTTTCCAACCAGCAGCTCCTGGCCAGCGTCACCAAGGCCATCGAGCATTACGGCCTGATCCGCGAGATCAGGCGGCTGCGGGACGAGGCCACCCCGCGTTCCGGCTTCGGCGGCATGGTCGGCAAGAGCCCGTCCATGCGGGCGGTCTACCAGCTGATCGAAAAGGTGGCGCCCACGCCCTCCTCGGTGCTGATCACCGGCGAATCGGGCACCGGCAAGGAACTGGTCGCCCGGGCCATCCACAACCTGAGCCCACGCAAGGACGAGCCCTTCATCTCGGTCAACTGCGCCGCCCTGTCGGAACACCTGCTGGAAAGCGAACTCTTCGGCCATGAAAAGGGCGCCTTCACCGACGCCGTCGCCATGCGCAAGGGCCGGTTCGAACTGGCCGACGCCGGCACCCTCTTTCTCGACGAGATCGGCGAGATGCCGCCCCAACTCCAGGCCAAGCTTTTGCGGGTGCTCCAGGAAAAATGCTTCGAACGGGTCGGCGGCTCGGTCACCCAGCACGTCGATGTCCGCATCCTGGCCGCCACCAACAAGGACCTCAAGGACGAGGTCGAAAAGGGCCATTTCAGGGAGGATCTCTACTACCGGCTCAACGTCATTCACATCCATCTGGCGCCCCTGCGTGAGCGCGTGGACGACATCCCGGCCCTAGTCACCCATTTCATCGAAAAAAACAGCCGCAACCTGGGCAAACCCCTCGATATTTCGCCGGAGGCCCTGCGTCTTCTGGTCAGTCTGCCCTGGGAGGGCAATGTGCGGGAGTTGGAGAACACCATCGAGCGGGCGGCCATTCTCTGCAACGGCGACCGGATCGAACCCGAGGACGTGCAGCCCGATTCCATGGAACTGGCCAGCGCCCACGAGTGGAGCAACAGCCTGGAGATCAGCCAGTTCATTCCCGAGCATCTCAGCCTGGCCGAGGTCTTGAACGGCATCGAGGAAAAGCTGGTGCGCAAGGCGCTTGAGGACAATTTTTACGTGCAGGCCAGGGCGGCCGAGCAGTTGGGGATTACCAAGAGCCTGTTGCAGTACAAGATGAAAAAATACAACGTGCAGCGGCGCAAACGGTGAGGCGGGACAGCCGCCGGACCGGGCGGGCGGTTTGGACGGTTTGGCAGAAGCGGGAGCAGGTCAGCAGTGCTTGCAGACCTTTTCCGGCAAGGGCACGTCGATGCTTCCCGCGCCGCCCCAGTTGAGCTTGTTGCGCAGGATGTTGAAGTAGCTCTTCCACGGCGAGCTGACGATCAAGAGCGGCTTGGAGGCCCTTTTCACCAGCAGGTAGTCGTTCTCGGTGATAGTCCACTGCAATGCGCCGTCGACGATCACCTTGACCTGGCCGGCCGGCGCCAGCAGCTGGGCGGTGACCTTCTGCCGGGAGCCGAGCAGCACCGGCCGCGATTCCAGCATGAAGGGGCAGATCGGGGTGAGGACGATGGTCTCCAGTTCGGCATGGACCACGGGGCCGCCGGCCGAGAGGTTGTAGGCGGTCGAGCCGGTGGGCGTGGCCATGATCAGCCCGTCGGCCCGATAGGTGGTGACATATTCCCTGCCCGCCCAGCACCGCAGCCGGATCATGGCCTCGGTGCTCTTCTTGACGATGACCACCTCGTTCAAGGCATGCACCGAGGCGCTTTTCTTGCCGGTCGTGCCGTTCACATAGGCGGCGGAAAGCATGATCCGCTTTTCCATGCGGACCTCGTCCTCGGTCAGCAGCGTCTCCAGGGCCTGGTAGCGCTCGTCGGCGGCCACCTCGGTGAGAAAGCCGAGACTGCCCAGATGGACGCCCAGGACGGGCAGCTGGTAGCGGCTGGCCTTTTCCGCCACATGGAGCAGCGTGCCATCGCCGCCGAGCACGATCAGGATGTCCATATCCGGCTCAATGCCGTTCAGAGTGGCCCTGATGCCCCGCTGCTCGAACCAGGCGATCATCTCCCGGCCGATCTGCTCGACCTCCGGACTGTCCGGGCGGGTGACCACCCCTGCATACTCGATCTTCATCCGCCCAGCACCCTGGAGCGCTCGGTTGCCGCGGCAACCGCATCCATGATCAACCCGCGCAGGGCGCCCTTCTCCAGCATGTGCAGCCCGGCAATGGTGGTGCCGCCGGGCGAGGTCACCCTCCCCTTGAGCACCGCCGGATGTTCGCCGCTTTCCTGGGCGAGCCGGGCCGAACCCAGCACGGTCTGCACGGTCAGTTGCTCGGCGATGGGCCGGGGCAGGCCGGCCAGCACGCCGGCATCGATCATCGCCTCGATAAAGGCGAAGACATAGCCCGGACCGCTGCCGCTTAAACCCGTCACCGCATCCAGCAGATGCTCCGCCACCTCGACACAGGTCCCCACGGCGGAAAAAAGCGCGGTGGCGATCTCCCGGTCACGGGCCGTTGCCTGCGCATTCGGACTGAAGGCTATAGCAGCGGCCAGCACCAGGGCCGGGGTGTTGGGCATCACCCGAATCAACCGCACGGGTACGTCAAACGCATCGGCCAGGGTGCGCAGGGTGATGCCGGCCATGATCGAAAGCACCAGATGCCGCTCGCCGACAAGGGAGCGGTAAGGCGCCAGCACAGCGGCGGCCAGTTGCGGTTTGACCGCCAGGACCACGACCTCGCTGGCCCGGCAGAGAGCGGCCGGGTCCTGGGTACAGACAACGCCGTACTGACTGGTGAGGTACTCGCAGCGGGCCGCCACCGGTTCGGCGACGGTGATCTGTTGCGCTGCGGTCAGGCCGGCGGCCAGGATGCCGCGGACCATGGCTTCGGCCATTTGGCCGCCGCCGACAAAACCGATGGTGGTGAGTGTCGCGCCCATGCTTGTCTTCTCGAGAAACTCCGGTTGATGAACTGAAAGGAAAAAAATGCCGCGTCATTATACGCGGCTTGCCGACGCGAGACAACCGTTGTCCGCCGCGGAACCGTTCATGGCAAAAAAAAACCGCCGGCGCAAACCGGCGGTCGGATGGCGGACAATCGTTTTCGCCCGGGTGGTCGCTGCTCGCCTCAGGCGGCGCACACCGGCCGCGAGGCCATGGCCCCTCCCACCGGAGCGAAGAAAGGGGCGAAGCGATGGCCGGAGGTCTGGGTGGACTGGACCACGTGGCGGAGCAGGGATTCCCCCCGCTTTTTAAAGGTCACGTATTCCCAGGACTGGGGATTGTCGATGATGGCCTGCATGAAGGCTCGATGCAGCTCGTGGCCGGAGCGGTCGGCGATCACATGGCCCAGCACCGGGGAACCGAGCAGGGCGATATCGCCGATGAGGTCGAGGACCTTGTGGCGGATGAATTCGTCGTCGAAGCGCAGGCCGTCCTCGTTGAGGATGGAGCGCCGGTTCCAGTGGATGGCGATGACGTTGTCCAAGGTGCCACCCAGGGCCAGGCCGTTCTGCCAGAGCTGTTCCACCTGCTCGACGAAGCCGAAAGTGCGGGCCCGGGCGATCTCCCGGCCGAACCGTTCCGGCGTCACTTCCACCGAATAACGCTGCTCGCTGATCAGATCGTCGTCGAACTGAATGCGGGCGGAAACCCTGTAGCCGTCATAGGGCTCGATCCGGATCGATTTGTCGCCGGCCACGTGGCTGATCGGCCGGGTGATCCGCAGGATTTTGCGCAGGGCTTGCTGCCGGCACAAGCCGGCGGTCTTCAACAGGCGGACAAACGGGCCGGCGCTGCCGTCCATGATCGGCACCTCATGGGAATCGAGGTCGATCACCGCATTATCGATGCCGCACCCCCGCAATGCTGCGAGGAGATGCTCCGTGGTGGCAACGGTATGCGGTCCCTCGCCGATGGTGGTCGCCAAGGTGGTGTTGACCACCCGTTCAACCCGCGCGGGGATGACCGGCCGGCCGGCCACGTCGGAACGGAGGAATTGGATGCCGGTGTTCGCCGGGGCCGGATTGATGGTCAGGTTGACGGTCCGGCCCGTGTGCAGGCCGACGCCGCAGCAACTGACCGGGCGCTGGGTGGTATATTGATACGGCTCTATCTGATGTGCCATGCGTGCGTAAAAAAGGAAAAAAAAATAATGGAACCAACTCAATGCGTGAACAATTACTTAATTGCATGCAACTATCGAACCGCCAAGCGCAAAACATGAGTCCCGCAGCAAAAAGTACAATTTTTTTAATCAAATTATAACATTATCAGGGGCAACTCCGGGCCGGGCTAGTGGCAGCTCTTTGCCTTTTCGTGTGGCAAAAAAAACACAATCTGCCCCGACAGCCGGAAATGTGGTCAATTAGACACAGCAAACATCTTGCTCAATTTGATGAACGCCATGAGTGGAGGACGTCGAGAATGCCGCGGGAAAAGTCGGCATCGGTCGTCACCTGCATCCGCAAGCCGTGCAAAGGGAGGGGCAGGTGGGCCACCTGCCCGGCCAGTTTGACCAAATCCTTTTCCGTGGTCAGCAGCCACTGCGCTCCTGCCTTCAGGGATTCGGCAAGCAGACTGCTGACCAGCGACTCGTTGTAGCGCTGGTGATCGGCCAGGGGGAGAAACCCGGCCAGGGAAAAACCGTGGTCGGCCAGGGTCTGCCGGAACAGTTCGGGATGGGCGATGCCGCAGAAGCCAAAGCATGGCTGCTGGCGGAGTGGCTCGGTGGCCACGGGTGCGATCATGCCGGACGGGGCGAGCCCCACCAGGCCTTCCATGCGCAAACCGGCAAAGGCCACCGGAATGCCCGGAAACTTCGAGCGGAGCAGTTCGGCAAACCGTTCGGCCCGCTCGCGGTTGGCCGCATGCACCCCGGTCATGACAAAACCGGTGGCGCGCCGCAAGGCCGCCACCGGCTCCCGCAGGTCGCCGCCGGGAAAAACCCGGGAATTGCCGGCTAGGCGATCGGTGTTGAACAGCACCAGATCGATGTCGCGGACGATCTGCAAATGCTGGAAGCCGTCATCGAGCACAAGCACGTCGGCGCCCATCTCCAGGGCGCGCCGGGCCGGCAGCCGCCGGACGATGCCGGTCAGCACCGGCACGCCGGGCAGGGTTTCGGCGAGCAGCCGCGGCTCGTCGCCGGCGGTGCGGACATCGAGCAGCAAGGTGGCGCCGTCGGAAACCAGGTTCACCCTATCGTTGGCCGTGCCGCCGTAGCCACGGCTGACAATGGCCGGCCGAAAGCCGTGCTCCTGAAGCAGGCGGGCCAGATACTGCACCATCGGCGTCTTGCCGGTGCCGCCGAGGGTCAGGTTGCCGACGCTGATCACCGGCACCTCGAAGCGGTAGGAACGCAGCGTCCCCCGCCGGTACAACGAGGCGCGCAGGTGCATGGCCAAGCTATACAGGGGGGAAAACGGACGACCGAAAGCGAAATACAACGAATTGGTCTTCATGTCGGCTACAACGGCGCCATGGCTGGGACCTGGGTCCCGCCTGCGCGACCGGTCATTTTTAGTGCAAAAAAAGCAGAATACGGTATGAAAAAGGCACAGTAGAGCATTCCTGTTGCTTTTGCAATTCAATCCGAAAACGAGGCGCCATCGTGTCGCATACTCGCCATTTTCTTCTCGGACTCGCTGCCCTGGCCCTGTCGGTCTGCACGGCGAATCCGGCCCGTGCCGCCGAACCCATAAGAATAGGGGTCGCCGGCGCCCACAGCGGCGATCTGGCCTCCTACGGCCTGCCGACCCTGCAGGCCGTCCGTCTGGTCGTCGAGGAAATCAACGCCAAGGGCGGCATCAACGGCGCACCGGTGGAACTCCTGGTCGAAGACGACGGCTGCAAGCCGGAGATCGCCACCAACAGCGCCACCAAGCTGGTCTCCGGCGGGGCCAAGGCGGTGATCGGCCACATCTGCTCCGGGGCCACCAGGGCGGCCCTGCCGATCTACCGCGCCGCCAAGGTTCTGGTCATTTCCCCTTCGGCAACCACCCCGGCCCTGACGCAGAGCGGCGAATATCCCTATTTTTTCCGGACCATCGCCGCCGACAACACCCAGGCTGCGAACCAGGTCGAATTCGCCCTGCACACCCTTAATGCCGGCAAGATCGCGGTGCTGCACGACAAGGGCGACTACGGCAAGGGCCTGGCCGAATACGCCCAATCCCTGATCGAGCAATCCGGCAAGGCCCAGGTGGTTTTGTTTGAAGGCATCACCCCCGGCGCGGTCGATTATTCGGCCGTAGTCCAGAAGATCAAGCGCTCGGGCGCCGAAGCGGTCCTGTTCGGCGGCTACCATCCCGAAGCCTCGAAGCTCGTCGGCCAGATGCGGCAGAAGCGGCTTGCCATCCCCTTTGTCTCGGACGACGGCGTCAAGGACGACACCTTCATCAAGGTGGCCGGCAAGGACGCCGAGGGCGTCTATGCCACCGGGCCGACCGATGTCTCCACCAATCCGCTCACCAAGGCCTACCGCGAAAAATTCAGGCAGGCCGAGGGTACCGATCCCGGCGCCTTCTTCGACAACGCCGTCGCCGCGGCCCTGGCCCTGACCAACGCCATCGCCAAGGCAGGGTCCGCCGACCCGGAAGCGGTGGCCTATGCCCTGCGCACCGAGGAGGTCGCCACGCCCTTCGGCGCCATCAAGTTCGATACCAGGGGCGAACCGGTGGGCATCGGTTTTTCCATCTACCAGGTCAACAACGGCCAGTTCGTGCAGGTCCGATGAACGTTGCGCCCGCCCAGGCAACAGCCGCGTTCCCTTGCCGGCCCTGCCCCCCTCTCCGCCCAACCCGGCTTTTTTCAGGATGTTTTCGTGGAGTATTTTTTTGAACTGCTGTTCAGCGGCCTGACCAGGGGATCGATCTACGCCCTGATCGCCCTGGGCTATACCATGGTCTACGGCATCATCGGCCTGATCAACTTCGCCCACGGCGAAATGTACATGATCGGCGCCTTCACCGCCCTGATCGTGTCCTCGGTCCTGACCATATACGGCCTGCCCCTGCCCGCCATCCTGGTGCTGACCGCCCTGGCCGCCGCCGTCTGGGCCGGGGCCTACGGTTTCACGGTCGAGCGGCTCGCCTACCGGCCCCTGCGCAACGCCCCCCGGCTGGCCCCGCTGATCTCCGCCATCGGCATGTCCATCTTTCTGCAGAACTACGTCCTGCTGGCGCAGACCCCGGATTTCGTCCCCTTCCCCACCCTCATCCCGGAATTCGCCTTTCTCGAACCCTACGGCGGCATCGTCGGCTCCTCCGACCTGGTGATCCTGGCGGTCTCGACCCTGGTCATGGCGGCGCTCACCCTGCTGATCAAGTACACCCGGATCGGCAAGGCCATGCGGGCCACGGCCCAGGATCAGAAAATGGCGCTTCTGGTCGGCATCAATGTCGACCGGATCATCTCCCTCACCTTTGTCGTCGGCTCGGCTTTGGCGGCCATCGGCGGCCTCTTGATCGCCTCGCACATCGGTCAGATCAACTTCGCCATCGGTTTCCTCGCCGGGATCAAGGCCTTTACCGCCGCGGTCCTGGGCGGCATCGGCTCCATCCCCGGCGCGGTCCTGGGCAGCTTCGTCCTCGGCCTGACCGAGGCCTTTGCCACCGGCTACGTCTCCAGTGATTACGAGGACGTGTTCGCCTTTTCCCTGCTGGTGCTGATCCTCATTTTCCGGCCGGCCGGCCTGCTCGGCAAGGCGGCGGTGGAAAAGGTATGACGCCGGCCCCGGAGAAGACGGCCATGCCGACCGGAAAAGATATCCGCCAGGCGCTGCTCACCGGCTTCTGGTTCATGTTCCTCACCTTTCCTCTGCTGGTGATCAAGGTCCATCCCATTGAACAGACCGTGACCTGGCGCTGGGCCAACATGCTGTGGGTCGGCGGCCTCAGCGCGGCCGTCGCCCTGGCCTGCCGCTTGGTGGCGGCCCACCGCGCCGCCGGCGGGGAACGCCGCCGCCAGGAGCCGGACCGGGCCATAGCGGCACCGAGCCAGGCGTTTTTCCTCACCCCGAGTCGTCTTGTTCCGCTCCTTGCCGCGGTCGGCCTCTTTTTCCTCGTCTTTCCGCTGCTGTTCTCCACCTACCAGGTCAACATCATGACCACTGCCCTGATGTACGTAGTCCTGGGGCTGGGGCTCAACATCGTGGTCGGCTTCGCCGGCCTGCTCGATCTCGGCTACGTCGCCTTTTACGCGGTGGGGGCGTACACCTACGGCCTGCTCCACCTCCATTTCGGCCTGGGCTTCTGGACCGCGCTGCCCATCGGCGGCCTGCTGGGGGCCCTGTTCGGCGTCCTGCTCGGCTTCCCGGTGCTGCGGTTGCGGGGCGACTATCTGGCCATCGTCACCCTGGGGTTCGGCGAGATCATCCGCCTGGTCCTGGAGAATTGGGGGGATTTTTCCCAGGGGCCGAGCGGCATCGCCAATATCGCCCGGCCGGGCCTGTTCGGCATCGAGATGTCCCTGGAAACCTCGCTCGTCTATCAGTACTATCTCACCATTGCCATGGCGCTTCTGACCATCTTCGTGGTCAACCGCCTGCGCAATTCGCGCATCGGCCGGGCCTGGTTCGCCCTGCGCGAGGACGATATCGCCTGCCAGGCCATGGGCATCAACAAGACCGCCATCAAGCTGACCGCCTTCGCCCTGGGGGCGACCTGGGCCGCCATGGCCGGCGTGCTGTTCGCCGCCAAGACAACCTTCATCAACCCGGCCAGCTTCACCTTCCTGGAATCGGCGATCATTCTCTGCATCGTGGTGCTGGGCGGCATGGGCTCGATCGTCGGGGTCGTTGCCGCGGCCCTGATCCTTATGCTCCTGCCCGAGTACCTGCGCGCCGTGGCCGAATACCGCATGCTCGTCTTCGGGGCCGTGCTGGTGCTCATGATGATCGTGCAGCCGCAGGGCCTCATTCCCCGGGTGCGTCGAACCTACACAGGCAGCCATTAACATGTGGCATTATTGACACAGTCATGCAGCCCCTGCTCACCGTCAACGATCTGACCATGGATTTCGGCGGCATCCGCGCCGTGGATCGGGTGGATCTGCGCCTCCGTCCGGGCGAAATCGTGGCCCTGATCGGCCCCAACGGCGCCGGCAAGACCACCTTGTTCAATTGCCTGACCGGACTCCATCGCCCTACTGGCGGCGATCTGGTGCTGGCGCCGCCCGGACGGCCGCAACGGAACCTGAACGGCCTGCCGCCCCACCGGATCACCGCGGCGGGTCTGGCCCGCACCTTCCAGAACATCCGCCTTTTCCCCCACATGACCGTACTGGAAAACGTGATGGTCGGCCGCCACTGCCGCACGACATCAAAGGTGTTCGGAGCGATCTTCAGGCCCGAGGCAACGGTGCGCGAGGAAAGGGAAACCGTTGGCATGAGCCTTGCTTTGCTCGAACGGATCGGACTGGCCGAGCAGGCGGACGAATGGGCCGCAAACCTGCCGTACGGCGCCCAGCGGCGGCTGGAAATCGCCCGAGCCCTGGCCACCGAGCCCCTGCTGCTGCTGCTCGACGAGCCGGCGGCCGGGATGAATCCGCAGGAAACCCAGGAACTGGACGCCCTGATCACCTCACTCAGGGACGATGGCCTGGCCATCCTGCTGATCGAGCACGACATGAAGCTGGTGATGCGCCTCTCGGACCACATCGTTGTCATGGATTACGGCCGTAAGATCGCCGAAGGCACGCCCGAGGAAATTCGACGCCATCCGGCGGTGATCAGGGCCTATCTGGGTGAGGAGGAGTACGGTGCTTGAACTGCGCGCCATCGACGCGGCCTACGGCCACATCCAGGCGCTCCGCCAGGTCAGCCTGCGGGTGGACCGGGGCGAAATCGTCACCCTGATCGGCGCCAACGGCGCCGGCAAGACCACCACCTTGATGGCGATCAGCGGCCTGGTGCCGCCTTGCCGGGGCGAGATCCTGTTCGAGGGCCGGCCCGTTGGCGGCTTGCCGCCGGAGGCACTGGTCCGGCTCGGGATCTGCCAAGTGCCCGAGGGCCGCCATGTCTTTCCCGACCTGACCGTGGCGGAAAACCTCGACATGGGGGCCTTTCTTCGCCGGGACAGACGGCAGGTGGCCGCAGACCGGGAACATCTCTACAACCTGTTTCCGGTCCTGAAACAGCGGCGCCACCAGCCGGGAGGCACCTTGTCCGGCGGCGAGCAGCAGATGCTCGCTATCTCACGGGCCCTGATGACCCGGCCCCGGCTTCTGCTCCTCGATGAGCCCTCCATGGGCCTGGCGCCGCTCATGACCAGGCATCTTTTTGAAATCATAATCAAAATAAATAAAGAACAACAACGAACCATCCTGCTGGTGGAGCAGAACGCCAACCTGGCCCTGCAGGTGGCGGACCGGGGCTATGTCCTCGAAAACGGCCGCATCGTCATGCACGACACGGCCGCGGCCCTCCGCCGCAATCCCGATATACAAAAAGCCTATCTCGGCATCTGATTGCCGAGCCGATTAGGCATGAAAAGACACAAGGATAACAGGAAAACATGAAGGACATTGTGAAAGTAGGCGTGATAGGTGTCGGTTATCTTGGGCGTTTTCATGCCCAGAAATATGCGGCCATGGCCGATGTCGACCTGGTGGGCGTGGTTGACACCGATCCGGAACGGGCCCGGCAGGTGGCCGAGGAATGCGCCACCCGGCCCTTTGCCGAATACCACGACCTGCTCGCCCAGGTCGATGCGGTGTCGGTCGTGGTGCCGACCAGCCTGCATCACGAGGTGGCCAAGGCCTGCCTGCAGCAGCGCGTCGATGTCATGGTGGAAAAGCCCGTTACCACCACCCTGGCCGAGGCCGACGACCTGATCCGGCTGGCCCGCGAACAACAGTGCATCCTCCAGGTGGGGCATCTGGAACGGTTCAACCCGGCCGTGCTCGCCATGCAGCCCCTGCTCACCCATCCCCTGTTCATCGAGGCGCATCGCATCGCGGTATTCAAGGAGAGGGGCACGGACGTGGATGTGGTGCTCGATCTGATGATCCACGACATCGATATCGTCCTGTCCATCGTCAAGTCGCCGATCGTGTCGATCCTCACCGCCGGCGCCCCGGTGATCACCCGGCTGACCGACATCGCCAACGCCCGTCTGATCTTTGCCAACGGCTGCACCGCCAACATCACGGTGAGCCGCATCTCCATGGAAACCATGCGGCGCATGCGCATCTTCCAGCCCGGCCAGTACCTGTCGGTGGATTTCGGCCGCAAGGAGATCATGGCGGTGCGGCTGCAACCGGACAAGGACGGCGGCCATCCCATGCCGGAGATCAGCAAGTCGTCCTTCCAGGACCAGGATGCGCTCGAGCTGGAGCTGCGCGATTTTGTCCGCCATGTCCGCGAGCGCAGCCGACCGGCCGTTGGCGGCGAAGAGGGACGGCGCGCCCTGGACGTGGCCCTGCAGGTGATCGCCCAGATCCACAGCGACCGCGAGCGGATCGAGCAGATCCTCCGGGACGAGGGCCGCACCGACCTGCTGGCCTTCTTGCAGCCCCACTGACGAACGATGAGTGAATTCCGACAGAGCGAACAGCCACGCGAGGTCATGATCGTGGCCGGCGAGGCCTCGGGCGACCTGCACGGCGCCCATCTGGTCCGGTCCATGCTGGCCCGCGACCCGCACCTGCGCTTCTGCGGCATGGGCGGCCGGGAATTGCAGGCCGCCGACGTGGAGTTGCTGGCCGATGCCGCCAAGCTGGCGGTGGTGGGCGCGGTGGAGGTGCTCAGCCATCTGGGCGACATCCTCCGGGCCCGTCGCGCCCTGATCGAACGCATGCGCGACCACCGCCCTGCCCTGCTGATCCTGATCGACTATCCGGACTTCAACCTTTTGCTGGCCAGAAAGGCCAAACAGTTCGGCATCCCGGTCTTCTACTACATTAGCCCCCAGATCTGGGCCTGGCGCAGCGGCCGGGTCCGCACCATCAAACGGCTGGTCGACCGGATGGCGGTGATTCTCCCCTTCGAACCCGACTTTTATGCCCGCCACGGCATGGAGGTCGATTTTGTCGGCCATCCGCTGCTCGACTCGGTCAAACCCGGCCTGTCTCCCTCCGAATTCAGGAGCAGGCACGGTATCGGGGCGGACCGCACCCTGGTCGGGCTCCTGCCCGGCAGCCGGCGCAAGGAGATCGCGGCCCTGCTGCCGGTCTTTCTGGAGGCCGCCGGCCGCCTGGCCCGCGACATGCCCCGTCTCACCTTTCTCCTGCCCCAGGCGCCCACGGTGAGCCGCGCCCTGCTCGACCAACACGGCCTGGCCGCCTGGCAGGAGCGCCTCGACATCCGGGTAATTACGGAAGACCGCTACGCCATGATGGCGGCCTGCGACGCGGCGATGGCCGCCTCGGGCACGGCGGTGCTGGAACTGGGCATCCTGGGGGTCCCGACCGTGGCCGCCTACCGGATGAGCCCGCATACCTACTGGCTGGGCCGGCTGCTGATCCGGGGCCTGCGGTTTTTTTCCCTCATCAACCTGATCGCCGGGCGCGACATCATCCCCGAACTCCTGCAGGATGCGGCCAATCCGGACCAGATCGCGCAGGAAACCCGAAGCATGCTGATCGACCAGGCAAGGCGGCAGGCCATCCTGGCAGGCCTGGACGAAGTGCGGCAGCAACTGGGCGGGCCGGGCGCCTCGGACCGGGCCGCAGCCGTTGCCCTAAGCCTGCTCGCCGAACGGGGTGCCCATGGATGAACTGGAGCCGGTGGCCCTGCCCATCGACGGCACCCTCGACCTGCACGCTTTCAGGCCCGCGGACATCAAGACGCTCGTTCCGGACTATCTGGAGGAATGCCGCCGACACGGCATCTTCCAGGTGCGCATCATTCACGGCAAGGGAACCGGCACCCTGCGGCGGACGGTGCACGCCTTGCTCGGCCGGTTGGACATGGTGGCCGGGTTTCGTCTGGCCGACGAAACCGGCGGTTCCTGGGGGGCTACGCTGGTTACTCTGCGGGAGGAGGAGCGGCGGCCATCGGCTCGATGAGGCCGTGCTCGGCGGCCAGCCGCCGCACCTGGAGCATGAAGGTTGAGGGCAGCGGCAGTTCCTGGTCTTCCTGCAGGATGCCAAGCGCCCTGGCCATGAGCAGGGAGGGGATGGAATGGATGCCCTCCTGGTTGTCGCAGATGGTCTGCATGCGCAGGGCATCGGTGAGCAGAGGCCGCAGCGGCGCGCAGGTGGTGGCCAGCTCCCGCAACTCCTGCTCCACCAGTTCCCGGTTGGCGGCGCCGAAGGCCGCCACCGCCGCATCCGCCGGCCGGGTACCGAAGAGGTTGTTGATCACCGCGCCGGCCAGCTGCGTGTGCGCGGGTTCGCTCCGGTCGACGTACCGGTCGTGGATGCTCTGCCGCAGCATCTTGAACAGCAGCATCTGCACGGTGACGATCGCCTCCCGCATCACCGGGATCACCTTGTTATCGATCAAAGGCTTGTCTTTCCCTGCCGCTGTCTCGCTCATAACACCACCCTGATGGCCGGATCGGCGGCAAACTGCCGGTAGAGGCGCAGCCGTTCGGCTTCGTCGGCCACTGTCAGTTCCACGATGACGCTCAGATACCGGCCGCCGGAGCTGACGTTGCCGTCGGTGATCTCGCAGGCCGACCTGTCCACCACCATGCCGACCGCCGCGATCATGGCGGCCCGTTCCTCCCCGATCAGGCGAAACTGCCACCGGCAGGGAAAGTCGATCTCCGGCTTGCAGCCGCTGTTGCCGTTGTTCATGCCTGTACTCCTTTGCGCGGCCTTATACCGCAGTCCGCCGTGCGTGCCAACGAAAAGAGTGTTTTTTGTTTTCCGGCCGCGGTGCTATGATTTCATAGACCCCTCCAGCAACCGTTCTCCGGAGCACTGTCATGCGTTTTCCTCTTCTCATCGTCAGCCAGCACCTGAAGTTCGAGGCTTTTTTCGCTGAATTCCCGAACTCATTCGAGACAACCGTGGTCACGTGCGGCCAGGATGCCCTCGCCGCTCTGGCCAGGCCGACCGCCTGGAGCGGTCTGCTGGTTGCCGCCCGCCTGCCCGACATGGACGGCCTGGACCTGCTCGAACAGGCGGAGTCGATCTCGCCCGCCATCCCCCTGCTCCTGGTCCCGGATGCGGAAGTCGCCGAATTCCTGCCGCTGGCCAACAGCCGCTCGGTCTTCCGGGTGGTGCCGGAGAGTACGCCCGCCGACATTCTGGCCACCATTCTGCTCGATACCGTGCGGCAGTTCGACCTGGTCCAGCGGGAACACGGCCTCCAGACACGCATTGACCGACTGTCGCACACCGACCCGCTCACCGGCTGTTACAACCGGGTGCACATCCACGCCCTGCTGCACAGGGAGTTGCGCCGTTCCCTTCGCTACCGGCATTCGCTCTCGATCATCCTCTGTGATATCGACGGGCTGGCCGCGATCAACGAGGCCTTTGGCCACCGGGCCGGCGATGCGGTCCTCACCGCTTTCGCGCGTGCGGCCGAACAGGCGATCCGTCAGGATGTCGACACCATCGCGCGCTGGGGCGGCGACGAGTTTCTCTTCGTCCTGCCGGAGACTCCCCTCAGCGGCGCCGGCAGGGTCGCCACCCGACTCAGGGAACAGTGCGTCCGGCTCGGCTGCACCGTGAATGGCCATGCCCTTGCTTGCAACGCCAGTTTCGGCGTGGCCGGTTTCGTCCCCGAAACCGCGGCGCGTACCGCCGAGGCCGGGGATCTGCTGCTGATCGCCGAACGCTGTCTGCTCCAGGCCAAGGCTGCCGGCGGCAATCAGGTGCTCTGCTGCCCCTGAGCCAACCCGCCTTTTTCTTCGGCGCTCCGGGCGTCGTCGCAACAACCGGCCGGAACGATCAGCTCAGCCGCCGGGTGGCGCTGCCGTTGATCAGGGTGATCTGATCGTTAAGCGTCCACATGTCGTAGATATAGCCCAGGCCGCACAGACCGAGGGTAAGCAGATAGAGGAGGCCGGTCCAGATCTTGCCCATATAGAAACGATGGATGCCGAACAGCCCCAGAAAAACCAGCAGAAGCCAGGCGACGTTGTAGTCGATCGGGCCGGGGATGGAGCGGATGGCGGCCTCGCGGTCCATGGCGGGAATGAGGAAGAGGTCGACGATCCAGCCGATGAAGAAGAGCCCCAGGGTAAAAAAGTAAATGGTGCCGGTCACCGGCTTGCCGTAATAGAAACGGTGGGCACCGATGAAGCCGAACAGCCAGGCCGCATAACCGACGACCAGATTGTGGGTGGGATGGGGTATGTCCATGGTTGTTACCCTGAAATCGTTGCCTTGAATCGCGCGATGCGCGCCAGTGAACTGCGGATACGATGGGTTTCGATCCGGCCGCTGTCAAGCAGGGCGCGGATCGACCGGATGCCTTCGGTCACTGCATCTTCGGTCGGCCTGAGATTGTTGCCGACCACTACCACATCCACCCCGGCGAGCACGGCCCGCTGCACGGCTTCGCCATAGGCCCAGCCCGCGCCGATGGCCCGCATCTGCACGTCGTCGCTGAACACCACCCCGGCAAAGCCGAGTTCCCGCCGCAGCAGGCCGGTGATCACCGCCGGCGACAGGGTGGCCGGCAGTCCCGACGGATCGAGACGACGGTTGACCAGGTGCGCTGTCATGATTCCGTCACTGTATCCCGCAGCCAGCAATTTCCGGTAGGGTTCCAACTCGACGGCTTGCCATTTCTCGGTACTATCGACGAAACCGAGGTGGGAATCGCTGCCGGCGCTGCCATGACCGGGAAAATGCTTGAGGCAGCACCCGATGCCGTGGCGGTGGTGGGCCTCGATGAAGGCGCGGGCATGGCCGGCCACCAGTTCCGGGTCGGCGCCGAAGCTTCGCTGGTAGCGGCCGATGATCGGATTGTCCGGGTTGAGATCGAGATCCACCACCGGCGCGAAGTTGAGATTGATGCCGCATTCGGCCAGTTCCGCGGCCATGAGCTCGGCGGCGCGGGCCGTGGCCTCGATGCCTTCTTCGGCCAGTTCCGCGGCGTTGCGCGATGGTCGGAACCCGTCCCGTGGCACCAGCCGGCAAACCCTGCCCCCCTCCTGGTCAACGGCGATGAACGGCGGCATGGCGGCGCAACGCCGCAACCCGGCGACCAGCCGCTTGAGCTGGCCGGGCGAACGGATGTTCTGCACCGAGCCGTCGACGTTGCGGGCAAAGAGAATCACCCCGCCCAGACACTCCTCGGCCAGGGCGCGGGCAAGCCAATGGTCCGCCCCCACCTCGCAGCCGGAAAATCCGACCAGGAACATCTGGCCCAGATTCAGTTCGTTCCCCATCGTCTCGTCACGTCCGATATGTGCACCATATCAGGCTGATCCGCCACATCCGGCCCGCCTGTCCCCATGGTTGGTCGAAAAATTGACAAGCACCTCTCGCCCTTTCTTGTCGGCACGGACATCAGTCAAAAACACCTTGATATTCTTGTATAATATAATTTTTTGTACAACGGGCACAGAAATCGCTTATCCTGGGCAATGGCTCATTGTGTGATGCATTCTGCATGAGGATCTCTGCCAATCAGCACCACAACCTCCAAGCCGACCGCGTGACCGCTATGAACATGAAAGTGCTTGATGACCAGGTCGATATCCAGATCGCCTCCACCGTAGAGAATCTGCTGTCGGAACTCTGCCACTACCGGCAGCAATCGGAAAAGCTCCAGAAAATCAACACCCTCTACCAGAGAATGGCGGGAATCCTCGATCTGCCGGCCATGATCGAGGCCTATTCCATCTGGCTGATGGAATTTGTCGGCCATGAGTTGATCGGCTATCACAACCCGACCCGTCAGCGCATGCACATGTTCTGCTCCTACCACGGCCCCAAGCGGCGGGAAGCCATCCAACTGGCGCAGGAAATCCTCGAGCAACCGGCGAGCCAGGAATCGGACACCGCCCTGGCCATCGGCTTCCGGGTGCACAAATGGGCGTTCACCTCCACTGACTGCCAGGGGCTGCTGGTCATCCTGCGCAAGGGCAAGCCGCTGGTCGAGGACGAATTGCAGTTCATCGACGAGTCGCTCCTCATCCTGGCCGAACCGCTGAAGCGAGCCCTGGAATACGAAGAAATTTTCGCCCAGGCCCGCCGGGACAGCCTGACCGGCCTGCCCAACCGCTTCGTCTTCGAGGAGCGGATCGGCTCCATCGTCGAACAGGCCCGGCGGCATGGCCATCCCCTGACGCTGGCCGCCCTGGATCTGGATCACTTCAAGGCGGTCAACGACACCATGGGGCATCTCATGGGCGATCAGGTGCTGAAACAGGTCGCCGAGACCCTGAAGAAGGAAATCCGCCTCACCGACATGCTGGTCCGCATGGGGGGCGACGAATTTCTCCTGGTCCTGCCCGACACCAGCATGCAGGATGCCAGATTTTTGGCCGAACGGCTCTGCCAGGCGGTGGAACGGCTCAACATCGTCACCAGGGCCGGCAGATTGGCGGTCAGCATCGGCCTGGCCGAATGGCAGCCAAGCATCACCATCGAGAGCTGGCTGGAGCAGGCCGACGATATCCTCTATCAGGCCAAGGCCAACGGCAGAGGGCAGGTCGCCGTCAATTAACCGTCCTCCGCTCCCCCGGCAGCCGCCCCTGCCAGCAAACGCTCACTTGGCGGCCAGCTGCATCCTCAGCGGAATGCAGTGCAACGAGCGCCCCTTCTGTTCGGTATGGCCGAGCTTCCACCCCGTACAGGTCAGACTGCCGCCGAGCTGTTGCTCGATCTCTCCCACCAGTCCCTTGATGTTGATCACCGGATGCCGGCTGAAGACCTCGGGCAGGCCGTAGGTCAGGTTGCAGGCCAGGCAGCGCCCCGGTCGTTCATGCAGGTTCAGGAGGAAATCAAGGGTGTGCCCCTGGGGATCGTACCCCGTGTAGGTCAGGGCGATATCGTAGGCGCCCTCGGCCGCGTCACCGAAAAGGGCGTCGAAAAAGGCATCGGTACGCTCCGGCGGGAACAGCGACCGGAGCACCTCATCCGTGAATATCTGTTCTGGCTGTATCATTGTCGTCCGCATCCTCTGTCAAGGTTTTGTCTTCACACGGCGCCTCACACCATCTTCGCCGGACCGGCGGAACTCCCTCGCTGTTGTGCCGTGTCCGCCCGCAGGCCGTCGCAACGGCCGCCAGCGGCTTGCGACTTTACCCAGTGGCAGCCGCCGGTGTCAACAGGCATTGCACCCCCGGCCCTGCCGTGGTAGAAGACCGGATATGCATCTCCCCTTGTTCCCGACCTCCGCGCAGACCTCCATGATTTCCTCTTCCTCCCTGGCCGAACAGCTCAATCCCGCGCAGTACGCCGCCGTCACCCACAGCGACGGCCCCATCCTGGTGATTGCCGGCGCCGGCTCGGGCAAGACCCGCACCCTGGTCTACCGGATGGCGCATCTCATCGCCCAGGGCGTGCCGCCCGAATCGATCCTGCTGCTCACCTTCACCCGCCGCGCCGCCCAGGAAATGCTCAGCCGCGCCAGCGACCTGACCGCCGGCTCCTGTCGCCGGGTGATGGGCGGGACCTTTCACGCCACCGCCAACATCCTTCTCCGCCGCCACGGCCATCACCTGGACCTGGGCTCCAATTTCACCATCATCGACCGGGGCGACGCCGAGGGCATCATCAACCTGCTCAAATCCTCCCTGGGCATGGCCGGCGCCGGCAAGCGCTTCCCCTCGAAACGGGTGGTGATGAACCTGATCTCCGGCGCGGTCAACAGGGCGACCACCATCGAACAACTCGTGTACGGCGACCACATTCACCTCAGCGAATTCATCAACGATTTCTATACAATCGCCGAGCATTACCGCCAGTTCAAGCTCGATCACGCCCTGATGGACTACGACGACCTGCTCATCAACTGGAAGCGGCTGCTGGCCGAATCGGAAGCGGCCCGGGACGAGCTGTCGACCCGGTTCCGGCACATTCTGGTGGACGAATACCAGGATACCAACCTGCTCCAGGCCGAAATCGTCCGGTTGCTGGCCCATCGCCACAGCAATGTCATGGTGGTCGGCGACGACGCCCAGTCGATCTACAGTTTCAGGGGCGCGGATTTTTCCAACATCATGCGCTTTCCCGAGCAGTTTCCGGGCACCACCATGGTCAAGCTCGAAGAGAACTACCGTTCCACCGAGCCGATTCTGCAACTGACCAACGACATCATCGCCCATGCCGAGAAAAAATTCGCCAAAACGCTCTTCACCGGCAAGGACGGCGGCAGCAGGCCGCAGCTGGTGGTCGCCCCCACCGAGGCGGCCGAGGCCCGTTTCGTGGTCGAGACGATCGAACGGCTCCGTCAGGAAGGAACGCCGCTCCACGATATCGCAGTGCTGTTCCGCTCCGGTTTCCATTCGTTCAAGCTGGAGATCGAACTGGCCGGCCACGGCATCGACTTCGACAAGCGCGGCGGGCTCAAACTCACCGAATCGGCGCACATCAAGGATCTGCTGTCCTTTTTCCGGGTGGTGATCAACCCCTGGGACAACCTGAGCTGGAACCGCATTCTCCTACAATTGGACAAGGTCGGCCCCAAGACCGTGCACAAGATCCTGGCCGCCATCCGGCAATCCGACACCCCCTTCACCGCCCTGGCCGCCTACCGGCCGGCCCCGGCCTGGAAAACCCAGTTCGACCTGCTGGTCGCCACCCTGCAGCGGTTGCAGGAGCCGGGCCAGACACCCTCCGACCAGTTCGATCTGGTCATGGAGTATTACGGCCCGGTGTTCGAGAAGATGTATTACGACGACTACCCCAAAAGGCGCAAGGAACTCGACCAGATCAAGGCCTTGATCGCCGGCTACGGCGACCTGCAATCCTTTGTCGACGACACCGCCCTCGACCCGCCCGACGTTGGCGTGGCGACAGATGTCTTCGCCGACGACAGCCGGCTGATACTCTCCACCATCCACTCGGCCAAGGGGCTGGAGTGGGACACGGTCTTCGTCATCGGGCTGGCCGAGGGCCGCTTTCCCCACATGAACGCCACCCCGGGCGAACAGTGGGAGGAGGAGCGGCGGCTGCTCTATGTGGCCGCGACCCGGGCCAAAAACCAACTGTATCTGACCTATCCGCGCGAGATGGTCACACCGGACCGGCAGCAGATGCGCACCGCCATGTCGCCGTTTCTGCGGGAGATCAACCCTGGCCTGTATCAGGCCATTGACCGGGCCGGCACGGTGACCGCACCGTTGACCAGCCAGTACCAGCCGTCTTCTTCGCTTCCGGCGCCCACGGCCGGGAACAGCGCCTCCCGGACGGTGTTCGCCGAGGGGATGCGGGTCAACCATGCCTTTTTCGGCCCCGGCCGGATCGCCTCGATTCCCGGACCACGCCGGGTGGAGGTCCATTTCGACCGCCACGGCAGCAAGATTCTCCACCTCGACTACGCCAAGCTCGACGTGCTCGAATAAAGGTGGCGCCCCCATGACCGCAACCATGACCACCCGCCAGGCCGAAGCGTGGCTGGAGCAGCGCCAGTTCTTCACCATCAAGCTCGGCCTGGATACCACCCGCGCCCTGCTGGACGAACTGGGCAATCTCCAGGATCGGCTGCGGATCGTCCATATCGCCGGCACCAACGGCAAGGGCTCGGTGGGCGCGACCCTGCAGGCGATCCTCGCGGCCGCCGGCCTGCGCGCCGGTTTTTACTCCTCGCCGCACCTGATCGACGTCCGCGAACGGTTCCGCATCAACGATGCGCTCATGCCCGCAGCCGATTTCGCCAGGCTGACCGCCCGGCTGGCCGCCCTGATCGGTACCCGTTTCGAGCCCACCTATTTCGAATGCACCACTTTGCTCGCCCTCCTGTGGTTCGCGGAGCAGCGGGCCGATGCCGTCATTCTCGAGACCGGCATGGGCGGCCGGCTCGACGCCACCAACGTGGTCTTGCCGCTACTTGCGATCATCACCGATATCAGCCGCGATCACGAACAGTATCTCGGTTCGACCCTGACGGCCATTGCCGGGGAAAAGGCGGGGATCGTCAAGTCCGGTGTTCCGACCGTCTTTTCCGGCAGGGCGGCCGAGGCGCTGCCGGTGATCGAGGCCCGCTGCCAACAACTGGAGAGTCCGCTGTTCGTGTTCGGCCGCGATTTTTCGGCGCAGGCAACAGGCGACAGCACGTTCACCTACCAGGCTGTCACCGGTGCGGTCCACGCCGACCTGCCCCTGCCGCTCCGGGGCGACCATCAGGTGGTCAACACCGCTCTGGCCCTGGCCGCGCTCGACGTGCTGGCGCCGATCTTTCCGGTTGCCGCCGAGGCGGTGGCTACCGGCTTGCGACAGGTTCGCTGGCCCGGCCGCATGGAGCTGATTCCGGTCCGGCACCGGAAAAAAACCGTGCGCGTTCTCCTGGACGGCGCCCACAACGAGGCAGGCGTGGCCGCTTTGGTCCAGACCCTGCGCACCGATTATGCCGATTGCCGGCTCCTGCTCATCTGGGGCAACATGGCGGACAAGCACATGGGCGAGCCCCTGTTCGACCTCCTGACCCTGGCCGCAGCGATTATCCTCACCCGCACCGAATCGCCGCGTTTTGCGGCGCCAGAGACGCTGTTTGCCGGACTGCCGCCCGAATTCCGCGCCAAGACCCGCTGTTGCGAAACCGTTGATCAGGCGCTGGCGATCGTATTGGAGCAGGCCAAACCCGACGATCTCATCTGCGTGGCCGGCTCCCTATACCTGGTCGGCCGGGCGCGCCACCTGCTGTCGGGAGGCTTGGACGGATGAAGAAAGAATATTTTGCCCTCGACGCCATCGACGAGGCCCTGATCCGAGCCGAGCGCGACAAGGCCAGGACCCTGCGCAAGAGCCGTTGGTGGCAGCAGAAGACGGCATCCGGCACCTGCTGGTACTGCGGCCAAAAGGTGGGCTACCACAACCTGACCATGGACCATGTCGTCCCGCTGGCGCGCGGCGGTCGCAGCACCAAAGACAACCTCGTCCCCTGCTGCAAGGAGTGCAACATCAGGAAAAAATCCTCGCTACCGGTGGAATGGGAGGAGTACATGGAAACCCTGCGCCACCGCCGGGAATGACGCCCGCACCCCACCTCTTTTCCGTTTCTCCGACCGGACCCGCATCCTTGGCCGGTGCCTCGACCCGAGCTTCATCCCTGTTCCGGATCGGTCCGCTGCCTCCATCCTGAAATCACAAGAAAATCAGGGATTCTCTTGTTCCGGGGCATTTGTTATGATATGAATTTGATAATACAGACTTTTCACCCAAACATCAGGCCGTGGCCCGCGCACTCTACTCTCTTCATATTCCAGCCGATCACCTCAGCGCCCGCCTGCAGGGTGCTCCCGCAGCCGATGCCGACCTGCGGCTCGCCTCCGGCGAGCAACTCCATCGGCTGCTGCTCCGGCAGGGCATCGTTCACGGTCTTGACGAGGCGGCCATCGCCCGAGCCCAGGAACAAATCGATGCGGGGGAAGCGCTGACCGAACCGATCATCCTTGCCGCCGGGACGCCCCCGGTGATCGGCCGCAAGGGCCTGCAGCCACTCTTTCCTTCCGCGCGCCTGCTAGTCATGGCAACCGATGAATCCGGCCAGTCCCGGCCAATCGAGCTGCTGCTGACACCGCTGGTCCGCAAGGGCGAGACGGTGGCCGGTCCCGGCCCGCCGGTCGCGTCCCAGACTGGCAGGAACATCTTCGGCCAGGAGGTCTCCTGCCCCTTCCCGGCGGAACAGGTCATCGAGCCCGGCGAGCACGTCACCATGCACGCTGACGGCCAACACCTGATCGCCACGGTCAGCGGTTATCCGCGCTACGTCTCCACTCCCTCGCATCGCCTCGAACGCCTGCGCCTCGGTATCGACCGGCTGATCAAGATAACCCCGGACCGCATGCAGGCGGTCCTGTATCTCATCCCACCGCCTCCCGGCCATGCCCTGCCGGATCGGGACACCATTGTGCAGGTCCTCGACGAGGAGCAGGTTGTTTTCGGCCGCCTCCCCCAGGCCATCGACCATTGCCTGGAGCGGTGCGGGGCCGACCAGCGTCCCCGGCATGACGTCGTGGCATTGGGAGCCCTGCCGGTCAACGGCAAGGACGCCTGGCTCCGCTTCGCCATGGAGGTGGGTTCCCTGCCCGGCAAGATCATGGGCAACGGCGAGATCGACTTCCGGGAACGCAACATGTTCATCGGCGTGACCAAGAATCAGCTGATCGCCCAGAAAATCCCGGCAACGGACGGCATCGCCGGCAGGGACCTGTACGGCACGGCCATCGCCCCGGCGCCCGGCAAGGACATCGTCATCCGGACCATGGACGATGCCGCGCTGGACGAGGCGACCGGCGAGATCAGGGCGCTCCGCAACGGCGTGCTGTCCATGGTCACCGACAATTCGGTGCGGGTCTGCTCTCACCACGTCGTGGCGCAGGACGTCGACTTCGAGACCGGCAACATCGTCTCCCGCGATGCCGTGGACATCAGGGGATCGATCCGGCCGAAATTCAAGGTCAGCGTGCTGGGCGACGTCCTGGTCGGCGGCGATGTCGACAAAGCGATGGTGCGGTCGGACGGGAATGTGGTGATCAAGGGCGGCGTCATCGGCAAATTCGCCACCGTGCAGGCCCATGGGGATATCGATGTTGCCTTTGTCATCCAGGGGAGAACCAAAAGCGGCGGCAAGACGGTGCTGCGCCGGCATGGTTCCTATTGCCGGTTGCATGCCTCGGGGGATCTGCATTGCAGTCCTTCGGCCCTGATCATCGCCTCGCAACTGGTCGCCTACGGTTCCGTCACCACCGGTGCCGTCGGCTCGGACATCGCGCCGCCGTCCCTGCTGGCCGCGGCCGTCGTGCCCGACCAGCTGCACCGGTATTTCGAATTGCGGCGTACCATCGAGGAACAGACCCAGGCCATCGAGCGGCTCCGGCATCGCAAGGGGTCGCGTGCGGCCGGCGAGGAACTCGAGGAACTGCTCGAGACCCATGAAGCGAACCGCAGGCAGTTCGCTCGGCTGAACCTGGCCGTACCCAAAGAGCGGGAGGCCGACGACAACGGACTCGCCCATGCCCTGGCCTGTACCATTGTGGCGACGGGCAAGGTGTTCGCCGGCACGGAAATCCGCATCGGCAACAGCCGTATGACCCTGCCCATGACCGTCGGCAATGTCTGTTTCCGCCTGCAGCAGCAGGTCAGCGGCGAAGCCGGCACCCATGCCATCCTCATCATACCCAACAAGAGACAGAAATAATCTCCGGAGAATGCCCATGTTCGTCAAACTGTGGATGACCAGCAACGTCCTCACCGTCACCAGCGACCAACCCATTGTCGAGGTGGAGCGCATCATGCGAGAAAATCGTATCCGCCGGGTCCCGGTGGTCGACGACGGCAAGGTGGTTGGCATCATCAGCAAAGAAGACCTGTTCCGCGCCATGCCCTCCATTTTCGACCCCAGCGTCAGTCCTGAAAACCTGGAACACGCCAGCCGGATCGAGGCCGGCGCCATCATGACCCGCTCGCCGGTCACCGTCGATCCGTCCACGCCGCTGGAGCAGGCGGCGCTGCTGATGCGCACCCACAAATTCGGCTCGCTCCTGGTGATGCAGGACGAACAGCTCGTGGGGATCATTACCGAAACGAATATCTTCGACGCCTTCCTCGAAGTCCTCGGCGCCCGGAAACAGGGGGCCCGCATCGAAATCAAGATCGACCGCAAACCCGCTTCCTTCTATGCGATGCTCCAGGTTTTCAAGAAATGCGAAATGACGGTTCTCGGCATCACGGTCTTTTCCGATTATTCCGAGGAACATCAACTGGTCACCCTCAAGGTGCAGGGCGACAACATGGACCGGCTGATCGACAACCTGTGGGACGCCGGCCTGCAGATCAACCGGATGCACACCGAGGAGCCGGACTCCGAGCCGTAATGCCGCCGCGGACAGGCCGGGGTCCGGTCTGCGGCCGGCGGCTGCGCCGCGTCCTACCCGCCCCGACCGGTCGACGCGGATCTTCCATGGCCGTGGACGGCACGATTCAAAAGAGCACGGAATGAAATGAGGAAGCCATGTGCCGCCACCAGCCGCGCGGAGGAACGTGTCTCCCCTCATCGTCGAAGGGTCCGACTCGACCGCCGTGGGCATGAAGCCGTTGCGGCGCTTCACTTTTCCCGCCGACCTATTGGATTGTCTCCCCGCCTGACGCGTCCGGGCGGGTTTCATTGCACGATCTCCCTCGCGATTCTTGCGGAAAGAGATTATTTTTTTCCCATCGCGTACGCAGTCTCTTTCCCACACGTGCAGAGTGTGCCTCTTCCCAGGGCACCCTCGATGGTGTCGCCATAAGCTTTTTGGGCAAGGAGAACCTCTCATGCAGCCGCCACACCACGATCCGTTCTTTTGCCAGATATTCAATGCCGCTCCGCACCCCTATCTCATCGTGCAGGCCGACGACGACTACACCATCGTCGCGGTGAACGACCGCTATCTGAAGGCGACCGGCACCTCGCGCGACGCCATTGTCGGGCATGGCCTGTTCGAGATATTCCCCGACAATCCGGAGGACAATTCCTCGAATAGCGTCGGCGACCTGCGCACCTCGTTGAACCGTGTCCGGTGCAGCCGGAATGCGGACATCATGGGCATCCAGAAATACGACATTCCGCTCCGGGACGGCAGCACCGACTTCAAGGTGAAGTACTGGAGCCCGGTCAACACCCCCGTGTTCGATCAGGCCGGGAATGTCGCCTACATCATCCATCATGTCGAGGACATTACCGAATTCATGCTCAGCCGGGAACAGGCCGAGCGATCGGGAAAAATCGAGGCGCGGGCCGAACGCATGGAGGCGGAGATCAGGCAACGGGCCGGGGAGATCAAAGACTCCAATCGCGCGCTTAAAATCGCCATGGAGCAATTGGCCACCCTCAACGAACGGTTGACGGATCTGGACCGTCTCAAGTCCGAGTTTTTCGCCAATGTCAGCCATGAACTCCGGACTCCCCTGACCCTCATCCTGGCGCCATTGGAAAAACGGTTGCAACAGCATTCCGACCCTTCCGGGGAAGAACGGCGGGAAACAGAGATGATGCTGCGGAACGCGCGCCTGCTCTATCGCCATGTCAGTGATCTGCTCGACGCCGCCAAACTTGACGCGGGGCGCATGCCCATCGAATACTCGGCCTTTGATCTCGCCGACCTGACCCGGACAACCGCGGCGCAGTTCCAATCCCTGTCGGCGGACAGAGGCATCGACTACGGCATCGATGTTCCGGAGGAGATCGACATCGAGGCTGACAGCGAAAAGATACAACGCATCATCATCAATCTCCTTTCCAACGCCTTCAAATTCACCCCCATGGGCGGTCGTATCGAACTGCGACTCCGCCGGACCGACGAATCGGCGCTCATCGAGGTGGAGGATAACGGCCCCGGCATCCCGCAGGAATTCCGCCACACCGTCTTCGAACGATTCAGCCAGGTAAAGGGCGGCTCCCGCCGCAGTTTCGGCGGCACCGGCCTCGGCCTGGCCATTGTTCAGCACTTCGTGAAACTGCACGGCGGCCATGTCGACCTTGCCGAGGGATCGAGCGGCGGGGCATTGTTCACGATCGCCCTGCCCCTGCACGCGCCCGCCGGAACGGAAGTGGTGCACAGCGCGCCGAGTCGCCTCGATCCCATCATCAGTCACCAGGCCGTGGACGAGTTGCGTCCGCATGAGGACGGCCATCCTGCCGACGAATCGGGCGATTCGCCGTTGATACTGGTGGTTGAAGACAACCACGACCTCAACGCCTTTATCGCCGGCAACCTGCGCCACACCTATCGGGTGGTGAGCGCCTTCGATGGACGGGAAGGATTGAGCAAGGCCCTGGCGCTCATTCCCGATCTCATCATGACCGATGTCATGATGCCGGTCATGGACGGGGAGGAAATGGTCAGCCAACTCCGATCCCATCCCGGCCTGGCCGACGTGCCCATCATCATGCTGACCGCCAAGGTCGACGACGAACTGCGGTTGAAACTGCTCAAGTGCGGCATCCAGGATTACCTTGCCAAGCCTTTCAACATGAAGGAGGTGGTGGCGCGCGTGGACGGATTGGTGGCGGACCGCCGCCGCAATATCGCCCGCCTGCGCCAAAGCGAACGCCGGTACCGGGAACTGATCCAGAACGCCAACAGTGCCATCATCCGGTGGACCGGTGACGGCACGGTCACTTTCTTCAACGACTATGCGCAAAAATTCTTCGGCTGGCCCGCCGAGGACATTGCGGGCAAAAAAGTTGGCATACTCATTCCCGAAGAGCGGAAATCACCGCAAAGCGACCACCCCCAGCCCATCCAGGAGATCATCGATGATCCGGAACACCATTTGAATGTCGTTCATGAAAACATCTGCCGCGACGGCCGCCGGGTGTGGATGACCTGGACCCACCGCGCCATTCGCGACGAACAGGGGAATATCACGGAGTTCCTCACCATTGGCAACGATATCACCGAGCGCCGCCAGGCGGAGTTCGAACGCGAGCGTTTTCGCACGGTGATCGAGCAGACCGACGAAGGCGTGGTCATCACCGATAACGAGGGAACGATCCAGTATGTCAATCCGGCCTTTGAACGGAGAACGGGATTTTCGAGCGAGGAATCCATCGGACAGAATCCCAGGATACTGAAGAGCGGCGAACACGACGAGCCGTTCTACCGGGATCTGTGGGGGACGATCACCAGCGGCAGGACCTGGAAGGGACGTCTCGTCAACAAAAAGAAAGACGGCACGACGTTTACGGAAGCGACCACGATTTCACCCATCTTCGATGCGTCGGGCACCATTGTCAACTATGTCGCGATCAAGCAGGATATTACCGAGCATTTGCTGCTGGAGGCGCAGATCCAGCAGAGCCGGAAGATGGAATCCGTCGGCCGCCTGGCCGGCGGTGTCGCGCACGATTTCAACAATTTTCTTGCCATCATCCTCGGCTACGCCGAGATGGCCATGGGGCAGATCGATGCCACCCATCCCCTCTACGGAAAACTGGAAAAAATCCATGACGCGGCCAGGCGTTCCGCAGACATCGTCCGGCAACTCCTCGCCTTCTCGCGCAAGCAGGCCATCTCACCGAAGGTGCTCGATCTCAATGCCACGGTTGAGGGCATGCTGAAAATGCTCCATCGCCTGATCGGCGAAAACATAGAACTCGTCTGGTCGCCGACAACCGATCTGCCGTCCATAAAGATGGACCGCTCTCAACTCGACCAGATATTGGCCAATTTATGCGTCAACGCCCGCGACGCCATCACGAATATCGGCAGGATCGTCATCGAAACCAAGGCGGCCGTTTTCGACGAAGAATATTGCAGTCTCCACCCGGAGTTCCATCCCGGAACCTTTGCCTTGCTTTCGGTCAGCGACAACGGCTGCGGCATGGAAAGGTCGCTGATCGACAATATCTTCGAGCCTTTTTTTTCGACCAAGGGCGTTCAGGGCACAGGGCTCGGACTGGCCACCGTGTATGGCATTGTCAAACAAAACAACGGATTTATCAATGTGTACAGCGAGCCGGGCAAGGGATCGGTTTTCAAAATCTATCTGCCCTTGCATGCAGGAGCCAAACAGCTCGAGGAGCAGGAAAAGAATCAGTGCGCAACAAGCAAGGGGGAAACCGTCCTGCTTGTCGAGGATGAACCGACTCTGCTTGAAATGAGCCACTCCATGCTGAAGCGTTTGGGCTATCAGGTGCTGGCGGCCTCGCATCCGGCCATGGCCATTGACTTGGCGCATGCGCACTCCGGTGGCATCGACCTGCTCATGACCGACGTCATCATGCCGGAAATGAACGGCAAGGAACTGTCCGAGCGCCTGCACGCATTGATTCCTGGCCTTAAATCATTGTTTGTATCGGGCTACACGGCGGATGTCATAGCCCACCACGGCGTACTCGACCACAACACCCATTTTCTGCAAAAACCGTTCACTCAAAAAGAACTGTCCGTTCAACTCAGGAAGGTTTTGGACGACGGCACGAAGTTCTGAACCCGAGCAGGGTGTTGAAAAACACTCGAGCCCCGAGATCAAATCATATCGGTCATGCATATTCAACCTATTGAAATTATTAGTAAACAGGAGGGATATACGCGATCCTGACATTCGACAGCAGAAATTATTCAGTTCTCTTCCCCCTGAATCCAGGGCTCCCCAAAGCCATCCTCTTCACCCCATTCGTTGCACGGCGGACATTGATGGCCGAACCATGCGGCCCGAAGGCTATGTCATCAGCCAGCATTTTTTTCATTCCTCCCATGAATCACTCCAAATAAACCAGTTGAATCACGGAGGCCTTCTCTCCGTTGCAATAACGGCCATTCCATTCTTCGTCATCCGGATCAGGTCAGCCCGACATTGTAGGACAGCGCAAAATAACGGATGGAAAATGCAAAAGTTTCCCCCCTACAATGACAGAAAGTGCTGAATAGATATCGACCATGGGGTGCGTATCCATCGGTATGTCCGACGAAGAAAGGAGGTTCCTCGTAATGTTCCATTCGTATTATGCCCATTCAACTAAAACTACGGATAAATCCGATTGGCAGCCGCTTTCCGAACATCTTCGCAATGTGGGCGAACTCGCCGAACAGTTTGCCGCTGCTTTCAATGCCGGGCAATGGGGACGATGCGTTGGCTTGCTTCACGACATCGGAAAGGCTTGCGCCGCTTTTCTCGCCAGATTGGAAGGGAAAGCAACTCGCGTTGATCACGTTACTTTTGGCGCCCAATTGGCGCTGAAGTGCGAGAATAAGTTAGGGTATTTGCTCGCGTACGTAATTTGCGGGCACCACGGTGGGCTTCCTGACGGTGGCCCGCAAGAAGGGCAACTGCACTACCGGTTGCGCAAGAATACAGAGAAAACCGAACTGTTACCTGAAGTTGATTGCACCTGGAAATTGACATTCCCTTTCCAGTTGCAGCGCGAATGCGCCATGTTCAGCATGGCATTCTTTACGCGCATGCTTTTTTCCTGCCTGGTGGATGCGGATTTTCTCGATACCGAGGCGTTTTGCGATCCAGATAAATCGACACGCAGAACAGCCTTGCATCGAAATGATTTCATCAGCCTGCGATCATTGTTGCAGTCTTTTATATCGAAGAAACAAGCGCAAGCGCAGCCGGGCAAAGTCAATGCGGCCCGGCAGAAAATTTTAGCACAATGTCTTGCCAAGGCTGCAGAGCCGCAAGGATTCTATTCTTTAGTCGTCCCCACCGGTGGCGGCAAGACTCTTTCATCATTGACCTTCGCGCTGGAGCATGCTGTGCAGCACAATCTGGCGAGGGTGATCTACGCTATCCCTTTTACGTCCATCATCGAACAGAATGCCGAGGTGTTTCGACAGGCGATCGGCGAAAACAACGTATTGGAACATCATTGCAATTATCGCGATCAAGACAGTCGCGAGGATTCCGTCTACGACAAATGGCGCGGACTGGCGGCAGAGAATTGGGATGCTCCGGTCGTGGTGACCACCAACGTGCAATTTTTCGAATCGTTGTACAGCAACAAGACGTCACGGTGTCGCAAGCTGCACAATATTGCCGGGAGTGTGATCGTGCTCGACGAAGCGCAAGCCATTCCGACGGAATACCTGAAACCCTGTTTGTCTGCTTTGCGGGAACTGGTCGATCATTACCGGTGTACCGTTGTGCTGTGCACAGCTACCCCACCTGCTTTTGACGATGCCAGTCTGCTGCGCTCCGCATTGCCGAGGATCGAAAAAATTTTCGATGATCCTGATCAATTGTATGCGGAACTCAAAAGGGTCCGCGTCGAGTTCATCGGAAAATTGAGCAATACGGAGCTGGCTCAGCGGCTAGATAACCATGAACAAGTGTTGTGTATTGTTTCGACGAAAAAACAGGCACAACAGGTTTTTGCTGACCTAACAGATCAAGAAGGCGCATTTCATCTTTCAACCAACATGTATCCCGAGCACCGTTTGCGCGCGCTTCAAGCCATCCGGCAACGGCTTGCCGCGAAGTTGCCATGCCGGGTTGTTGCCACCTCCTTGGTGGAGGCCGGTGTCGATCTCGATTTTCCCGTTGTATACCGGGCCATGGCTGGTCTGGATTCTCTCGCCCAGGCAGCCGGGCGCTGTAACCGCGAAGGACACGCTGACCATGGTCTGGTTTATGTGTTTGAACCGGAGGATATGCCTGCCATGCCCTGGTTGCGGCGCCGCATCTCGCGCGCCAAAGAAACATTGCGCTCGTTTCCGGGCAATGACTGCTTGGGGCTTGCCCCCATGCGTCGCTACTTTGAACTCCTCTACGACGTGGAAAGCCTTGACGAAAAAAATATCGTTGCCCGGTTGAATCCGAAACCGCATGCCGAGCTGATTTTTCCGTTTCAAGAGGTGGCCCAAGATTTCCGGTTGATTGAAGAAGAGGGAATTGGCGTGATTATGCCGGGATTACCGGAAGACAGAGAAGCGATACATGCATTGGTCGAGCAACTGCGGCACGATCCGTTTCCCCATGCGGCCAGGCGGAAATTGCAACACTTTTCGGTCGTGGTACGCAGCAAGGTGCTGGATCGTCTGCGGAGTCAAGGCGCAGTCGAGATAATTCGAGAGACATGGCCGATATTGCTTAACTCAGCTGCTTATGACGGAAGCATGGGGTTTCGAGCCGATATGGCCGAGCTTTGGGATCCAGAGCAGTTATTCTTTTAGAAAAAATTAAACATCTAAGAAATAATCTTTGAATCCATTTTTTATTTGTGCATAATTAATTTTATCAAGGAGGTGATGAACGAATGCGAATTAGATCTTCAGCATCGCTGTTCGGCCGGCAGGTTGTCAATGTGGAGCTTCGCGTCGATCCGCCATAGTCAAGCAAGGCGCTGGGTCGCCCTTACGCATGAGGGCGTGGATTGAAACCTTAGGTGTTTAAATTTGTCGTTTTGAACGAGAGGGTTGTCGCTCCGGCAACCCTCCCTCAAACAAATCGTTCAAGGAGGTGAACCTATGGGGTATGGAGTGAAACTCCGTGTCTGGGGGGATTACGCCTGCTTCTCCCGCCCGGAGATGAAAGTGGAACGGGTGTCGTACGATGTCATGACACCTTCGGCCGCACGGGGCATCCTGGAGGCGATTCATTGGAAACCTGCCATACGCTGGGTAGTGGACAGGATCCGTGTGCTTCGCCCTATTCGTTTCGACAACGTGCGTCGTAACGAAGTGAAGTCGAAGATTTCCAAGCCGAACCCGACAACGGTTATGCGTGAAAAGAAGCCCCTGTTTTATCTGGTGGATGACGGGGACAACCGGCAACAGCGGGCGTCAACCCTGTTGCGCGATGTTGAATATGTCATTGAGGCGCATTTCGAGCTGACCGAAAAAGCTGGGCCAGGTGACAATGAAGGGAAGCATCTGGATATCTTCAACCGCCGCGCCCGCGCTGGTCAGTTTTTCCATCAACCCTGCCTGGGATGCCGTGAATTTCCTGCTTTTTTTGAATTGCTGGATGGGGATGTTCCTGTCTCCTGTTACAAAGGCAAGACCAAGGAATTGGGGTACATGCTGTTGGATATTGACTTCGTTCATGAGATGAAACCGCTTTTTTTCAAAGTCGTTATGGAGAATGGCGTCATCACTCCGCCGGTGCCATGGTCCTCGGAGGTGCGATCATGATTCTTCAGGAGTTGCACCGGTATTATGAACGGAAAACGGACGAACCTGACACAACGATGCCATCTTTTGGTACCAGTGTAGAAAACATTTCTTATGCCTTGGTGCTCAACGAAGATGGAGAATTGCTCGATATTGAAGACCTACGCAATCAGGAAGGCAGACAGTTGCGCCCGCGGAAAATGATTGTGCCGGCTGCCGAGAAAAAAGCCAGTGGGATTAAGCCGAATTTCCTTTGGGATTCGACGAGTTATGTACTTGGGCTTGACGACAAGGGAAAACAGGAACGCACAGACAAATGCCATGAAGCATTTGTCGAGCAATTGCGAATCTATTGCTTGGCCGAGGATCCCGGACTTCAGGCTGTCTTGTCGTTTTTCAACCGCGACTTGCGATCAATAGCAACACGACCGGATTGGGGAGATATCTGCGGCACAAACTTGGTGTTTCGACTGAGTGGGGCGAGAGGTTTTGTGCATGAACGCGAGGCTGCTCGCAAGGCATGGGAGCGATGCCTGGGACAACGTGAAGCAACTGCCGTCGGGCAATGTCTTGTTTCCGGGGAAGTCGAGCAACCGCTTGCCCGGTTGCATCCTTCTGTCAAAGGTGTGCGTGGTGCCCAATCTGCTGGTGCTTCTATCGTTTCATTCAACCTTCCTGCCTTTGAATCATATGGAAAGGAACAATCGTTTAACGCACCTGTCAGCCAAAAAGCGACTTTCAACTATACAACCGCATTGAACTCGTTATTGGGCGTGAAAAGCCGCCAAAAAGTGGTGATTGGGGACACAACCATTGTGTTCTGGGCAGAATGCCGAAGTGTTGCGGAAGAATTTTTTGCCGGCCTGTTCGCGCCAGAAGAAAAAAATACCGCAAAAACAGACACTGAGGATGATTCGCAAACTTCTGCCAAGATATACGATTTACTGAAAAATATTCGTTCGGGAAAACGAGCGGTTGATATTGTCCCGGAATTGGATGAATCCGTCCGTTTCTTTATTTTGGGGCTTGCGCCCAATGCTTCCCGTTTGTCCATCCGTTTCTGGTTGGAGAATACCGTGGGGGGCTTTTTGGAGTGTGTCGGCAAACATTTCCGCGAACTCGCGATAGTGCGCCAATTTGACAGCGAACCGGAATTCCCGCCCCTCTGGCGTCTACTCTGCCAGACCGCAACGCTTGGAAAAAGCGAAAATATTCTGCCCGTGCTTGCGGGCGGCATGACCAAGGCCCTGCTCAGCGGTGCATTATACCCTCAGAGTCTGCTCACCGCGGTCTTGGGCCGCATTCGTTCAGAGCATAATGTGGGCTACTTCCGGGCAGCGTTGCTCAAGGCGTTTCTTATCCGTAACAAACAAATGGAGATCTCTATGTATTACGACCCCGACAGAAAGGATGTCCCCTATTTACTTGGCGGCTTGTTTGCCCTTCTCGAAAAAGCGCAGGCCGACGCAATTCCCGGCACGACCGCCACAATGAAAGATCGTTTTTTCGCCTCGGCGCCGGCAACTCCGGCCAGGGTGTTTCATCTGCTGCTGAAGAATGGAGCCAATCATATCGCGAAATTGCGTAAGGACCCGGCGAAAACGGGTTGGGCGATCAATCTGGAAAAAGCGATTCAAGACACAATGGCTGATATTGATAACTTTCCGCCGGCCATGTCACCGGAAGAACAGGGACTGTTCATGATCGGCTACTACCAGCGGATGAAGGATTTGTATACCAGTAAGAAGACAACTACCACTACGACCGAGGAGAATTGAACCATGACTGCACTTGCCAATCGTTATGAATTTGCCCTGCTTTTTGACGTGGAAAACGGCAACCCCAACGGTGATCCCGATGCAGGCAACACCCCGCGCGTCGACCCCGAAACCGGGCACGGTTTGGTGACAGACGTCTGCCTTAAACGAAAAATTAGAAATCATATAGCGTTGGCCAAGGACGGAGCGGAGGGGTTCAAAATTTATATACAGGAAAAGGCTGTGCTCAACCGAACCAATGAAGAGGCATACAAGGCCTTTGATTTAAAGCCGGAAACCAAAAAACTGCCGAAAAAAATCGAGGATGCCCTGCGGGTGACAGGCTGGATGTGCACCAATTTCTACGATATTCGTGCGTTTGGCGCAGTCATGACTACTGAGATCAATTGCGGACAGGTGCGCGGGCCGGTGCAGTTGGCATTTGCAAAAAGTGTCGATCCCATTATTCCGCAAGAAATCAGCATCACGAGAATGGCTGTCACGAATGAGAAGGACTTGGAAAAAGAACGCACCATGGGGCGTAAGCATATCGTTCCATATGGGTTGTATATGGCCAAGGGGTTTATATCCGCCCCTCTGGCGGAGAAAACGGGCTTTTCCGATCAAGATGTGAACTTGTTGTGGGATGCTCTCATCAACATGTTTGAACACGACCGCTCGGCGGCTCGTGGCTTGATGAGTAGCCGCAAGCTCTTCGTGTTCAAGCACGACGGCAAGATGGGCAATGCCCCGGCACATAAACTGTTTGACTTGATTGATATTAAGCGTGCGGAGGGTTCTTCGGGGCCAGCCCGTTCATTTAAAGATTATACCGTGCAGATCGGTGCAGTACCTGCCGGGGTGACCTTGGAGGAAAAGCTGTAAGAATGAGCAGCTAATCTGAGGTGCTGATTCGTATGGATCATAACGTATTCAAACCGGCTGCCCCCCAAAACCTCGGCACCGTTTTACTTTATCAAACGGAAGATGGCCGAACCGCACTGGATGTGCGGCTTAAGAAAGAAACAGCCTGGCTTTCGTTGACTCAAATGGTCGAACTGTTTGAGCGGGATAAATCCGTTATATCCAGACATCTCGGGAACATCTTTCGGGAAGGGGAATTGGCCAAGGAGGCAGTTGTTGCAATAAATGCAACAACTGCCTCCGACGGCACGACCTACCAGGTCGAGTATTACAAACCTGGACGCGGTTATCTCCGTTGGCTACAGGGTCAATTCCAAGCGCGGCACCCAATTCCGCATCTGGGCAACCTCGGTGCTGAAGGAGTATTTGGTCAAGGGATACGCCCTGAATCAGCGGCGGCTTGCTGAACAAGGGGCGGTCGAGTGCGCAGCGTATTGGAGCTTCTGGCTGCCACTCTGGAACAACACGAACCGGCGAATAAAAGCGGGCTGGCCGTGGTGCGGTTGGCGCGGAGGTACGGCGTGAGTTGGCAGTTGCTGCTCCTGTACGATGAGGACAGGCTCTCCTTGCCGACCGGGCTCAACCGGCGAGAGTCCATGGAGTTTGATCTGGTGGTCGTTCGCCAGGCAATCGCCTGCCTGCGGGGTGAACTGGCTCTCAAGGGTGAAGCCACCGATCTGTTCGGCCGAGAGCGAGGCGAGAGTCTGACCGGTATTCTCGGCTCCATTTATCAGACCTTTGGCCGGTCAGGATCTTTATCCCAGTGTCGAGGAGAGAGCTGCACACCTGCTTTATTTCGTAATCAAGGATCATCCCTTCAGTGATGGTAACAAGCGCATCGGCTCTTTTCTTTTCCTCCTCTATTTACAGGAAAACAGTCTGATCGAAGCGGTCCGGTTTGACAACAAGGAACAAGGCGCTGGTCGCCCTGGCTCTGCTGGTTGCCGCCTCCGATCCCTCCCAGAAGGATCTGCTTGTCCGGTTGATCGTCAATCTGCTGGGAGAAACAATAAATCCGGACGGAGGTGGGTGCATGGCTGAGTATTCTCCAACCAAAGCGGACGCGGAAAAATACGATTCGGCATTGTTCGACGAAGACGATCTGGTGATGATCTCGGCGTTGCAGCACTACCTGTTCTGTCCGCGCCAGTGTGCTCTAATTCACATCGAACAGCAGTGGCGGGAAAATCAACTGACCGCCGAGGGGCGCATTCTCCATGAGCGGGTGCATACCAGCGGTCGGGAATCGCGCCGCGTCCTGCGGGTGGAATACGACGTGCCCATCCGTTCTTTGCAGCTGGGGGTGACGGGACGGGCCGACATCATCGAGTTTCATCTTGAGGAAGATGGTTCGTGGCTGCCGCTGCCCGTGGAATACAAGCGCGGCCGGCCGAAAAAAGATGATACCGACCGGGCGCAGTTGTGCGCCCAGGCCATCTGCCTGGAAGAGATGCTGGCATGCACGATATCCGAAGGCGCGCTCTATTACGGAAAACAAAGGCGGCGCTCGGTGGTGGTCTTTGATGCCCCCTTACGGGAAAAGACAGCCCAGATTGCAGCCGAGGTGCATGCCCTGCTGGCCGAGGGTAAAACGCCGCCGCCGCACTATGCCGAACGCTGCGAAAGTTGTTCGTTTCTGCCGCTCTGTCTGCCCAAGGTGGTGATTCGCAATCAAGTAGGCAAATATCTGCGGAAAATGGTGGAAGCGTGAAAAAACATCTCAACACTTTGTTCGTCACCACTCAGGGCGCTTATTTGGCCAAGGATGGTGAAACCGTGGCGGTGCGCGTTGAGGGCCAGACAGCCCTGCGGGTGCCACTGCACACCTTGGAATCGATTGTCTGCTTCGGTAATGTCGGTTGCAGTCCTTTTTTGATGGGAGCCTGCGGCGAACGGAAGGTGGAGTTGAGTTTCTTGAGTGAGAACGGCCGGTTTCTGGCTCGGGTCCAGGGGCCGACTGCGGGAAATGTGCTTCTGCGGCGCGAGCAGTACCGGCGAGCGGATGATCTTGGCTTTTCCGCCGGGGTGGCTGCGGCCTGCGTGCTCGGCAAGGTGGCCAACTGCCGCACGGTGCTGTTGCGGGCACTGCGCGATCATGGTGATAAGGTTGATACTCCGTTCTTGCAGGAGGCGATCAACCGTCTGGGTGCGGCACTCAGGCGGTTACAGAGCGGGTTGGGCCTGGAAGAGACTCGCGGGGTGGAAGGCGATGCGGCCCGCGTTTATTTTAGTGCCTTCGATCACTTGATCGTGCGCGACAAGAAGCACTTTTTCATGCGACAACGCAGCCGTCGCCCGCCACTCGACCGCATCAACTGCCTTCTTTCCTTTCTCTACACCCTGGTGGTCAATGATATCCGCTCGGCACTCGAATCGGTGGGGCTTGATCCGGCTGTAGGTTATCTGCATCGCGATCGACCGGGTCGGGCCGGGTTGGCGCTCGATCTGATGGAGGAATTTCGACCGATGGCGGATCGATTGGCGGTCTCGCTGGTCAACCTAGGGCAGATGCGCCGGGACGATTTTGTTGTCAGCGACGGCGGCGCGGTGCGAATGAGCGATGCCGCCCGCAAAACTCTGTTGATGGCTTATCAGAAGCGCAAACAGGAAGAGATGGTGCACCCGTTTGTGGAAGAGAAGATGTCGTTGGGCCTGTTCTACCACATCCAGGCCTTACTGTTTGCCCGCTATCTACGGGGCGAACTCGACGGCTATCCTCCGATGATCTGGAAGTAGGGGGCAGCCATGATGGTATTGGTGAGTTATGACGTACGCACCAGCGAACCGGGCGGAACCAAGCGGTTGCGGAGGGTGGCCAAGGTATGTCGCAATTTCGGTCAACGGGTGCAATTTTCGGTGTTTGAATGCATGGTGGACCCGGCCCAATGGACCCGGCTACGCCAAGCGCTGATTGACGAAATAGACGTGGAGGCTGACAGCCTCCGTTTTTATTTCCTCGGAGCCAACTGGCGCAACCGGGTGGAGCATGTCGGTGCCAAGGAAAGTTTGGACCAGGAGGGTCCGCTTATTGTCTAAAACCGGTCCGCGAACCGCCCGCGCCCAGCAAAAGACGGGCGATTCGCGATGCTGATTGTCGCGATGGTTAAGAGGAAATTGATGCAGGCAAGGGAGGTGAACCATGCTGCCCGCAACTGACGATCGCGGAACACGCTGTGAAAACTGATTCGTGACGCAAGGTTACGAATCAGCCGTCGCCCCTTCACGGGGGCGTGGATTGAAACGCTCCTTGAGAAATGGTGGATTATTTGACCAGGAAGTCGCCCCTTCACGGGGGCGTGGATTGAAACCTTTCGTGCCCGGTGTGGTAGAAATTGAGGATGAGTCGCCCCTTCACGGGGGCGTGGATTGAAACCTGGTGTTGATCCCCATGCTTTGCAGCCAGGATGTCGCCCCTTCACGGGGGCGTGGATTGAAACAGCGTTGCCGCCTGTGTCGCCGGGATGTACTCGGCGTCGCCCCTTCACGGGGGCGTGGATTGAAACTTG
>NZ_JHZB01000009.1 GCF_000621145.1 Desulfobulbus elongatus DSM 2908
CATGCGGAACCATCGAACGGTCTGCCCTTTAAACTGACAATACCGATGTCCGCAGGTCTGACAGACAACATGGCGGTTGGTCGTTTCAACAGAGAAGACAAGGGCATTGCCAAGAACGTGCGTGCTGCGATAGGAGACGCCCTTGATGCCAAGGGCATGATATAAAAGTGTTTGTGACATGGCTGAGCTCCTTTGTGTTGTCGGGTTTCGTCACCAAACAACATCGCTCATGTCATGTCACTTTTCCACAACTCCTTCCAACCCCAGGTACGCGTTTGCCGGATGAACCAAAAAACTTGTCGGCCCACCTACGGCCCACCAAAAGAAAAAAGGCACTTAACGCTCATGCGCTAAGTGCCTGAATTTTACTGGCGGAGCCGACGAGACTCGAACTCGCGACCTCCGGCGTGACAGGCCGGCGTTCTAACCAACTGAACTACGACTCCAGTAGCTTATGGTGGGCGAAACAGGGCTCGAACCTGTGACCCTCGGCTTGTAAGGCCGATGCTCTCCCAGCTGAGCTATTCGCCCCGAAAGGTGACGGTCTATTTAGCAGGTGGACTCTTGTCCGTCAAGAAAAAAACAGAGCCGGACTGGACGATTAGCAAATTCGCCATCGGCTTTTCAGCCGGCACGACCGGCTCAATTCAATGCGCCGGAGTGTTGTGCGCCGAAATGGTGAAATCGCTGAAAATCGAATCCAGCGGCACATCCTTGAACAGGTTTTCCCCTTCCCTCAGAATCAAGGCGCGTTGCAACACCTCGTCGACATCGTCCACCAGATCGATGGCCAGACTGCCGCGAATCTTCTGAGGCACGTCCCGCAGGTTGCGCTCGTTCTCCTTGGGAACCAGGACATGGGTGATGTTGCCCCGCTTGGCCGCGAGCAGCTTCTCCGTCAAGCCGCCGATCGGCAATACCCGGCCCCGGAGGGTGATTTCGCCGGTCATGGCCAGGGTGCGGTCCACCGGCAGCTTGAGGATGGCGGAGACGATGGCGGTGGCGATGGTGATGCCCGCCGACGGCCCGTCCTTGGGTATCGCCCCCTCGGGCACGTGAACATGGATGTCGATCTTCTGATAGAAGTCGGGGTCCAGTCCCAGGCGCATGGCCCGCGAACGCACGTAAGACATGGCCGCTTGGGCCGACTCCTGCATGACATCGCCGAGCTTGCCGGTGATGGTCAGCTTGCCGGAACCGGGCATGATGGTCGCCTCGATCTGGAGCAGTTCGCCCCCGACCTCGGTCCAGGCCATGCCGGTGGCCAAACCGATTTCGTTGCGTTCCTCGGCGAGGCCGAATCGGTACTTGGGCACGCCCAGATACCGCTCGACCGCCTGGGGCGAAATCCGGTACTTCTTGCGCGGCTCCTTGTTCTTGAGCCGTTCCCGAGCCACCTTGCGGCAGATGGAGGCAATGGTCCGTTCCAGGCCGCGCACCCCGGCCTCGCGGGTGTAGCGGCGGATGATCTCCAGGATGGCCTTGTCGTTCAGGGCGATCTCCTCGGTCTTGAACCCGTTGGCTTCCAGCTGTTTCGGCAGGAGGAACTCGCTGGCGATGTTGAGCTTTTCCTCCTCGGTGTAGCCGCTGAGCTGGATGATCTCCATGCGGTCCTGCAACGGCACCGGAATGCCGTGCAGGTGGTTGGCCGTGGTGATGAAGAAGACCTCGGACAGGTCGTAATCGACGTCGAGATAGTGATCGTTGAAGGCAAAATTCTGCTCCGGGTCCAGCACCTCGAGCAGGGCCGCCGAGGGATCGCCCCGGAAATCGACGCTCATCTTGTCGATTTCATCCAGGCAGAACACCGGATTGATCACGCCGGCCTTCTGCATGGAGAGGATGATCTTGCCCGGCATGGCTCCGATGTAGGTTCGCCGGTGGCCGCGGATCTCGGCCTCGTCGCGCACCCCGCCCAGGGACAGGCGGACGAACTCCCGCCCCATGGCCCGGGCGATGGAACGGCAAACCGACGTCTTGCCGACGCCCGGTGGGCCCACCAGACAGAGAATCGGCCCGCGGATTTTCTTGACCTGGGCCTGCACGGCCAGATACTCGAGAATCCGTTCCTTGGGTTTTTCCAGGCCGTAATGATCCTCGTTGAGCACGACCTCGGCCCGCTCGATATCGATCCTGGCGCGGGATTTCTTTTTCCACGGCAGGCTGAGGATGGCGTCGATGTAGTTGCGCACCACCGTGGTCTCGGCGGACATCGGCGGCATTTGCCGCAGCTTTTTGAACTCCTTCTGCACTTTCTCCCTGACCGCCTTGGGCAGGCGTTTCTTGTCGATCACCTCCTGCAGCTCGGTCAGGTCGTCGCCTCCCTCACCCTGCCCCATCTCCTCCTGAATGGCGCGCATCTTTTCGGAGAGATAGTAGTTACGCTGGGTGGCGTTCATCTTCTTCTTGACCTTGGCGTGGATATCCTTCTCCATCTCGGAGAGTTCCATCTCCCGATAGAGGATCTCCAGCACCTTGGCGATGCGCTGCGGCAGGCTGACCAGTTCGAGAATTGATTGTTTCTCGTCGGTTTTCAGCTGGATATGGGAGGAAATCAGGTCGACCATCCGGGAAGGATCGTCCAGCGAGGTGATCGATTTCAACACCTCGCGCGGCAGTTTCTTGTTGGTCACGGTGTACTGATCGAAGGCCTTGCGCAATTCGCGGAGATAGGCCGGCACGTCCTCCCGCTCGATGTCGACGTCCGGGGCTTCCACCAACCGGACCGAATAAAACGCGTCCTCCCGGTCGCCGCCCTCGAAGGCGCCGACGATGATCGCCCGCCGCTTGCCTTCCACCAAGGCTTTGATGGTGCCATCGGGCAGGCGCAACAACTGCATCACCGACGCCAGCGTGCCGAGCGAGTACAGATGCTTCTGTTCGGGATCGTCCACCCGGGCGTCCTTCTGGGTGACCAGGAAGATCAGCGAGCGCTGCTCCATGGCCGCCTCCAGGGCCAGGATCGATCGCTTTCTCCCGACCACGAGCGGCGCCACCATGCCGGGGAAGAGGACGATATCCCTGAGCGGCATCAGGGGGTAGGTTTCGGCTGTCAGTTCACTCATCGGCATACATCAGGCAATCTTTTTTGTTTCGGCGTTTTCGTAGAGGATGACCGGATACTCTCCCTGGGTGATGACCTGTTCGTTGATCACGCATTCGGTGGCGTGCTCGTCCGAAGGCAGTTCATACATGACGTCGAGCATGCACTCCTCCATCACCGAGCGCAAACCACGGGCTCCGGATTTGCGCGCCAGCGCTTTCTGGGCGATGGCCTTGTACGCCCCTTCGGTGAACCGCAGGGTGATGCCCTCGTAGGCGAACAGCTTCTGGTACTGCTTGCTGAGCGCGTTCCTGGGTTCCCTGAGAATGCAGATGAGGTCGTCTTCCGTCAATTCATCCATGGTGGCGATTACCGGCAGGCGGCCGACCAATTCGGGAATCAGGCCGAACTTGAGCAGATCTTCCGGTTGGATCGAAGCCAGGATCTCGCCGATGGGCCGTTCCTTCTGGCTGACCACCTTGGCGCCGAAGCCGATGGCCTGGGTGCCGGTGCGCCGCTTGATCACGTTGTCGAGCCCGACAAAGGCGCCGCCGACGATGAACAGGATGTTGGTGGTGTCGATGCGGACCAGTTCCTGCTGGGGGTGCTTGCGCCCGCCCTTGGGCGGCACCGAGGCCATGGTGCCCTCGATGATCTTGAGCAGGGCCTGCTGGACGCCTTCGCCGGAAACGTCGCGGGTCAGGGAGGCGGAGTCGGATTTGCGGGCGATCTTGTCGATCTCGTCGATGTAGATGATGCCGCGCTGGGCCTTCTCGATGTCGTAATCAGCGGCCTGGAGCAGACTGACCAGGATGTTTTCCACGTCCTCGCCGACATAGCCGGCCTCGGTCAGGGTGGTGGCGTCGGCGATGGTGAACGGCACCTTGAGCAGACGGGCCAGGGTCTGGGCCACTAGGGTCTTGCCGCTACCGGTCGGGCCGATCAGGATGATGTTCGATTTCTGCAGCTCGACATCATCGTGCTCCACAGGCGGGGCGTTGATCCGCTTGTAGTGATTGTGAACCGCCACCGACAGGATGCGTTTGGCATGATCCTGGCCAATCACGTACTGGTCGAGATAGGCCTTGATCTCCTTCGGTTTGAGCACCCGCTGGCCGAATTCGGACTGCTCCCCCTCCCCGTCGGTGGATTCGGTCATGATCTCGTTGCACAGCGCAACGCACTCGTCGCAGATGTAGACATTGGGCCCGGCGATCAGTTTACCGACCTCTTCCTGGCTCTTGCCGCAAAAGGAACAAACGCAGGTCAGGCTCGGGTCGTCGTGAAAATCGTTGTTCACCGTTCCTTCTCCGCAGCCAACTCTTCGCGGCTGGTCAAGACCTTGTCGACGATACCGTATTCGCAGGCCTCGGTCGCGCTCATGAAATTGTCGCGTTCGGTGTCGGCCTGAATCTTTTTCATCGCCTTGCCGGTGTGCCTGGACAAAATGGTGTTCAAATCGTGCCGCATCCGCAGGATCTCCCGGGCATGGATGTCGATGTCCGTGGCCTGCCCCTGGTACCCGCCCATGGGTTGATGGATCATGATCCGCGAGTTGGGAAGGGCAAACCGCTTGCCGGCGGCACCGCTGGCCAGCAGCAGCGCGCCCATCGAGGCGGCCTGCCCCAGGCAGAGGGTGGCCACGTCGCAGCGGATGTACTGCATGGTATCGTAGATGGCCATGCCGGCGGTCACCGATCCGCCGGGGGAATTGATATAAAAAGTGATGTCCTTGTCCGGATCCTCGGCCTCCAGGAACAGCAACTGGGCCACAATCAGACTGGCGACGTCATCGTTGACCTGGCTGCCGAGAAAGATGATCCGCTCCTTGAGCAGCCGGGAATAAATATCGTAAGCCCGTTCGCCGCGCGGACTCTGTTCGACAACCATTGGTACCAGATTCATACTTTCCACTCCGGAACATGATATCCCGGCGGCGGGTTGTGCGACCCGCCGCCAATTGAAACAACGGGGCCCGGTCAGGCCGGGGTCTGCTCGGCGGCCTCCACAGGCGCCACTTCGGTGATTTTTGCCTGTTCACGCAGGAAATTGAGCACCTTCTCGTTATGCAGCTCGTTCATGAACGGCAGGATCTCTTCCCGCCGCTTGAAATATTTCTTCACCTCGTCGAGGGTCATGCGGTACTGGTCGGCGATGCGCTGATAGCCACGCTGGATGTCCTCGTCCGCGATCTTGATCTCCTCGATCTCGGCCACCTTCTTGAGAAGGAAGTCGCCCTTCACCCGCTTGATCGCGATTTCCCGGTTCTTTTCCACCAGGTCGTCGAGCTTGATGCCGGCCGACTCGAACGACAGGCCGCTCCGCTTGAGATTCTCCTCGGCCTGCTTGAGCATTTCCTGAATCTCGTAGTTGACCAGCCGCTGCGGCACCTCGAAGGGGTTGAGCTCGATCAGCTTGAGCATGATCTTGTCGTCGAGATCGCCCTTGAGCGCCTCGTCCTTGGATTGCTGCAACCGCTGGCGGATGTCGTCACGGAGTTCGGCCAGGGTGTTCAGTTCCGGCTTGATGTCCTTGGCGAATTCGTCGTCGAGGGCCGGTTTGATCCGCACCTTGACATCCTTGATGTCGACCTTGAATTCCACGGTCTTCCCTGCCAGCATCGGATTGGGATAATCCGCCGGAAAGGTGATCTCGTAGAGGGTCTTGTCACCCTTCTTCAACCCGAGCAGTTTTTCCTCGAAGTCCTTGCCGAGCCGGTGCATGCCGATATCGACGCTGAAATTTTCGTTGTTGACTTCCTTCATGGCCTTGCCGTTGTGAAAGCCCTGAAAATCGACCACAGCTACGTCGTCCATGGCGATGGCATGGCCCTCCTCGGCGGTCTGCAGCACCGCCTGATGCCGCTGCAGCAGGGTGATCTCCTTGTCGACCTCCTCGTCGCGCACCACAACCAGCGGCTTTTCCACCTCCAGTCCCTTGTACGCCTTGAGGTCGATCTGGGGCTTGACATCGACCATGGCCATGTACACAAAGGTGCCGTCGTCCTTGAAGCTATGCTCCGTGATCTCGGGATGGACCACGGGATCGAGTTTTTCTTGTTCAACCGCGTCGAAATAGCTCTCCTGCACCAGTTTCTCGCCGACCTCGGCCTGCACCTGCTCCTTGAAGTTGTTTTCAAGCACGCCCTGCGGAATCTTGCCGCGACGGAATCCCCTCAGTTTGACATCTTTGTTGATCTTGGCATAGGCCTTGGCAAGAGCCGGCCCCACGGTTTCCTTGGGGAGGGTGACGGTCAGTTTTCTTGTCAATTCGGAGAGTTGTTCGACGACGATATCCATGGACTGCGGTTCCTCTTGTTCGGTTTGCCGGGCCGGCGAAGCCGGCGGCGTTGGCTTTTTTGTCAGCCCGCTCTTCGATGGTGGCGCGCGCTGTGCTTGATGACGGAGCGACTGGTGCGAGAGGGGGGACTCGAACCCCCATGGGGCTGGCCCGCTGGATCCTAAGTCCAGTGCGTCTACCAATTTCACCACTCTCGCTTTACGTTAAACCATAATTAATAACCGGAATAACTTTTCCCGTCAAGTGATCGCTGGCGAGAAAAAGATGTATTATCAACAAATTTAAAGCATTAAGGAGAGGGAGGCATGAAGCGGGCAACGGCATCCCCCTCTTCGGTTTCGCCCGCGCTTTCTCCGGAACGGATCAGAAAGGCTGCCAGGAAACACAGGATGACGATGGCACCGGCCGTGGCCCAGAAGGCATGGCGCATGCCAAGGGCGTCCAAGCTGAGGCCGCCCAGGATGGCGCCGGTGAACACCCCGGCGCTCATCGCCAGGTTGAACACACCCATCATGGTGCCGTGACCGAAACGCTCGCGGCCCTCCTCCACGGCATAGGCCCCCAACACCGGCCAGAGAACGGCCTCGCCGAAGCCGAGAAAGAGATAGACGCCGATCATGGCGCCCAGTCCGGTCACGGACGGAATGAGCACCACGGCGACACTCATGCAGAGGCAGCCGCAGAGCAGCAGGACCACCTTGTCGAACCGGTCGGCCAGCGCGCCGAACGGATACTGGAGCACCGCGTTCATCAGCGTCCGGCTGGCGATCACCAGGCCGGTCTGCATGCCGCTGCTGCCGGGCCATCCGGCCATCATCACCGGTAGAAAGGCCATGGTCGGCACCATCATCAGCACCGTGGCGAACCGGGCGACGAGAATGCCCACGGTGCGGCGGCGGTGCAGCATGCCGCTGACGTTTTCAAGCAAGCCGGTCTGTTGCTGCCGGTCGACCGGGCAGCAGGCGGGCATATTGCCCCACACCAGCAGAAAGGCGAAAAAACAAAGGCCGGCCATCACATGAAAAACCGTCGCCATGCCCCAGGTATCGGCGCAATAGCCGCCGAGCACCGGCCCGCAGCCGATGCCGCAAAACACGGCGATATTGACGACTCCCATATAGCGGCCTTCCTGGCCGGGTGGGGAGAGGAAGCTGGCGTAGGCCATGGCCACCGGCACGATCATCGCCGCGCCGAAACCCTGAAACAGGCGGATGGCCACCAGATGCGACACACTGCCGGCAAAGGGAATCAGCAGACCGACCAGGCCGTAAATGAACAGTCCGGCCACAAGAAACCCCTTGCGGCCCCAGCGGTCGGAGAGATTGCCGACCCACCGGCTGCCACAGCCCCCGGCTCAGGGAAAAGGCGGCGGTGATCAGTCCCAGGGCGAAACCGGAGGCGCCCAGTTTGGTCGCCAGGACCGGCAGGATCGGGATGATGATGCCGACGCCCAGCAGGGCGATGAACACCGAGACTACCACGGTGACGAGGATGCGATTGAACATTGCTTGTCTTTCTCGTGTGTTCCCGTCAAGCGGGAATGAATGCCGGGAATCGGGTTCCGCCGACCGGGCCGGCGCCTCGCCGCTGCCAAACGTCCTCTTCATACCATCCGGCCGGGGGAATGCAAAGCCGCTCTTGCCGGGTCGCGGCAATCACCCCTGTTTCCCTGCCTTGAACCGCGCGCCAAAACACCGTATAGTGAGCCGGTCATGCACCACTCTTTTGCCTGCACTTTCTTTCAGGAGGGATTATGGAAAACTTGGGTTTCAAAGCGATGATCGTCTCAGAAGCCGGGGACAGGCGGTTTGTCCGCGCCATCGGCGAAAAACGCATCGAAGATCTGCCGGCCGGCGAGGTCCTGATCCGGGTGCACTATTCCTCCATCAACTACAAGGACGCCCTGTCCGCCTCGGGCAACAAGGGCGTGACCCGGCGCTATCCGCACACGCCGGGCATCGACGCGGCCGGGATCGTGGCCGAAAGCGCCGATGCCTCTATTCCGGCGGACAGTCCGGTGGTGGTCACCGGCTACGACCTGGGCATGAACACCAGCGGCGGCTTTGCCGAATACATCCGGGTGCCGGCCGCCTGGGTGGTACCGCTGCCCGCGGGCCTGACACTGCGCGAGAGCATGATCTGCGGCACCGCCGGCTTCACCGCCGCTCTGGCCTGTCACAAACTCATGGAAAACGGTGTTGCTCCGGACCAGGGACCGGTGCTGGTGACTGGCGCCACCGGCGGCGTCGGCTCCATCGCCGTGGCCATCCTGGCCAAGTCCGGCTACCAGGTGACAGCGGCCACCACCAAGACGAACGAGGCGGCCTACCTGCAATTGATCGGCGCCAAAGAAGTGATCCCCACCGCCGAGGTCGACGACCAGAGCGGCCGCCCCATGCTCAAGCCGCGCTGGGCCGGCGTGGTGGATACGGTCAGCGGCAATATCCTGAGCACGGCGATCAAGGCCACCCGCTACGGCGGCACCGTCACCTGCTGCGGCAACGTCACCTCCGGCGAACTGCATACCTCGATCTACCCCTTCATCCTCAACGGCATCAGCCTATTGGGGATCGATTCGGTCAACTGCCCCACCGGTCTGCGCCGCGACATCTGGACCAAACTGGCCGGCGAATGGAAACTCGACCATCTCGAGGCCATCACCACCGAACTTCCCGGCCTCGAAGCTCTGGACGAACGGCTCGGCCTGCTGCTGCAGGGCAAGCACAAGGGCCGCGACATCGTCCGTATCGGCGGCTGATGCGGGTCCGGCATTTTCTGCGACCGGTACCGACTTCGATACTTTCGATCGGCAGCCGCCCGATTATCCCGCCGTCCAACGAAGAACAAAACAGGACCTCCTGATTCCACCAGACTCTCCGGGCGGCCGGGCGTCATTCCCGGCCGCCACCCGATTCCCTCTCCCGAACGATCAAGCGTGAAAAACCTCAACATACCCGTGTCCCGCGACGTCATCGATGCCCGTATCAGCCCCAACGGCAGCCTGGATGTCCTCTCCCGGCTGGAAGTGAGCAAACTGCTCGACACCAGTCGCGGCGAGCTGTACCCGCTCTTCCGCAACTCGTCGCTGGCCGTGCTCAACTACGGCGACTATCTCGACGACGGCCGCGAACTGCTCAAGCGCTACCAGGATTTCGACATCCGGGTGATCCAGGAGGAGCGCGGCATCAAGCTCGACCTGCGCAACGCCCCGGCCAGCGCCTTTGTCGACGGCGAGATGATCCGGGGCATCAACGAGCACCTGTTCGCCGTGCTCCGCGATGTCGTTTATGTCGACGACACCATCAACAACAATCCCCGCTTCGACCTCGCCAGCTCGGACGGGATCACCAACGCCGTTTTTCACATCCTGCGCAACGCCGGCATCATGCGGCCGCGCACCGAGCCGCGCCTGGTGGTCTGCTGGGGCGGGCACTCGATCACCCCGGCCGAATACGACTACAGCAAGGAGGTCGGCTACCAGTTGGGCCTGCGCGGCCTCGACATCTGCACCGGCTGCGGGCCGGGCGCCATGAAGGGTCCGATGAAGGGCGCCACCATCGGCCACGCCAAGCAGCGGATCTACAACGGCCAGTACCTGGGCATCACCGAGCCGGGCATCATCGCCTCGGAATCGCCCAACCCCATCGTCAACGACCTGGTGATCATGCCGGACATCGAAAAACGGCTGGAGGCCTTTGTCCGCGTCGGCCACGGCGTGATCGTCTTTCCCGGCGGCGTGGGCACGGCCGAGGAAATCCTCTACATCCTGTCTATTCTCCTCGATCCGGACAACTCGCGCATCCCGCTGCCGCTCATCTTCACCGGTCCGGCCGCCGCCGCCGGCTATTTCGAGCAGATCGACCGCTTCATCATCGACACCCTCGGCCCGGCCACGCGGCAGATGTACCGGATCATCATCGACGATCCCGAGGCCGTGGCCAGGAAAATCCTGGAAGGGGTGAAGGAGGTGCATCGGTTCCGGCTGAAGACCGACGACGCCTTCTATTTCAACTGGCTGCTCAACATCGATCTCAGCCTGCAACTCCCCTTTGTGCCCAGCCACGGGAACATGCGCGCCCTCGATCTGCACAGGAACCAGCCGCCGCACCTGCTGGCCTCCAACCTGCGTCGGGCCTTTTCCGGCATCGTCGCCGGTAACGTCAAGGATGCCGGCATCCGGGCCATCGAGGAAAAGGGCGTGTTCGAGCTCTGCGGCGACGCGGCCATCATGCGGCCGCTCGACGATTTGCTCACCGCCTTTGTCGAACAGCGGCGGATGAAACTGCCGACCACGGCCTACAATCCCTGCTACCGGCTGGTGACGGAAAACGGCGCCCTGTCGTGACCATTGTCCGTAATTGCCTCCGGAAGGATTGCTTTTTCCCGCCGGGTGCAGGATAATTGATGCGCTTGTGTCGGCCCCGCACCCTGCGGGACGACAACCACCAACACACCAACCAATTCATCCGAGGAGGTCAGCATGGCAGCAAAGAAAATCTTGATGCTGGTGGGGGATTTTGTCGAGGATTACGAGGCGATGGTGCCGTTCCAGATGCTGGTGATGGTGGGGCACGAGGTCCACACGGTCTGCCCTGGGAAAAAGGCCGGCGACACGGTGAAGACCGCCATCCACGATTTCGAGGGCGACCAGACCTACAGCGAAAAACCGGGGCACCGGTTCGCCGTCACCGCCACCTTCGACGAGATCGACCCGGCGAGCTACGACGCCCTGGTCATTCCCGGCGGCAGGGCGCCGGAATACATCCGCCTCAACGAGCGGGTGCTCGAGATCGTCCGCCATTTCGCCGCCGCGGCCAAGCCCATCGCCGCGGTCTGCCACGGCCAGCAGGTGCTGGTGGCTGCCGGCGTGCTCGAAGGCAGGGCCTGCACCGCCTACCCGGCGGTCAAGCCGGACATCGTCCGGGCCGGCGGCACCTGGGTGGAGGTCAACGACACCTTCTCCAACGCTTACGTCGACGGCAACCTGGTCACCGGTCCGGCCTGGCCGGCCCATCCGGAATGGATACGCGCCTTTCTCAAGGTGCTGGGCAGCACCATCATGCCGTGACGGCGTGACCTGGGCGGCCGGCATTGGTCGCGCCGACGAGATTTGCGGTACAATGACTGACAGAGGCCAGCGGCGGGTTGCATGGTGCACCCCGGTCCCGCGTCCCACTGTTGCCACCAAAGGTGTGTGCATCCCATGCTTCGAGATCTAGCCCTGGCCGCCAAGGCCGCCTGCAGCCGGGAGGACCAGGAAAGCCTGGTGCCGATCGTCAAACAACTCCGCGACCTGGGCGAGGTCGCCTGCAAACGGGGCTTGCTGGCCCTGGAAGGCGAACTGCCCCAGATCAGGGACCCCCTGCTCAAGCTCGGCATCGAACTGATCGTCGACAAGACCGAACCGGAGAACGTCCAGGACATCCTCGACGCGGACATCTACTATAACGAATCCAACGGCCGCGAACTGCTGAAGAAGATCATCATCCGCGAGGGGCTGCTCCGCATCCAGGCGGGCGACAACGCCCGCAACATTCTGATCTGCACCCGGATCTTTCTCGGCAAGGTCGAGCCAGGCGCCTGGTAGACGGGCGCAGACAGCCCGCTCCTCGCACCTCGGGAGGCATGCCCATGCTGCACGAAAAATTCGTCGACCTGCCGAGAGAGCGGCAGATCGAAGCGGTCAGGAGCCGGTTTCACCATCGGGAGGGGGGCGGCTGGTTCACGGCCGAAGGCGTCTTTGCCGGCGCCAGCGAGGCGGACGTGATCGCCGCGCTCGTCGACCTGGAAGAGGCCGAGATCGCTGCCATCGGCGACTGCATGGGCGGCTGCCCCATGATCGCGCCCCGGCTGGAGGATTTTGTCCGCAGGCGGTGACCGGCCGGACCCGGCGCGGGCGGCCGTTTCCCGGCAAAGAAGTCCCTGCGCTTTGTCTGCGGCTAGAACCGGTCGGTGACCATCACCTCGCCGAGCGGCAGCTTGTCACCCCGCGGCCACGGCGGGGCGAGGCCCTTGCCGATGGCAACGAACATGGCGATGACGTGATCGGCCGGCAGATTGATCAAACGGGCGACCGCCTCGAAATCGAAGCCGTCCATGGGGCAGGAATCGTAGCCCATGTCCTTGGCCGCCAGCATCAGGGTCTGGGCCGCCATGCCGCAGGAGCGCATGGCCTCGTCCCGCTGCACCTGGGTCTTGCCCCGGTAGTAGCTGTCGATGGCCGGTACCACGAAGTCGCGCACCCCTTGGGGCACCTCCCGCCAATACCGCTCGGGCTCCTTGGCCCAGGCCATGAGATCGGCGCAGAGCACGATGAACAGCGAGGCGTCGGTCACCTGGGCCTGGTCCCAGGCCACCTCCCGGATCCGCCGCCGCAACTCCGGATCGCGCACCACCACGAATCGCCAGTTCTGGATATTGAAGGCCGTGGGCGACAATACGGCCAGGCCGAACAACCGTTCGATGTCCTCCTCGCTCATGCGGTGAGTGGGATCGAAGGCCTTGACCGCCCGCCGCTGGGTGATGGCTGCACAGGTTTCCATGGGTTCCTCCTTGCATGGCATGGGGCGCCGCAACGCGCAACCGGTGCCCGGCGGACATCCGCCGGGAGGAAGGGAAACACCGCTGCGCGACGCCTCAGATATAGCTCTGATACACCGGCTCGAACATCAGCGAGCGGATGGTCTCGGTCAAATCGTCCGGCCTGGGCTTGCCGGCCAGTCCGCTGGCATAGGCCGCCTCGGCCACCGCCACCGCCACATCGAGCGACACCTCGCGGATGCGCGGCAGGGGCGGGAAAACCCTGCCGAATCGCAGATCCGCTTCCGAAACGTCCCTGGCCACGACCCGGGCGGCGGTGAGGAACATCTCGTCCGTGACCCGGACCGCGCCGCTGGCCATCACCCCCAAACCCACGCCGGGGAAGATGTAGACGTTGTTGCCCTGGGACGGATACAACGTGCGGCCGTGGGCGACCACCGGTCCGAAGGGGCTGCCGCTGGCGAAAATGGCCCGGCCGCCGGTCCAGGTGTAGGCCTCCTCGGCTGTACACTCGGATTTCGACGTCGGGTTGGAAAGGGAAAAGACGATCGGCCGCTCGTTGATCCGGGCCATGGTTTCCAGAATTTCGGGGGTGAACCGCCGGGGCTGGCCGGAAACGCCGATGATTCCCTGCGGTCCCAAGGCCTGCACCGCGTCGTGAAAGTCGGCGACGGGCGGATGATCGTGGGCGTAGAGCCGCTTGTGGCCGCTGAGGTCGGTGCGGCTCTTGACGATCAGTCCCTTGGAATCGAAGTACCAGCAGCAGCGGCGGGCCTCCTCCGGGGACAGCCCCTCCTCGATCAGAGCCGAAACCAGCAGCTCACCCGTGCCCAGCCCGGCCTCGCCGGCGCCGAGGAACAGGAAGCGCTGATCTTTAAGGGCGCCGCCGGTGATCCGCAGGGCCGAGAAGATGCCGGCCACGGTGACCGCGGCCGTGCCCTGGATGTCGTCGTTGAAGCAGCAGACCTGATCGCGGTACTGCTGGAGCAGGCGGAAGGCGTTGCGGTTGGCGAAGTCCTCGAACTGGATCATGCAGCCGGGGAACACCTGCTGCACGGCGAGGATGAACTCCTCGATCATCTCGTCGTAGAGTTCGCCCCGGATACGCGGATGCTGGAGACCGATGTAGAGCGGATCGTTGAGCAGGCGGGCGTTGTCCGTGCCCATGTCGAGGGTCACCGGCAGGCTGAGCGAGGGGTGGATGCCGGCACAGACCGTGTACAGGGCCAGCTTGCCCACCGGGATGCCCATGCCGTCGGCGCCGAGATCGCCCAGGCCGAGGATGCGCTCGCCGTCGGTGACCACGATGACGCGGATGTCGTTGTACGGCCAGTTGCCGAGCAGTTCCGCCACCCGTCCCTTGTCGCGGGCGGTGATGTAGATGCCGCGCGGCCGCCGGAAGATATGGCCAAACTGAAGGCAGGCTTGGCCGACCGTGGGGGTGTAGACGATGGGCAGCAGTTCCTCGATGTTGTCGAGCAGCACCCGGTAGAACAGGGTTTTGTTCCGGTCCTGGAGGGCGATGAGGTAGACGTAGCGCTCGATGTCGGTGGACTGCTTGCGCAGGTTCTCGAGAATGCGCTGCACCTGCTCGTCGATGGTGTGCACCCGGGGCGGCAGCAGGCCGGTCAGGCCCAGGGTCTCGCGCTCCTCCAGGGTAAAGGCCGAGCCCTTGTTCAGGGTCGGATCGCGGAGCAGGGCGATGCCGGTGGGCAGGCCGGCCACCCGGTTGCGGGCCCGCAGGCGGGCGCTGGCATCGCCGCCGGCGCTTTTCTTCAGCATGGATTGCAGGTTGATATGGCTCAGGAATCGCGACAGGGTCTCGCCGTCGACCAGATCCTTCTCGAAGCGGATGACCATTTCGTCTTTTTCGTGCTGTATGGTATACATAGTACCTTCTCTCCGCTCAGTGGCGGCAGGACTCCGGGTTGTCGGCGCCGCCGGCGTCCTTCCGGGCGAGGCCGGATGACGCGAGCGGGCGCATTTTCAATAGGTTAAGCATTACAACCATTTGCCGGCACTGTCAAGGCTCAGCCGACGGGGGCGGCGGGAAAGGAGCGACCGGAGCCGGGCGGGGATGCAGCGGCTCGGCCAGAGGCAGCACGCCTTGGGGCGAACAGTGGGAGATGCCGGTGCGTTCGGTGACGGTTTCCCGGCCGGTCAGGTTGCCGACCAGCAGCGGCGAGCCGGGATCGTGGGCCGCCCGATTGACGGCCACGGTCCGCCCGCTGCCATTGGCATAACAGTAGCGGCAGCCGTGCGGACAGGTGCCGTAGGCGCCGATATCGACGCTGGCCGCGCAGCCGCAGCCCGGCCGTTGCCCCTTGTCTCTGGGGATGCGCACCGGCCGGCCCAGGATCGACGCCACCAGGCGGTCGTCGATGCAGCGGGCCGCCTCGATGCCGCAGCATTCGTCGAGGAAGGGATCGCAGCAGGCGTAAACGGCGATGCCGTGGTCGGCGGCGATCGCGGCCAGCCGGCCGACGAAGGCCATCCTTTCCCGATCGTCGACGGAGAGCAGGCCCATATTCTCCAGATTGCGCCGGCATTTGGCATACAGCGTGACGAAGCTGATGGTGCACCGACGGGTATGTCCGCGCAATCCGGCCGCCAATTCGGCGAATGCGCGCAGCACCGCCTCCGGCCCCTGCCGGCGGGTGAACAGGATCGGGTCAAAACGCCACAGCACCCGTTCCGGCCCGATCCGGTCGGCCAGGGCGCGGAAGGCGGCGATCCGTTCCCGTCGTGCGGGCAGGAACGGTTCCATGATTCGGTCGCAGGCGGTCAGGGTGTACTGGAAGTAAAAACGATGGCCCAGCCGGCCGATTTCCGCCAGACGGGGCAGCAATGGCGCCGGATTCTTGGTCCAGAAAACGATACACTCCACCATTTGCGGGTCCAGGGCGATCCGGGACACCTGGTGCGCATTGAAGGGATTGCGCACCAGGACATACCCCTCGCGCAGCCGGTTGAGCAGCCATTCGCCGTACACCGCCGGAATATCGGTCCGCCTGCTGGCGCTGATGATCATTGCCGTTCCCCTTTTCTGCCCGTCAAACGGGCCACCCCGGCGCCGAACGGGTCAAAACAACCCGATTCCCGCACTCAACACGTCACAACGACCCGATTCTTCTTCCATGCGTCGCCGGTTTCCGGGTATGATTCCCGCTGAAATCCGGCGAACCACCCCGCTACCGGGCCGGAAACGGGTCATTTCTTCCATGCCGGCGCCCAACCGCCGATCTGGCGCATCATACCCGACACCCGGCATGAAAGATGCTCTCTCTTTCCGGGCACACCCGGCCACCGGGTTGGAACGATTCCCACGGTTCCGTTCCGCTCGCGGCGGGCACGCCGGTACATCCGAACACCACCAGCACTGGACAGCAGCATGGACACCACCAAATTCGCCATCCCCGAAATCATCTTCGGCCGGGGCAGCCTGAACTATGCCGGCCAATGCGCCCTGCGGCTCGGCGCCAAAAAGGTCTTCCTCGTCAGCGACGAGGGCATCGAGCAGGCCGGCTGGCTCCAGCGCCTGATGGACATCCTCGAGAAGGAAGGCATCAAATGGGTCTACTATCCCGGCGTCACCTCGAATCCCCGTGATTTCCAGGTGGAGCTGGGGGCGGAATTCTACGCCAAGAACGGCACCGACGTGATCATCGCCATCGGCGGCGGCAGCGCCATGGACACGGCCAAGGGCATCGCCATCATCGCCAGCAACGGCGGCAAGATCCGCGACTACGAGGGCGCCAACCGGGTGCAGCGGCCGCTGCCGCCGATGATGCTCATCACCACCACCGCGGGCTCGGGTTCGGACATCAGCCAGTTCTGCATCATCACCGACATGAAGCGCGGCGTCAAGATGTCGATCATCACCAGGACGCTGGTGCCCAACATCTCGATCGTCGATCCGCTGATCCTGCGCACCAAGAGCGAGTCCCTGATCATCCAGAGCGCGGTCGACGCCCTGGCCCACGCCATCGAGGCCTACATGTCGCGCATCTCCTCGCCCTTCACCGAGATGCACTCGCTCAAAGCCATCGACCTCATCCTGGCCAACATGCCGCGGGCCGTGGCCACCCGTTCGCTCGACGCCCTGGAGCAGTTGTCCATCGCCTCGGTGTCCGCCTCCATGGCCTTTTCCAATGCCGGCCTCGGCGCCGAGCACGCCCTGGCGCACTCCCTGGGCGGTCACTTCGACATGCGCCACGGCGTCGTCCACCCCATTCTGCTCACCAGCGTCATGCGCTTCAACCTCGACATCAACCCGCAAAAAATGGCGGAAATCGGCAGGGTGATCCTCAACCGCCGCCTCCATTCCGACCGGGCGACCGCCCTGGCCGGCATCGAGAAGCTCGACGAGTTCTTCGCCTCCTTCGATGTCGCCCTGCATCTTTCGGAAATCATTCCGGAGAGCGAACGGCACCACCTGGAGAACCTGTGCAAGATGGCGGTGCTCGACGCCTGCAACCTGACCAATCCCCGCCCGGCCACCTGGGAGGAATTTCATCGCATCTGCGAGGAGGTCTGGTGATGCCCCACACCACCACCCTGGAAGACCTGGTCGGCATCGAGCACTGCAAGCTCGGCTTTTACCAGGAGTTGCAGCAGAAGGTGGAGCAGTTGAAGAGCTCCAACCTGGAGCTTGAAAGAAAACGCAAGGAAATCCAGGCGTTGCTCGACGGGATCACCGACCTGATGGTGGTGCTCAACGAGGATATGACCATCCAGCGGGTCAACCATGTCTTCACCGAGTGGTTTCCGGGCATCGACCCGATGGGCATGCACTGCCACCGGATCTTCCGGGGCGAAGACAGCCACTGCGACGACTGTCCCGCCCTGCGCGCCCTGGACAGCGACCAGATCGTCAAGGACCTGTGCATCTACAAGGTCGGCGATGCCTTCAAGCACTACGAGATCATCGCCTCGCCGCTCAAGACCGGCACCGGCGAGCGCCAGGTGCTGCTCTTCAAGCGCGACGTCACCCTGGAAAAGGAGTTTCAGGCCCAATTCTACCAGGCCGAGAAGATGGCCACGGTCGGCACCCTGGCCGCCGGCGTGGCCCACGAGATCAACAATCCGCTCACCGCCATCCTCGGGTTCGCCGAGGGGCTGAAGCGTCGGAACGCCAAGCTGAATGGCCTCGTCGACGAGGAACTCCACGCCGATTTCAAGGAGTACACCGAAACCATCATCAAGGAATGCCTGCGCTGCCGCGACATCGTGCAGACGCTCCTGACCTTCAGCCGCCCCACCGCCCCCAGCCTCGGCCATGTCGATCTCAACCAGTGCGTCACTGACACCCTGTTCATCCTCAAGCACCATTTCAAGGAGCATCACGACCTGACCCTGCACACCGACCTGCGGGAGAATCTGCCGCTCATCCTGGGCGACGAATCCCAACTCAAGCAGGTGATCATCAACCTGCTCACCAACGCCTTCGACGCCACCGGGGCCGGCGGCCGCATCCTGATCCGGACCCAGACCGAGGAAAACAACCGCGTCACCCTCATCATCGAGGACACCGGCTGCGGCATCCCGCTGGAAATGCACGACAAACTCTTCGAACCGTTTTTCACCACCAAGCCGGTCGGCAAGGGCATCGGCATCGGCCTGTCCACCTGCTATTCGATCGTCAACAACCACAACGGGGAAATCAGCGTCACCAGCGCCGTGGGCAAGGGCTCGTCGTTCAAGGTTTCCCTGCCGGGCATGGAGGCATGATGGACAGAGAAAAATATTCCATTCTGGTGGTCGACGACGAGGAATCGATCCGCCGGCTGCTGCACAAGGAACTCCGCAACAAGAACCGCGAGGTGCTCACCGCCGCCGACGGCGCCGAGGCCATGGCCATGGTGCGCAGCCACTGGTTCGACGTGATCATCATGGATCTGTGGCTGCCGGACGTTTCCGACCTCGATCTCCTGATCCGCATCCGCGAATCGATCCCCCACATCGAGGTGATCATGATCACCGGCCACGGCGACGTCGACATCGCGGTGGAGGCGATGAAGCTGGGCGCCTGCGACTTCATCCGCAAGCCGTTCAATCTCGACCGTCTCGACCTGATCGTGGAAAAGGCCCACCAGCGGGTGCTGCTGTCGCGGGAAAACGCCATGCTCCGCCACTCCACCGGCCACGAGCGGCGGCAGCAGGTCCGGCTCATCGGTAACTCCCAGGCCATCCGCGAGATCCATTTCCTGGCCGAAAAGGTGGCCCCGGCCCGGATTCCGGTGCTGATCACCGGCGAATCCGGGGCCGGCAAAGACGTGGTGGCCCGGCTGATCCACAGCCGCTCCCCCCTGGCCGGCCATCCGATGGTCGTCAAGAACTGCGCCACCCTGCAGAAGGAGCTGGCCCGCAGCGAACTGTTCGGCCACGTCAAGGGTTCGTTCACCGGCGCCAACGAATCGCGGGAGGGCCTGCTCTCCTTTGCCCACGATTCCACCCTCTTCCTCGACGAAATCGGCGACCTGCCCATGGAGGTGCAGGCCTCGCTGCTGCGGGTGCTGGAAACCGGCACCTACCGGCGGGTCGGCGAAAAGGAGGAGCGCAAGGTCAACATCCGCTTTCTCTTCGCCACCAACCGCCACCTGGCGGAGGAGGTGGAAGCGGGCCGGTTCAACGAGGCCTTTTTCCACCGCATCAACGCCTTCAGCATCAAGATCCCGGCCCTGCGGGACCGCAAGGAGGACCTGCCCCTGCTGGTCGACTACTTCCTCACCTGCCTCAGCCCGGACTCCACCCAGTACCGCATCGTCGAGCGGGCCATGGCCTGCATCCTCAACTACAATTGGCCGGGCAACATCCGCGAGTTGCGCAACGTCATCGAGCGCTCGATCATCCTGGCCGAAAACGGGATCATCACCGAGCGTTGCCTGCCGCGCGAGATGGTGGAGTCGGCGGATGCCGGCGGCACCGACCTCACCCTGGCCTCGGTGGAGAAGCAGCACATCCTGCGGATGCTCGACTTCCACGGCGGCAACCGCCAGAAAACCGCCGATACCCTGGGCATCAGCCGCAAGACCCTCTACCGCAAGCTGCTCGAATACGCCATCGAATGAGCGGCGAAAAGCCGCTGCCGGCCGCCGGCCATCTCCGGGGGGCTGTAATTCGTTGTTTTTCCCCCTGCCACCGGGTACAATTTCGCCGTTGCCCCTGCCCGCGCCCCTGCGGCCCCGTTGCCGCCACACCGTGCCCACCCCGTATGCCCGCTGGAGGTATCCATGAACAGACGGCAATTCATCCGCGATGTCCTGCTCTGGTCGGCCGGCGCCACCCTGGCCGTGCCCCGGTTCACCGTCCTCGCCGAGACCCTGGCCGAGGATGCCCCCCAACCCCTGCTCGGCGTGGCCAAGGGCGGGGATTACGGCGCCCTGGTGACGCGGGTGCTGCAACCGCTCGGCGGCATGGGCCGGTTCGTCCGGCCCGGCGACCGGGTGGTGGTCAAGCCGAACATCGGCTGGGACCGCAACCCGGAACAGGGGGCCAACACCCATCCCCAGGTGGTCCAGGCCGTGGTCCGGCAGGCCCTGGAGGCGGGAGCGAAGAAGGTGCTGGTCTTCGACCGTACCTGCAACGAGCAGCGGCGCTGCTACGCCAACAGCGGCATCGAGCGGGCGGTCCGCGACCTCAACGACAGCCGCGCGGTGATCGAGCACATCGACCAGCGCAAGTTCGTGCCGGTGGACATCGCCAGGGGCAAGGCGCTCACCCGCTGGGAAATTTACAAGGACGCCCTGGACTGCGACTGCTACATCAATCTGCCGGTGGCCAAGCACCACGGCCTGTCCCGGCTGACCCTGGGATTGAAGAACACCATGGGCGTGATCGGCGGCAACCGGGGCTCGCTCCACCACGATCTCGGCCAGAGCCTGGCCGACCTGGCCACGGTGGTCCGGCCCAGGCTGACCCTCATCGACGCCACCCGCATCCTGCTCGACAACGGGCCGCAGGGCGGCAATCTCGCCGATGTGCGCCGCATGGACACCCTGATCGCCGCCATCGATCCGGTGGCCGCCGACGCCTATGCCACCACTTTGTTCGATTTGCAGCCCGAGGCCATCGCCTCCACGGTGGCGGCCCACGCGCTGGGCTTGGGCGAGATGGCGCTCGACCGCATCACCGTGATGGAGGCCTGATGCGGCGGCCCGCCTTACTCCCGGCGCCGTCCACCTGGCGCGCGCTCGGCCAGACCCTGTTTCTGCTCCTGTTTCTGACCCTGTTCGTCACAACCGATTATGCCGGTGTCGACGAGCTGAACTGGGCGGTCAACCTCCTCTTCCGCATCGATCCCTTTCTCGCCGCGGCGGCCATGCTGGCGGCCAGGGCGGTCATCGCCCTCATGCTGCCGGCCCTGCTCACCCTCGGCCTGACCCTACTCTTCGGCCGCTTCTTCTGCGGCTGGGTCTGTCCCATGGGCAGCCTGATCGACGCCAGCCGCCGCCTGGTCGGACGCGCCACCACCACCCTGCCGCAGCCCGGCCGGAGGCATCTCAAGTATCTGCTGCTCCTTTTTCTCCTGACCGCCGCCTGCCTCGGCCTGCCCCTGGCCGGCTACCTCGATCCCTTTTCGCTTCTGGTGCGCGGCCTCACCTTTTCGGTGCAGCCGGCCCTGGACCACGCCGCCACCATCCTCTTCACCTGGACCTACCAGCAGGCGCCGGACTGGGTCAACGCGGTGACCGAACCGGCCTACGCGCTGCTCAAGCGCTCCATCCTCCCCTTCAGCGCCAAAATATACAACCTCTCGGTCTTGTCGCTTTTCCTGCTGCTCGCGGTGCTGGGGCTGAGCCGGCTGGAGCCGCGCTTCTTCTGCCGCAAGGTCTGCCCGTTGGGGGCGCTGCTGGCCCTGACCGCCCGGTTCTCCCTATTCCGCCTCCGCGGCGGCTCGGCCGAGTGCGGCCGCTGCACCCAGTGCCGCCTGGTCTGCCCCATGGCCGCCATCGGCGAATCGAGGGAAATCGCCACGGCGGAATGTACCCTCTGCCTCGATTGCGTCAGCCACTGTCCCCGTTCCCGCATCGGCTACGGGTTGAAGCGTGTTGCCGCCGCCAACGGCCAGGCCGCGACCAACGGGCAAACCGCCAACCTGTCCCGCCGCGCGATCCTGGCGTCGCTGGCCGCGGGCGCGCTGGCCCCGCTGGCCCTGCCCTCCCGGCCGCTGGCCCGCCACGGCGATCCGCAATTGATCAGGCCGCCCGGCGCCCTGGCCGAACCGGATTTCCTCGACCTCTGCCTCCGCTGCGGCGAATGCATGAAGGTCTGCATCGGCAACGCCCTTCACGCCACCTGGCTGGAGGCCGGCCTGGAAGGAGTGTTCACTCCCCGGCTGATCGGCCGCCTCGGCTACTGCGAGTACAACTGCACCCTCTGCGGCCAGGTCTGCCCCAGCGGCGCCATCAGAAAACTCGGCAGAATCGACAAACAGGCCGTGATCATCGGCCGGGCGCATTTCGACAAGAACCGCTGCCTGCCCTACGCCTCGGGCACGCCGTGCATCGTCTGCGAGGAGCATTGCCCGACCCCGGACAAGGCGATCAAGTTCCGGGAAATCGAAACCGAAAACAGCAAGGGCGAACGGGTCCTGGTCCGGCAGCCCTATGTGGTCGACGACCTCTGCATCGGCTGCGGCATCTGCGAAAACAAATGCCCGCTGGACGGCGCGGCGGCCATCCTGGTGACCTCGGCCGGAGAAAGCCGCCACCGCCATCTCTTCCGCCAGGACGGCTACTGACCGGAGCGGACGCCCCGGACCACGACATGAACGATACCTACGCGCAGCTTCCCCCGGTCGAATTCATGGGCCATTTCGCCGAGTTCGCCCCGCTGACGGCCGAGACGATCCCGCTTGTCCAGGCGCGGGGCCGCGTCCTCGCCGAACCGCTCGTCAGCGGCGAGACGCTGCCGCCCTTTTCCCGCTCGCTCATGGACGGCTACGCGGTCCGGGCCGCCGACACCCGCGGCGCTTCCGCCTCGAACCCGGTCCGCTTGGCCGTGATCGGCGAGATCGTCACCGGCAGTTCCGGCCAGGCGCTAACCCTGGCGCCCGGCCAGGCGGTCCGCATCTCCACCGGCGGCGAGCTGCCGCAGGAGGCCGATGCCGTGGTCATGATCGAGCAGACCAACTCCCCTGACCGGCAAACGGTGGCCGTGTGCCGGCCGGTGGCGCCGGCGGAGAACGTGACCGGGGCCGGCGAGGATTGCAGGCCGGGTACGGTCGTACTCGAAGCGAACCGCCGCCTGCGGCCCCAGGACCTGGGCCTGCTCGCCAGCCTGGGCATCGGCTCGGTGCCGGTCCATCGGCAGCCGCGGGTGGCGATTCTCTCCACCGGCGACGAACTGGTGCCACCCGAGCAGACGCCGCCGCCGGGCAAGGTCCGCAACGTCAATTCCACCACCCTGACGGCCCTGGTCGAGGAAGCCGGCGGCCTGCCCCTGCCGGGCGGCATCTGTCCCGACGACTTCGACCGCCTGCTCGCCCGCTGCACCGAGGCGCTGGCCCGGGCCGACGTTCTGCTGCTCACCGGCGGCAGCTCCATGGGCAAGCGCGACTTCACCGGCCGGGTCTTCGCCGCCATCCCCGGTGCCGAGGTCCTGGTGCACGGCGTGTCGGTCCGGCCCGGCAAGCCCACCATCCTCGCCCGACAGGGCAACAAGGCCCTGTTCGGCCTGCCCGGCCATGCGGCCTCGGCACTCATCGGCTTCATCTGTTTCGTCCGTCCGCTGCTCAGGCACTACACCGGTCTGGGCGCGACCTTGGGGCTGCCGGCCGTGCGGGCGATCCTCGGCCAATCGCTTTCCTCGGCAATCGGCCGGGAAGACTATGTCCGCGTCCGCCTCGAACCGCAAGCTAACGGCATGTTGCCTCTGGTGCTTCCAGTTCCGGGCAAGCCCGGCCTGCTCAGCCCGCTGGTCCGGGCCGACGGCCTGCTGCCCATCGGCCGCGACATCGCGGGTCTGGACCAGGGCACGGAGGCGACGGTGCTCCTGTTCCCGTGACCGGCCGCCCCATTTTTTTTCACGGATATGCCATGCATCCCCTGTTGACCACCAAAGAGGTTGCCGAATTCCTCAACATCCACGAAAAGATGGTCTACACCCTGGTGGCGGAAAAGGGCATGCCCGCCACCAAGATCGCTGGCAAATGGCTCTTTCCCCGGCACCTGATCGAACAGTGGGTGGAGAACAACACCATCAACTTTCCCGACCCCGGCCGGCCCCTGGCCTCGAATCAGCGGCTGATCGTGCTGGCGGGCGGCCGCGACCTTCTGCTCGACACCGCCATCAGCCTGTTCAACCGCACCTATGCCGGACATCTGGCGGTGTTCGGCCATGTCGGCGGCATGGGCGGGCTCCGGGCCCTGCGCGCCAACCTCTGCCATATCGCCACCAGCCAGGCCCTCCCGGAGGACGAGCCCGACCCCGCTGTTCCCGACCAGACTCGGCCGTCCGCGCCGAGGCCGGTGGCAATCACTTTCTGCCGCCGCCTGCACGGCCTGCTGGTGCGGAAGAACAATCCCCTGGGCATCCTGTCGGCGGCCGATCTCGGCCGTGCCGGCCTGCGGCTGGCCAACCGCCCGCTCGGCACCACCGCCCGCCGGCTGCTCGACCGGGAATTGCAGCGGGCGGGGATCGCGGGCGACGGCATCGCTGGCTATCACCACGAACTGGCGGACCACCTGGATGTCGGCCTGGCAATCCTGGCCGGCCGGGCCGATGCCGGGCCGGGGATCGAGGCGGTGGCCGGCAACCTCGACCTCGGTTTCATCCCCCTGTGCTGGGAGCGGTTCGACCTGCTGGTGGCCGGGGACATTGTTGCCGAACAATCGGTTCAGGCCTTTATCGGGCTGCTCCAGTCCGAACCGTTCAAGGAGGCCGCACGAACCCTGCGCGGCTACGACCTGAGCCTGACCGGGAAAATCGTCTGTCACAAGGGATAGCCCCGCGCGGCCGGCGCTGGAACCGCGCCCGGCCCGATGCCCGCGCCGCCGGCAAAAGCTGTTGACTTCCCCTGGCCCGTTTTGTACCTCTCCAATGCCGAAGGGATGCGGGCACGGCCGGCCGCCAGGCCCTGCGGCCGTTCCCGATCCTTGCCCGGCCGTCCCGTCTCCTTTCCACGCAAACGTTTCGCACCCATGCCCATGACCACCCTGACTCCTGCCGAACTGCGTCTGACCATCGCCCCCGACTCCCTGGGGTTCGCCGACACCTCGGCCCTGCTGCACCACGATCTCCCCTGGATCGGCCAGGAGCGGGCGGAAAGCGCCGCCCTCTTCGGGCTGGCCATGGAACAGGCCGATTACAACCTGTTCGTCCTCGGCGAGGTCGGCAGCGGCCGGTCCTCTCTGCTCAGGGAGGCCATGCAGGCCGCGGCGGCCCGCCGACCAACCCCGCCGGACCTCTGCTATCTGCACAACTTCGACGCCCCGGAGCGGCCGCAGGCCCTCCGGCTGCCCGCCGGTCAGGGCCGCGTCCTGCGCCAGGCCATGGCCAGGATGATCAGGACCCTGCTCGCCGCCATCCCGCAGCAGTTGGGCGGCCCGGACTTCAAGGTGGAAAGCGAGCGCCTCGTCCAGTCGTACAAGCAGGAGGAATCCCGCGCCTTCACCACACTCGACGCCTTTGCCGAGGCCCGCGCTTTCTCGATGCGGCGGGAGGCGGACAACATCCTCTTCACCCTGCGCAGCCCCGACGGCCATGCCCTCAGCGAGGATGACATGCTGGCCCTGCCCAGGGACCAACGCAACGAGATCGAACAAAAGGAGCAGGAACTGCTGGCGGAGATCAACCGCTATTTCGAGCGGACCAGGCCCCTGGAACAGGCGATGCACGAAGCGCTGGCCACCCTGCGTCGGCGGACGGTCGATCCGCTGCTGGAGCGGGAATGCGGCGGGATTCTTCCGGAAATCGACGGCGAGAGCGAGGCCGGACGCACCCTCGCCGCCTATCTGGCGCAGGTCAGAAGCGATATCCTCGACCACCTTGACCTGTTCAAATCTCCCGAAGCAGACGACGAAGCGGCCACGGAGACGCTCGATACGGTGTTGTCCCGCTACCGGGTCAACCTGATCGTGGACAACGACGGCCTTTGCGGGGCACCGGTGATCGTCGAGGACAACCCGTTGTACCGCTCGCTGTTCGGCAGCATCGAATACCAGGGGGAAAACGACGTGCTGGTCACCGATTTCTCCCGCATTCGCGCCGGCAGCCTGCTCAGGGCGCACGGCGGCTTTCTCCTCCTGCACCTGCGCGACCTGCTGGCCGACGGCCTGGTCTGGGAAAAACTGCGCCGTTTTCTCCGCAACGGCCAGGTGCGGATCGAGGAACCGGGCACGGCCCATGCCCCGATCGCGGCGGTGTCCCTGGCGCCCGAACCGGTGGCCGTGGATGTCAAGATCGTGCTCATCGGCTCGCGCGATCTCTATTACGAACTGCAGGAGGACGATCCCGAATTTGCCCGCCGCTTCCGCGTCAAGGTGGACTTCGCCGACCGGTTCGACGCCACCGATGCCACCCGCAGGGCCTCCGCCGTCTTCGTTGCCCGCACCTGCGCCAAACTCGGCCTGCCCCATTTTTCCGCGGCCGCCGTGGCGTGCCTCCTGGAGCAGAGCCACCGGGAGGCCGAGGACCGCACCCGGCAGAGCGCGCTCTTCGGCCGGACCGCGGCCCTGGTCGTGGAAAGCGCGGCCCTGTGCCGCCAGCGGCACGACGGCCCGGTCGCGCCCGCCGATGTGGAAGCGGCCCTGGCGGCGCGATCCTGGCGCCACGACTATCCCGAGCAGCTGATGCGGGAGGCCGTGGCCGACGGCGAGGTGCTCATCTCCCTGGATGGCGGGCAGGTCGGCCAGGTGAACGGCCTGAGCGTGGTCGATCTGGGCGATCACCGCTTCGGCCATCCGGTGCGGGTCAGCGCCCGCACCCATGCCGGCGAGGAGGGCCTGGTCAACATCGAGCGCGAGGTGGCCCTGTCCGGCCCCATCCACGACAAGGGCGTGTTCATCCTCCAGCACTATCTGGCGGCGCTCTTCGCCCGCAACACGCCGCTGGCCCTCAGCGCCTCCCTTGTCCTGGAGCAGGAATACAGCGGCATCGAGGGCGACTCCGCCTCCTGCGCCGAGCTGTATGGCCTGCTGTCGTCGCTGGCGGGCGTGCCGGTTTGGCAGGGAATCGCGGTGACCGGCGCCCTCAACCAGCATGGCGAGGTGTTGCCGGTGGGCGGTATCAACGAAAAGATCGAAGGGTTTTTCCGGCTCTGCGCCGCCGCCGGCCTGAACGGCAGCCAGGGAGTGCTGATCCCGCACCGCAACCGGCGCCACCTGATGCTCGATCATGCGGTCGTCGACGCCGTGCGCCGGGGCCTGTTCCACATCCACGCCGTGGAACGGGTGACCGAGGGACTGGAACTGCTCACCGGCATGCCCGCCGGTCGCGCCAACAAAAACGGGATGTATCCGGCCGGCAGCCTGCTCCACCTCGCGCAGAGGACGCTGCTCACCTTCCGCCGCGCCTGCGACGCCGTGGAACACCGGCCCGACTTCGGCAGGAGCCCGCGCCGGGACAAAGCCGGCGCCGGCTTCGATCAGCCGATCTGAATCTGGGCGTGCCTCCGGCAAAGCGGGCCGTCCCCCGGCCGGAGGCGGGGATTTCGTTTTCCATTTCCGTTAAAGATGCTATGATTTGTCATCGCTCAAGCCGCAAGGATGCGCTCCGGATCGCCGACAGGTTTGTCGACCGGCCGGATTTCCCCTCATTTCACAATTCGACCAAAGGAGCTGTTATGAATCACGTGATCAGATGTTCCGCCATTCTCGCTCTGGCCGCCATGCTGACCGCCTGCGCCGGCGCCAACAAACAACAGACCGGAACCGGGGTCGGCGCCGCCGCCGGGGCCGGCATCGGCGCCCTGCTCGGACAGGCCATCGGCCACAACACCACGAGCACGCTGGTCGGCGCCGGCATCGGTGCCGTGCTGGGCGGCATCGCCGGCAACCAGATCGGCGCCTACATGGATCAGCAGGAGCAACAGTTGCAGCAGATCGAGGCGGCCAGCATCCAGCGCGACAACGACGTCCTCACCGCCACCTTCAAGAGCGACATGTTCTTCGATTTCAACTCGGCCGAACTGAAGCCCGGCGCCTACAGCGAGCTGAACCGGGTCGCCAACGTGCTGAACAACTTCCCGCAGACCACCATCCGGGTCGAAGGGCACACCGACACCAAGGGCGGCGTCGAGTACAACCAGCGGCTCTCCGAACGCCGCGCCGAGTCGGTCAAGAACGCCCTGGCCCAGCGCGGCGTCGATTCCCGGCGCATCGAGGCGGTCGGCTACGGCAAGTCGCAGCCCATCTCCTCCAGCGACGCGGTCAACCGGCGCGTGGTGATCGTCATCAACCCCATCCGCCAGAACTAGGCACCCACCCCGGGGATGGCCACCGCCGACCCCATCACCGGCACGCTCGCCCTGGCCACGGGCCTGGCCTGGGCGAGCGGCATCAATCTCTATGCCGCCCTGCTGGTGGTGGGACTCCTGGCCGCGAACGGGGCGATCCCGTTGCCCCCCGATCTGCAGGTGCTGGCCCATCCCTGGGTGATCGGCGCGGCCGCCACGATGTATCTCGCTGAATTCCTGGCCGACAAGGTGCCGGGGGTCGACTCGGTCTGGGACAGCCTCCACACCCTCATCCGCATCCCGGCCGGAGCCGTGCTGGCGGCCGGAGCAATCGGCGAGGTCGACCCGGCCGTCACGGCCGTGGCGGCCCTGGTCGGCGGGACCGTCTCCGCCGGCGCCCACGCGCTCAAGGCCGGCACCAGAATCCTGGTCAACGCGTCGCCCGAGCCCTTTTCCAACTGGGCGCTTTCCATCGGCGAGGATGCGGCGGTGCTGGCCGGCCTGTGGATCGCGGTCACGCACCCCTGGCTGTTCCTCGTCTGTCTCGGCCTCTTCGTGCTGGCCTGCCTCTGCCTGCTGCCCCTGCTCTGGCGGGGCATCAGGCATCTTGTCCGCCGACTGACCGGCCTGTTCGGTCCCGCCGCCCGCCCGCCTTCCCTATAAAGCTGCACGTCGGGCTTCGCTACGCTCAGCGCCAACCACCGCTCAGCCAACGCCCTTCCCGGGTCAGGGGGAAGCGGCGCGGCGTGGCCACTCGGTATGTCGGGCAAACCCGCTTGCGCTCGGAAAAACCAAAACACCGCGCTGTTACAGAGGAAAGGGGACAGGGCTCTCGCCGCCACCGTCACGGTGCCGGCGTTTCAATACAGCACCACCGCGCCCTCGCTGAAATACCGGGCCACCACCATCCTCAGTTCGTCGCGCACGCCCTGATCTCCACGGGTCGTGCAAAAAAGAGAGAATTCCGGGGCAACGGTTTCGAAGGCATCGACAATCGCGGGGTCGAAATGGCTGCCCCGCCCCTGTCGCACCATGGTCATGGCCGCCTCGAAGGACAGCGGTTCCTTGTACGGCCGGCGCGACGTCAGGGCGTCGAAGACGTCGGCCACGGCAAAAATCCGCGCCAACAGGGGGATGGCCTCGCCGGCCAGGCCCAGGGGGTAGCCGCTGCCGTCGAAGCGCTCGTGATGGCTGGCGACCACCGGGGCCGCGTCGCGAAGCCAGGCCGAACCGGCGATGATGTCCATGCCGTGCCGCACATGCTCCTGCATCAGACCGCGTTCTTCCTCGGTCAATCCGCCGGCCTTGAGCAGGACATTGTCCCGGATGCCGATCTTGCCGACATCGTGGAGAAAGGCGCCCTTGATCAGGGCCTGGATCTCGCCGGTGCCCAGATGCAGCGCCTCGGCCAGGCGCACGGCGCACAGGGTCACCCGGAAGTTGTGCATGTCGGTGTCGCTGTCGCGCTTGGCGACGGCACTGGCCAGCAGGGACAGGGTTTCGAGGTTGGCCTCCAGCAGGGTGCGGGAGAAAAGGGTCAGCCTGCCCACCAGGTTGAGAATGACCGGATAGAGCAGACCGCTGGTGGCGAGCACGACCAGCACGGTCAGGAAAACGGCGCGCCGCAAGGTGGCGCGGATGCCGGCGAGCGTGGCTTCGGAGGGTGCGAAGATCGCCTGCACAGAGCCGATCCTCTGCCCCGCCTGGTCCTGGAGCGGCACCACCACATGGACATGCATCCGTTCTCCAAGAAAGACGATCTCGGCCAATTCGCCGGTTCCGGGGTGCGGGCGGGGCCGGGAGGCGATGAACCGGCGCACCTCCTCGGCCAGCGCATAGCCAGGGTCGCGCAGTTCGACGATATCAGGAGCGTCCGGACCGGAGAAACAGGCATAGACGTAAGCCCCTCTCTCCCCTTCCCGGTAGGCCTGGATGCGTCCGGCCAGCGCCTGCCGGAAGGCGGCGTGCCCGTCCATCCCCGATTCCCGGCTCACCGCTTGGGTGCGCAGGACCAGCAGCCCCACCTCGTTGCGCGTTTCCTCGATGACCTGGGCGCCAAGATGCCGCTCCTGCGCCACATAGACCAGGCCGGCGGCCAACAGACCGGCGGCGGCGGCCATGAGGGCCAGCCGCAGGGTCAGGGTCCGGTAGACAAAACGATGCAGGGAAATGGGGCGGCGGGAAGTTCCCATCGGGCCTCACTGTTCATGACGCGAAACGGCCACGGCCCGGGCGCGCTGCCCGCGTGGCCACCCGCCCACTGTATCGCGGCCGGGCCGCCGGCGCAATCGCCGCGATTTCGGGACGCGCAATCGCCCGGATCACCCGGCGGTATGCGGCCCGCGGCGCGGGCGGGAAGAAAGGACAAAAAAAGCCGGGTCCATCGACCCGGCTTCTGCGCCCGCGTCCCGGCGCGGTTCGACCGGTCAGACCGGGAGAACGCGGTAGAGGATGGCGGCGATCACCATGCAGACCGGGATGGTGAGAACCCAGGCCATGACGATGTTGCCGACGATGCCCAGCTTGAGGGCGTTGGCCCCCCTGGTGCTGCCCACGCCCATGATCGAGGTCGAGATGATATGGGTGGTGCTGACCGGAATGCCGAAGTGGGAGGCGGTGAGAATGACGGCGGCGGCCGAGGTTTCGGCGGCGAATCCGTGGACGGGTTTGAGCTTGATCATCCTGCTGCCCATGGTGCGGATGATCCGCCAGCCGCCGGCCATGGTCCCCAGGCCCATGGTCACGGCGCAGCCCAGGATGACCCAGTAGGGCACCTCGAAGGTCGGCAGGGTGTGGTAGCTGACCAGTGCCAGGGTGATGATGCCCATGGTCTTCTGAGCGTCGTTGCTGCCGTGGCTGAGCGCCATGATGCCCGACGAGACCAGCTGCAGCCGCCGGAACCAGTTGTTGACCGAATTGGGGCGGGCCCGGGAGCAGAGCCAGAGGATGACGATCATGCAGACAAAGCCGATGCCGAAGCCGATGACCGGCGAGGTGATCATGGGCATGAGCACCTTCTTGGTGACGTCGTCGAAATGGACGACGTGATAGCCCGCCTTGGAGATGGTGGCGCCCATCAGGCCGCCGATCAGGGCGTGCGAGGAACTGGAGGGGATGCCGTAGTACCAGGTGATCAGGTTCCAGATGATGGCCGCCAGCAGGGCGCAGAGGATGACCCCCTGGGTGACGCTTTCCGAGTCGACGATCCCCATGCCGATGGTGCTGGCCACATGGGTGCCCATGAAGGCGCCGGCGACGTTGAGCACGCCGGCGTAGACGACGGCGGCGCGGGCGGTGAGCACCTTGGTCGACACCACGGTGGCGATGGCGTTGGCGGAATCGTGGAAGCCGTTGATGTATTCAAAGACCAGCGCGGTGAGGATGACACAAATGAGCAGAGTGAGAACCATGGGGTCGTGTCTCTTTTCCGTGCCCCCCGCCGGATGGCACGGTTGCCGCGCCGGTCGGGGTGCAGCAATGGCGTACGGTCAGCTGTGCTTGAGCGCGATGTTGACGATCAGGTCGGAAATGACCGAGCAGATGTCCATGGCGTTTTCGATGCCCTTGTAGATGTCGCGCATCTTGAGCACGTAGAGGGCGTCGTATTTGCCGGAGAAGATCTCCTCGGTGGCGGTGAACAGGATCTCGTCGCCGCGATTCTCGATATCCTTGATCCGGTAGTTGCAGGCGGTGATCTCCTTGAGCGGCGCGTTCTTCTTCAGCATCGAGATGATCGTCCGCAACTCCTCCGCCGACTTGATCAGCACTTCGGCCTGGGTCTTGACGATGTCGTTGTAGGAGTCGATCTTGTAAATCCGCAGATTGACGCAGGCCTTGAGAATGACCTTGGTGCTTTTGTACAGGTTGGTCGAAATGAGCTGGATGTCTTCCCGGTCGATCGGCGTGATGAAAGAGGCGTTGAGCAGGGTGAGGCTGCCCTCCATGGCCTCGACGGCCCGCCGCTTGTAGGTCTTGGCGTGGATGAGATACTCTTCCCGCTGCTTGAGGTCGGAATGGACGATCTGGTAGAAGAGCTGGGAGGAGAGTTCGATGACCTCGGCCCCGTCCTCGAAAAAATTGTAGAACTTGTTCTCCGGCGGCGGCAGCAGCTTGGCAAGAAGACCAATGGCCATGTTCGTTGTTCCTCCTCGAAAAAAATGCAAGGCTGGAGAGCGGCGCGGCGGCACAACGATCGGTGGAACAACCCGTCATTACGCTCTTTTTCGTCTCTCCCCCGGTTCCAGCTCGACCACCGCGTCATGGGCGTCGTGCGCCGCACCGACTTTACCTTCCTCACGGAATTCTGACACCAAAAAAACAATATCCTCACCGTTTTCTGACAAAAGAGGCAAAACACGGATGGCCCTCATTTTTTTCATTATAATTCGACAAGTTAAAAAAAGAAGCGAACCACATGGACCGATGCCGGTGCCCTGCGGGCAGTCATATCGCGGAGTTGGCGCATGACAGCGGGGACGAACCGCCGCCGGCCGCCGGGTGGGCCACGGAATCTGTTGGCGAATCCCGATGTTCAATTATATAGTGTCCGGAATTGTGCGGCGGGCCAAGTCGGCCGCCGCCTCGTACGCTTCTCTTCCGTCAGGTAGGTACCCGGGCCCATGCGCCGCCACATCCCCTTTCGATTCCGCCTTTGCCTTCTGTTTGCCTGGGGAAGCGCGCTGCTGGCCGCCTGCGCTCCGGTCGGCCCCGATTACCAGGCCCCGCAGCCGCAGATGCCCTCCCGCTGGGGCGAGGCCGCCACCACGGACAGCGGCGACCATGCCGAGGCGCTTGCCCGCTGGTGGTCCCTGTTCCACGATCCCCTGCTCGACACCCTCATTCACCGGGCCATGGCGGCCAACCCGGATCTCAGGATCGCCGAGACCCGCATCCGCGAGGCCAGGGCCCTGTACCGGCAGGCCGTCGCCGGGGGATTGCCCTCGGTGGATGCGGGCGGCAGCTTCACCAACAGCCGCCAGAGCGAGAACGTGCGGGACCGGGACAACGCCCGGACCCAGGACCTGTTCCAGGCCCAGTTCGACGCCAACTGGGAGATCGACGTGTTCGGCTCCGTCCGGCGGCAGATGGAGGCGGCCGAGGCCAACCTCGCCGCCGCGGAGGAGGACCGGCGGACCGCCCTCGTTTCGCTGGCCGCCGAGGTGGCCCGGAATTACGTCGAACTGCGGGCCAGCCAGCAGCGGCTGGCCATAGCCGGGGAAAACAGCCGTATCCAGGAACAGACCGTGGCACTGGTGCGCGGCAAGTTCCGGCTTGGCCTGGGCGGCGACCTGGAGGTGGCCCAGGCCGAAACCCTGCTGGCCGAAACCAGGGCGGAGATGCCGGCCCTGGAAAGCGGCGCGGCCCAGGCCATGCATCAGCTGGCCCTGCTCCTCGGCCAGCAGCCGCAGACCCTGAAGGCGGAACTGACCCCGGCGGGCGCCACCCCGCCGGTGCCGCCGCGCCTGCCCCTTTCCCTGCCCTCGGAACTGTTGCGCCAGCGGCCCGACATCCGCAGCGCCGAGCGGCAATTGGCCGCCGCCACCGCCACCGTGGGCGTCGCCACGGCCGAGCTGTTTCCCCGTTTTTCCCTGGCCGCCCTGATCGGCCTGCAGAGCACGTCGCTCGGCGATCTGGTCACCAGCGGCAGCCGCTTCTGGTCGGCCGGTCCCACGGTCAACTGGCCCCTGTTCGCCGGCGGCAGGATCCGGGCGGCGATCGAGGCCAGCGAAGCCCAGCGCCGGCGCGCCGAACTGACCTATGAAAAAACAGTGCTCACGGCCTTGGCGGAGGCGGAAAACGCGCTCGTCGCCCTGGACCGCGAACGGGAAACCCACGAGATGCTGAAAACGGCCGTGGACGCCAGCCAGCGGGCGATGCACATCGCCCACGGCCAGTACCAGGCCGGGCTCACCACCTTTCTCAACGTGTTGCAGAGCGAAAACGCCCTCTATCAGTCCCAGGACAAGCTGGCGCAGAGCGGCCAGCGCCTGGCAGTCAACATGATCGCCCTGTACAAGGCCCTGGGCGGCGGCTGGCAATTCCACTCCCCCGACACGGCCCCGCTCTTCTCCGGTCCCGATACCGCGCCCCTTGCAAGGAATACCCCATGAAGCTGTCGTTCCCCGCCTTTCCTCCGGTGCCTCGCGGCCACGCCCCGGTCGCGCCGCCGTCCCCCCTCCTGTGCCTGCTGACCTGCCTGCTCGCCCTGCTCGTCCTGGCCGGCTGTTCACCGGAGCATGAGGGGCAGGCCGGCCAGAAACGGCAGGCCGGCATCCCGGTCACCGTGGCCGAGAGCACCACAAAGACGCTGCCCGTGGAGCTGACCGCCACCGGCCATGTCGAGGCCGAGTCCACGGTGGAAATCCGCTCGCAGGTCACCGGTACGCTGAAAACGGTCCATTTCCGCGAGGGCGATTCGGTCAAGGCCGGGGAACTGCTGTTCACCATCGATCCCCGCCCCTTTGCCGCCGATCTGGCCAAGGCCGAGGCCGACCTGGCCAGGGACAGGGCCGAGCTGGACAATGCCCGCCGCGAAGCCGCCCGCTACGCCCTGGCCGTGCAGAAGGGCTATGTGTCGCAGGAACAGGCCGATCAGGCCGCGACCCTGGTGGCCACCCTCACCGCCACGGTCAAGGCGGACGAGGCGGCGGCGAACAGGGCCCGGCTGGAGCTGGAATACTGCTCGATCCGCGCCCCGTTCGCAGGCCGCACCGGCGAGCTGCTCAGCCACCAGGGCAACCTGATCAAGGAGAACGCCGACACGCCGATGGTCACGCTCAAGAAGGTGCAACCCATCCTGGCCGCCTTCACCGTACCCGGCCACCATCTCCAGGACATCGCCCGCTATCAGTCCGCCGGCAGCCTCAAGGTGCTGGCCACCCTGCAGAAATACGTGAACGACCCACCCCTGGCCGGGGACCTGGTCTTCGTCGACAACACCGTCGATCCGACCACCGGCATGCTCCGGCTCAAGGCCAGCTTCGCCAATGGCGACCGCCGGCTGTGGCCGGGGCAGTTGGTCGACGTGCGCATCGAACTCACCCGGCGGCCTGACTGCGTCGTGGTCCCCTCGCAGGCGGTGCAGGTCGGCCAGGAAGGCACCTACGTCTATGTGGTCAAAGACGACCAGACCGTGGGCTACCGCCCGGTGACCCCCGGCATGCTCCACCAGGGGGAAACGGTGATCGAGTCGGGGCTGGCGGCGGGTGAGCGGGTGGTTATCGACGGCCAGTTGCAGTTGGCCGACGGGGTCAGAATCGAGGTGCGCGGCCAGGGCGCGCAGCCCGGTGACGAGGGCAGACGGAGCGCGCCATGAACGGTATCTCCGATCTCTTCATCCGCCGGCCGGTCATGACCGTGCTGGTGATGTGCAGCATCCTGCTCTTCGGCCTGATCGGCTACAAGCAGTTGGCGGTCAGCGACCTGCCCAACGTCGATTTTCCGACCATCCAGGTCACCGCCACCCTGCCCGGCGCCAACCCGGACACCATGGCCTCGACCGTGGCCACGGTGCTGGAAAAGGAGTTTTCTACCATCGCCGGCCTCGACTCGATGAGTTCGGTCTCCACCACCGGTTCCACCCAGATCACCCTGCAGTTCTCCCTGGAACGCGACATCGACGCCGCGGCCCAGGACGTGCAGACCGCCATTTCGCTGGCCAACCGCCGGCTGCCCGAGGACATGCCGTCGCCGCCCTCGTTCCGCCGCACCAACCCGGCCTCGGACCCGATCCTGTTCATCTCCCTCAACAGCCCGACCCTGCCGCTCTCCCTGCTCGACCAGTACGGCCAGACCATGAGCCAGCGGCTGTCGATGATCAGCGGCGTGGCCCAGATCACCCTGCGCGGCACGCAGAAGTACGCGGTCCGGGTGCAGTTGGACCCGCAGGCCATGAAGGGCTTCGACCTCGATCCCGACGAGGTGGCCACGGCCATCGACCGGCAGAACGCCAATCAGCCCATGGGCCTGCTGAGCGGGCCGCACACCACCCTGACCCTCAAGGCCAGCGGCGAACTCAAAGTGGCGGACCAGTACCGCGACATCGTGGTGGCGGTGCGCGGCGGCCGGCCCATCCGCCTGGCCGAGGTGGCCGCGGTGATCGACAGCGTGGAGAACGACAAGTCCGGCGCCTGGTTCTTCACCCCCACCACCAGGGCCCAGACCATCATGCTGGCGGTGGAGAAACAGCCCGGCGCCAACACCATCGAGGTGGCCGACGCGGTCAAGGCCATGTTGCCCGCACTGGCCGAGACCCTGCCCGCCTCGGTCAAGCTCTCCATCCTCCGCGACGGCAGCACCGCCATCAGCGAGTCGGCCCTGGACATCCAGTTCACCCTGCTGCTCACCCTGTTCCTGGTGGTGCTGGTGATCTTTCTCTTCATCCGCCGGCTCAGCGCCACCGTCATCCCCAGCCTGTCGCTGCCGATGTCGGTGATCGGCACCTTCGCGGTCATGTACCCGCTCGGCTACAGCCTCAACAACATGTCGCTGATGGCGCTGACCCTGGCCGTCGGCTTCGTGGTCGATGACTCCATCGTGGTGCTGGAAAACATCGTCCGCCACATGGAGATGGGCAAGAGCCGGATGCGGGCCGCCCTGGACGGGGCCCGCGAGGTGAGCTTCACCATCATTTCCATGACCCTGTCCCTGGTGGCGATCTTCATCCCCCTGCTCTTCCTCGGCGGCATCATGGGCCGGCTGTTCCGCGAATTCTCGGTGACCATCGGCGTGGCGGTGCTGGTCAGCGGCGTGATCAGCCTGACGCTGGTGCCCATGCTGTGCAGCCGCTACCTGCGCGAGGGCGGCCACACCCGCCAGAACCGGCTGTACCGGCTGACCGAGGCCGGATACCAGTGGATGGTGCGGATCTACGACCGCAGCCTGCTCGCCGTGCTGCGCTACCGGCGGACCACCATGCTCGTTTCCCTGGTCATCCTGGCGGCCACGGCCTACCTGTTCGCGGTGGTGCCCAAGGGCTTCATTCCCTCGGAGGACCGCGGCTTCATCATGGTTTCCACCCAGAGCGCCCAGTCCGCCTCCTGGATCTCCCAGGTCGACCATCTCATGGAGCTGGCGGCCATCGTGCAGCAGGACCCCAATGTCGACCGCTTCATGGTCAACGCCACCACCACGCCCTTCATGCTGCTGGTGCTCAAGCCCCGCCACGAGCGGCTGTTGAGCGCCGACGAAGTGATCCTGTCCCTGCGGCCCAAGCTCAACGGCGTGCCCGGCATCCGCGCCATGCTGGTCAACCCCCTGCCGATCAACATCGGCGGCCGCCGCTCGCGCAGTCTCTATCAGCTGACCCTGCAGGGGATCGACACCGACCGGCTGTACGCCACGGCCCGGACCCTGGAACGGATCATGCTCGACACCCCGACCCTGATCGACGTTTCCAGCGATCTGCAGATGGACAACCCGGAACTGAGGGTGGAGATCGACCGCGACCGCGCCCTGCTGCTCGGGGTCTCGCCCAAGCAGATCGAGGACACCCTGTACAGCGCCTACGGCGAGCGCGATGTGTCGACCATCTTCGGGGCCAACGACCAGTACAGCGTCATCGTCGAATTTCATCCCGACTTCCAGAACGACGCCTCGGCCCTGGACCTGCTGCACATCCGTTCCGACCAGGGGCCGCTGGTGCCGATCTCCACGGTGGCCACCCTCAGGCAGGGGCTGGGGCCGCTGTCGATCAACCACTCGGGCCAGCTGCCCTCGGTGACCCTGTCGTTCAACATCAAGCCCGGCGTGGCCCTGGGCCAGGCCCTGGCCGACTTGCAGCAGCAGGCCGACGAGCTCCTGCCCACCGGCATCACCGCCTCGTTCCAGGGCAACGCCCAGCAGTTCCAGGCCTCGCAGGCCAGCATGGGCTGGCTTCTGGCCCTGTCGATCGTGGTCATCTACATCGTGCTCGGCATCCTCTACGAGAGCTACATCCACCCGCTCACCATCCTCACGGCCCTGCCCTTCGCCGGGTTCGGCGCCCTGATCACCCTGCTGCTCTTCCGGGTCGACCTGTCGATCTACGCCTTTGTCGGCATCATCATGCTGATCGGCCTGGTGAAGAAGAACGGCATCATGATGATCGACTTCGCCATCGCCGCCCAGCAGGAGGGGAAGAGCGCCGTCGAGGCCATCCACCAGGCCTGCGTCATCCGCTTCCGGCCGATCATGATGACCACCATGGCCGCGCTCATGGGCGGCATCCCCATCGCCGTCGGCTACGGCGCCGGTGCGGAATCGCGTCAACCGCTGGGGCTGGCCGTGGTCGGCGGCCTGCTCTTTTCCCAGACCCTGACCCTCTACGTGACGCCGGTGTTCTATCTGTACATGGAAGATCTGCAGCAGTGGCTCAAACGGCGCAAAGGCGCCCTGCCGGAGACGGTCGGCACGGCGGACTAGAAAGCGGTGGAAGACCCCCCGAAACGACAAAAGGCGGCTCATGCGAGCCGCCTTTTGTATTGGGCGATGGGTACAGAAGGGGTGCGGAATCGATCAGACCAGCAACTCCAGGCCGGAGAAGAAGTAGCCGATCTCGAAGGCGGCGGTTTCCGGGGCATCGGAGCCGTGGGTGGCGTTGGCCTCCAGGGATTCGCCGAACTCGCGGCGCAGGGTGCCTTCGGCGGCGTTGGCCGGGTTGGTGGCGCCCATCAGGTCGCGCCATTTCTTGATCGCGCCTTCAGCCTCCAGCACCATGACGATGCAGGGGCCGCTGGACATGAAATCGGTCAGCTCGCCGAAAAAGGGGCGCTCCTTGTGGACATAATAAAACCCTTCGGCCTCGCGCTTGCTCAGATACAGCTTCTTCATGCCGACAATCGTAAAACCTTCGGCATAGATGCGGGCGATGATCTTGCCGGCGTTGCCGGCATTGAAGGCATTGGGCTTGATGATGGCGAATGTGCGTTCCATGGGGTTCTCCTTGCTGGGCGGTGATCGATGGCAATGCTTCGCGGATGGCTGCGGAAGCGGCGGTTTGCAAATGTGCGCCTGCTATACCATGAACCCGGCACGAGGGCAACAGGGACGGCGGTTCTTTTCGCGGGACCGCGGGATGGCCGCCGATGACAAAAAAGGGGATGCACCCGGTGTTTCCCAGGCGCATCCCCGTATCGATCCTTCCGGGCGGCCAGGCGCCCGACGGCCTTCCGGCCGCTTACCGCTCCAGCAGCACGAACCGGCCGTCCTTGACGGTCAGCATGGCAAAGGCGTCCGGTCCCAGGCCGCCGTGGTCGGCGGGCGAGAAGTTGAAGGTGCCGGCGGTGCCGATCAGGTCCCTGATGTTCTCGATGGCGGCGCGCACCTTGTCCCGGTCCTCGCCGCCGACCTCGATGGCCTTGGCCAGGATGGTCATGGCGTCATAGGTATGGCCGCCGAAGGTCGAGATCTTCTCGCCGAATTTCTTTTCGTAGGAATCCCGGTAGGTGAGGAGAAACTCCCGCTGCGGCCCGGCCGGCAGGGAATCGGCCACCAGCAGCCGGCTGGCCGGGAAGATGATGCCCTCGGCGGCCACGCCCGCCGCCTCGGCGTACTTGATGTTGGCGAAACCGTGGCTCTGGTAGATGGGCACGTCCCATCCGGCCTGGCGGATGTTTTTCGCCAGAATGGACTGGGCCGGCACGATCGACCAGTTGACCACCGCCTCGATCTTCGGGTTGGCCTTCAGCTTGGCGACAATGGCAGCAAGATCGGTGGCGCTCTTGTCGTAGACCTCCTCGGCGACGATGGCGATGCCGAAGTCCGGGGCGTTCCTGGCCAGCTGCTCCTTGCCGGCCTTGCCGAAGCCGTCGTTGCCGGCCAGCACCGCGATGTTCCTGATCCCCTTCTTCTGCATGGTGGCGAAAATCTGCTGCGCGGCGAAGGAATCGCTGGGCGCGGTCTTGAACACGTGCGGGGCCACCGGGGTGGTGATGGTCTCGGCCGCCGAGCAGGAGATCATGATCGTCTTGCCCTCCTCGGCAATCTTCTTGATGCTCAGGCTCTCGCCGCTGGTGGACGGGCCGATGATGGCAAACACCTTCTCCTCGTCGATCAACTGCTTGGCGAAGGAGACCGCCTTTTCCGGACTGCCGCCCGAATCCTTGACGATCAGTTCGACGGTCTTGCCGTTGATGCCGCCCCTGGCGTTGATTTCGTCGACCAGCATGCGGAGCGACCGGACCTCGGGTCCGCCCAGAAAGGCCGCCGGCCCGGTCTCGGCGAGGATGGCGCCGATCTTGATGCCCGCCGCCAGGGCATACGAGGTCATGAGCAACGAAACCACGGCGCACACACACGCCACCCGCACCATCCGTACCGCACGCACTCCCTTCATTATCCGCTCCTCCACGAGACTCAAGAACAATGGGCCTGAAATCGACTGCGTTGTTATGACAAAAAGGTGCCGGTTCGTCAACGAATACCACGTTTTTGCCGCGGCTCGGCCGGTGCGGCGCCGGGCTCAGCCCATGAGGCGGCCGCGCCGTTCCCTGAACAGGGCGTGCAGGTACCCATTGACCTTGCCGATGAGGTCCAGCGTTTCCGGATAGTCGGGCGGACGGTTGTCGACGATGGCCCCTTCGCCGGCGTTCCAGGCCGCGACCACCAGGTCGAGCCGGCCGTCGTAGAGGAAATTGTATTTGGCGACCAGATAGCAGGTCAGCAGGATATTGACCGCGGGATCGAACAGATCCTCGGGTTGGAGGCTGCGCAGTCGTTTGGAAGGGATATGGCGGAAGGTGATGCCCAGGGTCAGCAGCTCCCTGGCCGCCGCCTGCGCCGTCGGGTAGAGCAGTTGGCAGAGACCGAGGGCGTTCTTGGGCGAGACCGCGTTCGGGTCGCCGCCGGATTCGGTCAGCATCAGGGCCCGGATGAAGTCCGGATTCACCTTGTAGCCGGGCCGGATAAAGGCGATCGAACTGAAGGCGACGATCAGCCGGTCATACTCGGCGATGCGCTTCATCTGGACGGAGGAAAGCTCGATCGTCTTGTATTTATGAATATAATGACTGATCTGCCTACCCTGGACCGGCCCGGGCACCAGCAGCGCCCACACCAACGCCGCCAGCACCCCTTTCCGGAGGCCCCCGGCATATCGCCTGCGTTCGTCTTCCCTCACCCGTATCCCTCCTTCTTTCCTTTTCGCGAAACCATCCCGCATCCCACGCGCAGCGCGCCTCCCCGCGCGTCCGTTCCGCCTGCAATTGTGGTGGCCGTGCAAAAATACTATTGACGACCAAGCATTATTCATATACCCTCTTTTTATTAGATGCAACTAAAATAGACAACCATGCCTTTGAACGGGTGTCCCCATGAAAAAACACGCCATGAGCAGTCGCGCCACCTCCATGCGCGGGCATGTCGCCTCCGACCACCTGCCGGGATCTGCACCGGCGGGCAGCGCGCCGGCACACGCCGGCATCAATCGACCGCAGCCACCGGCAAGCGTCACGGGCGCGGAGTTGACCATTGTCTGCCAGAACAAAACCGTCTGCGAGCATCTGCATTTCGCCGTTCCCAAGGGGGCGGTTTCCGTGCTCGCCCCCCGCGACGCCCTGTGCAAGGCGGCTCTGCTCGATCTGCTGGCGGGCCGGCAGCGGCCCGCCGCCGGCACCTGCCTGATCGACGGCCACGAGGCCCACAACCTGCCGCTGGCGGCCAAGCAGCGAATCGGCATCCTCGAGAACGGCGAGCGCATCTACGAGGTGATGACCATCGGGCAGACGGCGCTGTTTTTCAACGGCTGCTATCCCGAGTGGCACAACGAGACCTATTATCGGTTGACCGACGGTTTCGGCGTCTCCAGACGGGTGAAGATCAGCAACCTGCACAACCATCAGCGGGCCCTCGTCGCCCTGGCGGTGCTGCTGGCCCGGAATCCGGACCTGCTCATTCTCGACGACTGGATCACCACCTTCGGCGACAGCACCAGGGCCGTGGTTTACGATGCCATCCGGCGGCACGGCGCCCAGCCCGGCAAGACCACGCTGCTCGTCGGCCATCACGCCGGCCTGACCCCGGACCTGATCGACCATCTGATCCTGGTGGGGCATTCCACCTCGCTGACCATTCCCACCGCCGCCCTGCTCGCCGCGCCCGGCCCGGTACCGGCCGCATCCACCGGCACCATGACGGTGCGGCAGGTGCCGAACACCGGATCGCTCCGGCAAACGCCACCGCGGCAGGGCCGGGCATGACGGCGCGCCGCAACCTCAGCAGCAGCCTGGAAGACTACCTCGAAACGATCTACCTGATCGTCCGGGAGCAGGGCACGGCCCGGAGCAAGGATGTCATCAGGCGACTTTCCGTGAGCGCCGCCTCGGTCACCGAGGCACTGCGGGCACTGGACTCCCGGGGCCTGGTCAACTATGTGCCCTACTCGCTCATCACCCTGACGCCGGCGGGCGAGGCCCGGGCCCGCGAAATCCTCCACCGCCACGAAACCCTGCGCGACTTCTTCGTCGAGGTGCTCGGCGTGGACCCGCGGACCGCCGACATCGGCGCCTGCCGGATCGAACACGTGATCAGCGACGAGATCCTCGACAGCATGATCACCTACACCACCACGGTCAGAGAGGCCGGACAGGTGGCGCTCACCGGCCAGGCCACCGACACCGGCGACTGGCCGCCCGCCCCGGAGACCCCTGCCGACCCGGCGGAGCTGTCCATGAAGCAGCCTTGCGGCGCCGACGACGATCCGCGGCAACGGCCCGACCCATCGATGGAAAAGAACTCGTGATGCCATGACCGCTCATCCGGCGACCATTCCCCTTCCCCCGAACACGTCCGCCTGCCGGAACGGCTTGCGCATCCGCGCGCCTTTCCCGTTGTGCCGCCCGCACCCGCCCGCAAACACCGCGTCCCCCCGGCCGGCACCGCCCGTGTCGACCGCCTGAGCGCGTCCGGACATCGGCGCGGTGCACGTCCTTGCCGCCTTGGCCGGGCCGCGCCGACCGTCGTCGGCCAACGGACACCAAAAGGACCACCGCATGTTCCCGACCGCCGCCTTCCTCTGCGGGCGCTCCCGCCCAAGCGGCGCATATCCCGGAGTATTGTATGATCTGCCTTGAAGATATCGACTTTCACCTGTTCATCGAGAGCCTGACCCGCACCATCGAACTCAAGGACATGTACACGGCCGGCCACTCGCGGCGCGTGTCCGAGATCGCCGAGCACATCTGCAGGGAATGGGGCAGGACGGACAGGGAGTGCGAATACCTGCACGTGATCGGCCATGTGCACGATATCGGCAAGATCGGCATCGCCGACGGCGTTCTGATGAAATCGGGCAAGCTGTCGCCGGCGGAGCACCTGCTGATGCAGCAGCATACGGTGATCGGCGCCTCGATCTTCGAAAACCTGCCCGGCCTGGACAGGATGGCGGACGTCATCCGCCACCATCACGAACGGTTTGACGGCAAGGGGTATCCGGACGGGTTGCGGGCCGATGCGATTCCGCTGGAATCGGCGGTCATCGCCATTGCCGACGCCTACGACGCCATGACGACCTACCGGCCCTACAAGGCCGCCCTGACCGCGGAACAGGCCTTCGAGGAGATCCGCCGCAACCGCGGCACCCAGTTCCACCCCGAAATCTGCGATCTGTTCCTCGACCTGCTCGAACACCGTCCCCGGAATTTTTCCGGTGAATCGGGCGCCACCGAAACCGGCCGCTCCTCCTGCCCCGGCATGGCGCGCCCCACCGCCTCCCGGCCCGGCACCCGTCCCGAACCGGCCCTCACCGTCGGCGACAAAACCGCATGAGCGGTGTGCGCGGGAATCAGCCGGCTGCCGGCTTTGTGCGGCGGCAGCCGCCGCATCGCCCGGTCCGGGAGAACGACGACCCGCCTGCATCCCGGCCGTGCCGGGGCTGATCATGGGGCCGCCGCGCCGCCGGCACCGTCCCCGACGCCGCGACCGATTGTGCCCGCGGGCCGCGGTCAGTTTCTTTTCGCCCCCTGATCGATCCACATCTTCAGGTCCTTCAACTGCTGGGAGGTCAGGGGCGCCACCGCGGCGTGGCCGCCCTTGACCTTGACGTAGAGGGGGCTGGCTTCGGCCTTGCCCGGAACGATGTACCGGCCCTTCATGAGGTCCTGGTGGGCATCGCCCCTGGTCATGTCGAACGGGGCCCGCCCGCCGAAATGGCAACCCACGCATTTCTCATCGAGAATCGGCTGGATAGCCGTGGAAAAACTGATCTCCCTGCCGGTGTCCGCCGTGCAGGCGGCCAGCAGCAACAACACCGCCGGCAGCAACGGCCGGACGCACCTGTGCGCTGCATGCAGCGCCGTACCTATCGATCCCATGGACGCTCACTCAAAAGCGGCACACATCGGTCCGGTCGATGGCCATGACGGCGATGCATTCGATCTCCACCAGCCAACCCGGCCGGCAGACGGGCGCCAGCACGACGGCCTTGGGCGTCTCCCGAAAGTGTTCGGCAAAGTAGCGCTCCACGTCCGGGGCGTCGGACAGATCCCTGAGATAGACGATCATGTGGGCGATGTCGGCCAGGGTCGCCCCGGCATCGGCCAGCAGGGCGGCGATGTTCTCGATGACCCGCTCCATCTGCCGGCGCACGTTGTTCTTGTGCACGATCTCGCCCCTGTTGTTGATGCTCGCCGTGCCCGAGATGTAGATGTGCCGCCGGTCGCCGAAATCCACGCTCGTACCCCGTTCGAAGGTCACGCCGTACTCGTGGGTGGGATTCAGGTGCTGCAGCGCCTGCAAATACCTGACCTGGTTCCCGGCGAGGCCGGCTATGGCATAGGCGTCCATCAGCACCGACGTGCCGGGGTCGGCATGCCTGCCCTCGATGCCGGTGCTGGCGATATAATGGGTGTCCTTGGTCATGCCCAGGGTCTCGAACAGGTCCCGCCGGGAGCGAACCACCCCCGGATAGTTGAAGTCGATGTCCTTGACGAACAGCCATGTCCTGACGCAGTTGTCCTGAACGGTGCAGTTCAGGTCGCGCAGCCGGCGCTCCAGTTGCGCGAACACCGCCGAGGTCTGGGCGTGGGAATCCCACCCCGGTTCCTTGGCCCGCATGCCCGTGCTCCAGATATGGGCCATCCCTTCTCGTTTGACCACGATCTGGCCTTCTCTCCTGTCGACCGACAATCCCTTGGCGCCGTGATCGACGATGGCGTAGAGCCACACCAGCACCTTGTTGCCGGTCAGCGGCGGCTGCTCGACGACGGAACAGGCGGCCCGGGAAAATTTGTTCATGCCGTTTTGCGCAAAGGCACCCAGGCTGTCCTCCTGGTTCATGAAATCGCTGACGAACAGGCGCAGGAACACCGCGGTGGTGAACGGAATGCCCTCCTGCTCGAAAAAAAGCGCCATTGCCGCGAACACCTCTTCCAGTTCCCGGTCGAAGCGCTTGGGTTCGCAGGCGCGGGCGGCCAGGTGCAGCTCGGCCGTGTTCTGCCGCTGAAACCAGGAAACATCGATCGCCACGTTGTTGAGGGTTGTATTGATAGACTTCATACGTTTGGTCCTTTTCGTGATTGGATGGGTCAATGGGCCGGGGTTCGGCCCGAAAAAAGCGAAATCGGCGCCATTGCCGGAAACGGCGGCGGCACCGTGCGCAGGGATGGCCGAGCCGCCGGCCGATGGGTCCTGATGCCGGTCGTCGCCTGCCGGGAACAGTCCCCGGCCTCGCAGCGCATCCCTTTCCCCGCCCCTGAACCAGGGGGACAAACACCCCTCGCGGCAACGCAACAGCCCGCAGGCAGCGGCGGCGCCGGCAATCGACGGCACACGGTGCGGGGCGCGGGCGTTGTCCGGCTAATCGGCGCCGGGCGGGGTGCCCCGATCCGCGCTTTCGCGCAGGATGGCGTGCAGAGCCTGTCGGATCGCAGCCGGCTCGACGGCGCCGCTGTCGATCTCGCCGACCAGGTTGTCGAGACGCGCCCGCAGGATCGCGTCGGCACGGCTGCGGCGCAGCCGGTCCAGGCAGCGGTTGAGCGGATCGGCCATCTGGCGGAAATAATCGTTTGCGCGGAACTCCAGCCTGCCGTCGGGAAACACCCCCCGGTCGGCATCGTCCAGGGTCTCGTAGATCTTGTGCATCATCCCGGCAATGGCCCGGCTCTGGCGCAGGCTGAAAAAGACGGTCAGCGACGTGACCGCCAGGGCGAACAGGGCCACATACAGGGGGATGTGCTGGTTGTGGTTGTAGGCCACGGCCCCGTCCCACGCCAGCAGATAGAACCAGGACAGCAGGGCGCTTATCGTCACCGTCACCACGATGTTGGTGACCAGGACCAGCGCCAGTTGCACGAACTGGTAGCGGGGATGCACCAGGATCTTGCGGTGACGGCACCCGCTCACAGGATGGCCTCGACCACGGCGACAGACCGCTTCGACAGTTCGATTCCGTCCCGTTGCCGGAACACCTGCGCGTACCGCTCGCTGTCCGGCCCGTCGCATTGGGCCGATTTCCAGGTCAGATACGGCGTGCCCCGCCGGGTGACCACGCCGTATCCCCTGATGGCGATGGTGTTGACATGGAGCCCCCGGCTGACCTCGAGCACGAGGTTCTTCTCGGCGCGGTCCAGGCGCAGGTCGGTCAATTCCCCGAAATCGCCGTCGCCCGTCATGGCGGCGACCTTGCGGTTGAGCAGAAAGAGAATGGCGCCCTTGCCGGTGAGCCACCTGTTCTTCAATTTTTTCAGCTTATGTATGTTGATCTTCATCCGTTCAGTCCCTCTCGTGGTTCACGGGCCGCTTATCGACATGTCGTCCTCGGTGTCGGCCACGCCGTCCGGCCCGACGCTGCGGAGTTCGTAGCGCCTGCCCTTGGTCACGGTGTAGCGGTACCGATGGCCCCAATGGTCTTCCGCCAGATCCTTGGCGTTGTTTTCCTTGAAGGTTTCCGCCAGCCAGTCGGCGAATTCCTCCTCCTTCGGCAGCCGGCGGTCCATGAGATAGGTGGCGTCGAGCATCACCGCCATGGACCGCAGGTCGCCGGCGGTGATCACCTGCTGGGCGGCCGCCACGCTTTCGGAGGAGATGGCCCTGAACCGTTCAGGAACGTCCAGCGCCACGGCGGACATGGCCCCGATGACGACCAGCATGCCGACGACGGTCGCATTCATGGGCGCCCGCCACCGACCCCATGGTCAGGTGCCGGCCCTCCCTCGCGGCTGCGGCATCCCCTGCCGGGAATGTCGTTCATTGCGAGGGGGCGTCCCGCCGGACCACGTCGGCAGCGGCCACGCCGTCCGCGCCCGGCTTCCGCCTGACGCGCAGCCAGATCCAGCCCAGCGGCAGCAGCCCCACCACCACGGCCTGGCAGAGCATGGACTCCACGGTGGGGAACACGCCCAGCCAGCTGATCATCGGCCAGCCCTCGAGCTTGGTGGTGTGGAGCAGGCCGCTGACCTGCAATTCCAGGATGCCCTGGCCGGCGAAAACCAGGGCCATCAGGTAGAGCAGCACCGCCGTGCCGCCGAAAAACAGGCCCAGGGGCAGGCGGATCGAGGCCAGCCGCACCACCAGGTAAACGATCGCCAGGCCGACCACGGCCAGCGCCATGCCCACGGCGATGGCGTGGAACTCGCCGCTCGTTCCCGCCATCAGCGCCTGGTAGAACAAAATGGTCTCGGCGCCCTCGCGGAACACCGCCAGGAAGGCGACAAATCCCAGGGCGAACAGGTTGCCCCGGCTCAGGGCCCGGTCCATGGTCTCCTTGATGAAGGCCTGCCAGCGGTCGGCATCCCGCTTGGCGGTCAGCCAGTAGCTGACGTAGACCAGCACCCCGGCGGCGATGAGCATGGTGACGCCCTCGATGGCCTCCTGCTGGGCGCCGGAGGTCTTGACCAGGGTGTTCAGCAGCCAGGCCGCGCCGATGCTGGCCCCCAGGGCCCAGACCACCCCCTGCCAGATCACCCCGACCTTGTCGCCGAAGCCGGACCGCCGCAGATAGGCGACCAGGGCCGCCACCACCAGCATGGCCTCCACGCCCTCGCGGAACAGGATGATGAAGGATTGCAGCACCCGGCCCCAGAATCCCGTTTCGCCGTCGGCCCGCGCATAGTGGACCACCGCGTAATCGAGATCCGTTTTCAGCGAGGCCCAGGTGGCCGCCAGCGCCTGCTTGTCCTGGCCGCGCATGGCCTGGCTGATCAGGAGGCTGAAACCGGACTCGATCTTGAGCATGAAGGCGTTGTCCTTGAGGCCCAGGGTGAACTCCATGCCGCTGGTCTCGAAGATGTCGAAGTAGATCCGGGAAAATTCGTTGCCGGTGGCCACGCCGGTGCCGGCGGTATAGGCGGCCAGGGCCGCGTCGCCGCGCTGGACGATCTGTTCGACCACCGGGCCGTAGTTCTCGGTGGCCTTGCCGGCGGCCGAGGCCCAGCCGGCCCATGAAAGCAGGAGCAGGACAACAAGGAGCATTCGTGTGTGCATGGTTCTCACGTCATGGAAAGGAATCGTTCAATCTGCCGCCGGAACAACTGCGCGGCCCCGGGGTCGTGGTTGCCGCCGTAGCGGATGTCGATATAGCGGCCGACGATGTCCTCGGCCGCCGAGGTCAGCTCGGGCCGCTCCCGGCGAATCCGGGCCAGGAAATCGCGGGGGCATTCCTGCGCCGTCTTGGCGACGCCCTGCTTGGCCATGCGCCGGCAGAATCCCGCCCAACTCCGCGCCACCCGGTCCATGGCCTTCCGGCTGCGCCGCCAGGCCACGGCGCCGTAGAGCGAAAGCACGCCCAGCACGCCGGCCACGCCGCCGATCAGCAGGTCGGCCCAGTTGCTGTCCGGCAGGCCCACGCCCTTGAGCAGCTCCATCTGGCGGTCCGGGTTGTAGTTGATCACCCATTTCTGCATGGAACCGAACACCGAGGCCCAGTCGGGCAGGGTCCAGCCCTTGTCCGGACGCGGTGCCGGCGCCTTGGCCTTGGGTTCGCGCTTCGCCTCCCTGGGCTGCTCCGCCGCCTGGCCCTCCTGCTTCATTTCGACCACCGTGGCCGGCTGCGGCATCTCCTTGGGCTTGGCGGCCGCGCTCTTCTCCTCCGGCGGCGGCGCGACGATGTCCAGCGCCTCCACCCGGCTCCAGCCCTGGCCGTCCTGCCAGATCTCCACCCAGGCGTGGGCGTCGGCCTGCTTGACGATGACGAAGTTGGTCAGGGCGATGATGGTGCCGCCCCGATACCCGCTCACCAGCCGCGCCGGAATACCCGCCGCCCGCATCAACATGGCGGTCGCGCCGGCCAGGTATTCGACGCCGCCGCGTTTTTCATCGAAGAAGAAGCGGTCGAGCAGGTTTGCGCCCGGCTCCACGATGTGGGCCTGCTCGAAACGGTAGCCGCCGGCGGCCAGCGTCGTATAGACCTGGTGGACGATCTCGCCCGCATCGCGGTGTTCCCCGGCCAGTTGCCGGCCCAGGGCCAGCAGGCGCGGATTGGTGTTCTCCGGCCAGGCCAGGGCCCGCGCCCGCTGTTCGGGGCTCAGCCGGTCGCCGGCGCTGTAGTCCAGGTAGGAGAGCATCTGCAGCTTGGGTTCGAAATCGTCGATGCGGCGGATGCTCAGGAGCTGCAGATCCTCGGAGATCATCGATTCCGGCGCCGGCGCGGCGGGCACGTCGAGGCCGTAGAGCCAGCGGCCGCCGTTGGGCATCACCCGCAGGGTGTAGCGCACCGGCGTATCCCTGGTGTGCAGGATCCGGTCGAGCTGGGCCTTGGAGCGAATGGCCCCTTTCAGCAATTGATTGCGGTCGTCCCAGTTGTCGGCCAAGGTCCAGTTCTCGCCATCGTAGTCCCAGAACACCGGGCCGCGCCAGTACAGCCGGCTCTTGAAGGGCACCGCGCCCTCGAATTCGGCCACCAGCACGTTGCCATTTTCCTGCTTGGCCCGCTGAATGCCGCCGGGCTCCAGCACCTTGGCTTTGCCGAATTCACCGTTGTCCCGGTCCATGAGCGCCTTGACCGGCAGACCGAAGGCCAGGCCGATGTCCCACAGCGGCCCCGGAATGCGGGGAAAGGTGAGGAACAACAGCAGCATCAGCGGCAGGCCGAGCACCACCAGCAACCCGGCCCGCCGCACCAGGAACAGCGGTTTGCCGCCCTCCATGTGGATGGCGATCAGGCTCAGGGTGAGGGCGAACACCACCGCCAGCATGTGCAGCAGGTTGAGCAGGCTCTCGAAGGAGAGCGCGCCCACCGCGGCCAGGATCACAGCGGCGAAGATCAGCAGGAGGAAGTCGCGCCGCGTGCGGGCCTCGCCCCACTTGAGAAAGACCACCGTAATGAAGAAACTCAGCACCGCGTCGCCGGCAAACCAGCTCTCGAAACTGAACCAGATGCCGGCCACGGCGGCCGCCAGCAGCACCAAACCGGCAGCGCGGCCGTACCAGCCCCGGCGCCATGTGCCGGCATACTGGAGCAGGCCGCCGGCCAGGGCGATAGCCGCCACCCACCACGGCAGGCGGATGAAACTGGGCAGGGCCGCCATCACCAGGGTCAGCAGCACCCAATGTCGCGATTCGTTCATGCGCCTTCCCGCTCCTCCGTGCCGTGCAGCGCCAGCGTTTCCAGGCAGCGGCGCAGGTGTTGTTCCTCGGCGGCAGGCGGCAGGACGGTGCCGGGCAGTTCCAGGCCGTATTCCCGGCCCTGCCGGTGCGCGTCCAGGACCCAGCGGCACAGTTGCGACAGGGTGTCCTCGACCCCGGCGGCGCGCACGTCGCTCCAGCGCAGCCACAGGGCCGCCTGCCCCTGGGCGCCGTCGAATTCCTTGGTGTAGAGTTCGTCGAACCGGGCCAGCGCCTTCCAGGAGATCCGGGAGAGCGGATCGCCGGGGGCGTAGCGCCGCATGTCGGTGTAGGACCCGGCCTCCCTCCACTGATGGGCATTGCGGTTGGCTTGAAGTTCCGGCAGGGGTTGCTCACCCCTGGGCGCGGGATAGACCAGGATCGCCGGCAGGTCGCCGACCGGCAGCCGCGCCTCGAACAGCCCCAGCGGGAAGGCGCTGCGGATGGTGGCCGCCAGGTGCGGCAGTCGTCCCCGTGTTGGCGCCGGCCGCCTGAGCGCCAACTCGGCACGGCCGCCGGCTGCCAGCCGCGCCTCGCCGGCCGGCGGCAGTCCCCGCGCGCCAACCCGCACGCCGTAGCGATCCTGGCCGCCGCGGTTCTCCACTTCCAGCCGGCAGACGGCCTGCTGCCCGGCAAAGACCGGCTCCACCCGCCAGTCGGCGGCAACCAGGCCGGCCACATTGGCCCTGGTGAACCACCACCCCACCAGGGCGATGGCGACCAGCAGGAAGGTCATGGCAAAAATCAGGTTGTTGCTGAAGTTGATCGACAACAGAAAACCACAGGCGATCAGGCCGAGAAAACCCCAGCCGGCGGGCGCCAGGCGCAGCCGCAGCCGTCTTCCTTTCAGCGGCCAGCGCAGCTGCATCTGCAGCAGCGACCGCATGGAAACGGAGTCGGCGCTCATTCCACCGGCACCTGGGCCAGGATCTCCTCGCCGATGCGGGCGGCGGCAATGCCGCCGGCCAGCGGCGCCAGCCGGTGTCCGGCCAGGGCCGGCAGCACCCGCTGAATATCGCCGGGCAGCAGCTTGTCCTCGCCGTGCAGCAGGGCCCAGGCCTGGGCGGCCCGCAACAGGCCGAGCCCGGCCCGGGTCGACAGTCCGGCCTGAAACAGGTTCGAGGTGCGGGTGAATTCGAGCAGCCGGTGCAGATATTCCAGGACCGCGTCCGAGGCGTGCACCTGTTCCACTTGGCTTTGCAGCGTGATGAGTTCGGCCGGCGTCACGATCGGCTCCAGGGACTCCAAAAGCCGCCGCCGGTCCTCGCCGCGCAGCAGTTCGAGTTCCGCCTCCCGGCCGGGATAGCCCATGGCGATCCGCAGCAGGAAGCGGTCGAGTTGCGATTCGGGCAGCGGGAAGGTGCCGGTCTGCTCGGTCGGGTTCTGGGTGGCGATGACGAAAAAGGGCTCCGGCAGCGGTCTCGGCGCACCCTCGACGCTCACCTGCCGCTCCTCCATGGCCTCCAGCAGCGCGCTCTGGCACTTGGGCGTGGCCCGGTTGATCTCGTCGGCCAGGAGCAGTTGGGTGAACACCGGCCCTTGGGTGAAAAAGAATTCGCCCCTGTTGCGGTCGTAGACCGAACAGCCGATGATGTCGCCGGGCAGAAGATCGCTGGTGAACTGCACCCGCTGGTAGCTCAGGCCCAGGACCTTGCCCAGGGCGTGGGCGAGCACGGTCTTGCCCAGGCCGGGCACGTCCTCGATGAGCAGGTGCCCCCGCGCCAGCAGGCAGGTCAGGGCCATCTCGATCTGCTCCTCCTTGCCCAGGATGATGCGGTTGAGCTGCGCCAGCACCGGCGCCAGCACGGCCCCGGTGGTCTTCTCGTCATGGTCTGTGGTCATGATGTTCATGTTCATCCTTTTCAATTGCTGATGACCGACACACTCGTCGGTCCATTTGCCTCGTCGTTGCGGTCGGGTGTGCACGCTGAGCATCCCGGCCCGGTCGAAATCAATCCCGTCGTCCGGCTCGGCGGTAGGTTGGGCTGACGAAGGAAGCCCAACAAAAACGGCTCTCAATCCAACCGCCCACCCCAACACATTGCCGGGTCCATGCGGCTTCCTTGCCAAGGGAGCGTCAGGTCAGAACTTGAACCCCAGTCCGACGATAACCGCATACGATTCCCATTCCGCCTCGTTGAGCGGGCCAGCCACCACCGAACCGTCGGAAAGATAGGTGGTGTCGGTGCCCGAGTCGGCCTCGAACCTGCTGTACCTGAAGCCCACCGTCCAGAACCACTTGGGATTGGGGGTGTAGCGATAGGTGATCGAGGCAACGATACCGTCGCCGTCGGAATCGTGCTCGTAGCTGACCGGATGGGCAAAATCGCCGCGCAGGTTCCAGTTGGCATCGGCCTCGTAGTCGGCCCAGTGGTATTCCAGCGAGGCCAGCAGGGCATGGCTCTGGTCAAAGACCAGTTCCATGTCCAGGCCGATCCAGGGGCCGGCCCAATGGGCGTCGTAATTGCTGTCGAGCCCATCGAACGGACCAAGCGGCATGTTGAAACCGTAGTCGGCAATGACCTGCACGCCATCGGTCATATCCAGATCCTGGGAATGATAGGAATAGCCCACCAGGGGCATCAGGTGCATGTACCGGTCGCTACCGGACAGCGGCAGGTCGAAGCGGTACCCCACGCCGATGGTGGCATCGACCAGCGAACCGCTGTCCGAGTCGGAATACGAGCGGGAAAATTCGTAAGTCCGGTTGTTCCCCAGGTAATCCGAATCCTGGACATCGCCGCTGAGGGTGCGGCCGATATCGAAGCCGCCCCTGACATAGAAGTTGGCGCTGTTGCTCCAGCGCAGGGTCCCGGACAGGGTCAGGCTCTCGATATCGTCGTATTGCAACTCCGAGAGGATGTTGGGACGGTAATCGCTGTCGGCGATGTTCCAGTTCACGCTGTCCCAGCGGTAGCCGGCACCCAGGGTGAAGGAAGACGGATAGGCCAGGGTGCGCGGCCGGCTTTTCCCCGACACCAAGGCCTCCCGCTCGGCGGCGGACTCGGCCGTGGCCTCGGGCGGCAGCACCGTCATCGGTGTGGGTTCGGCCGTCTCCACCGGCCGGGACTCTTTCGTCGCCGGCTGGTCTTCGCCATCGGTGCTGAAGGTGATCACGTCGCTTCTGCCCTGCCCCGGCGACAAAATCATTTTCAGTTCCGCCGGCGGCTGGTCGGCGGCGCCGGCCATGGCCGTCCCCAGGCTGCCCAGCAGGACGGACGCGGCCAGCATCGCCTTGCGCGCCGACGGCTGCGGTCTTCCGTGTCGATGATGCATCATTTCCCCCCCAATCCCATGGTGTTGGCGAACGGTTGCTCCGAAATCAGATACAGATAGGTGAAATCCCCTTCCCTGCCGGCCGGTGCCAGCTGCTGCGTCTCCAGGGTGGCGGCGTTCCAGGTGCCGCGCATTGTGCCCACGTCGAGCACCACTTCGCTCCTGGTGGTGTTTTCGACCTTGAGGGCGGTGATGTAGTGAAAGCCGTTATGCCAAGCCGCCATCGGGGTCACCCGCACCCCCTTGTGGGGGAACAGCGCCACTTCGCCCAAAGCCGGCAGATGGACCGGCTTGACGCTGCCCTCGGGCTTGCGCAGCAGCAGGGTCATGCGCACCTGCTTGGCCGCCACCCGGGTCAGTTCGATGAAGCTCTGATTCAATCCGTCGATTTCCTTGCCGCCGGCCGCGCCCCTGGCGGTTTCGCGGGATTTGTCGAGTTCGTCGAAGTACAGATCCATTTCGTTGGGATGGCTGCTGAGCTTGCTCAGGCGCTGGCGGGTGATGGCCTCGCCCTGGCTGGGGGCGCTGAGCACATGGGGGGTGATCAGCAGCACCAGTTCGGTCTTGACATTGGTCTTCGCATCCTCGCGGAAGAAAAACCCGAGCAGGGGAATGTCGCCCAGCACCGGCACCTTGCTGGAGGCGTCGTTCTTGGTGGTGCGCATCATGCCGCCCACGGCCACGGTCATGCCATCGTGGGCCAGGACCGTACCCTCCAGGGTGGAGGTGTTGACGGAATCGATCGTGGCATAATCCAGGGTGTTGCCCACCACGACCGGGACCTTGCCGCTGTTTTCAGCCACGCTGGATTTCTCGTGGACTATGCGCATCACCACCGACCGGTCGGCGTTGATCGAGGGCAGGATGCTCAGGGTGTCGCCGACGCTCCGCACCTCGGTTTCGGGCACGACCACCGAGGTCACCCGGACAACCTCGGCGGTGGCTTCGGTGACGTCGACCGATTCGGTGGTGAACCCGGTGGTCATCACCCGCTCCTGGCCGATGAACAGCTTGGCCGGGTGATTGTTGGCCGCCAGCAGCATCGGCGTGGCGATCGAACTGATCCGGCCCTCCGCCTCCAGCAGTTGCAGCCGAACCCGCAGGTTGCCGCTCAGGGCTTGAAAGACGAGGGTGCTGTCTCCGATCAGGTCGAAATTGCCCGAGCCCACCGCCGTGCTGCCCACGGTGGTGGCATCGGCATTGAACGGATTGGTCACCTGGCCATCGTCCGGTCCCCGCTTCTGGTTGCCACTGATGCTGCTGATGTCGAAGGCCGACTGGAACTCGTCGTTCAACTGCACCTCAAGCACCTTCATCTCCAGCAGTACCTCCGGCACCTGCAGGTCGGACTCCTCGATGATGCGGGCGATCTCCTCCATGGCCTTCTCGTCCGAGGTGCGGACAAAGAGCATGTTGTGCATCCGGTTGATGGTCACATAGATGGTGGGCTCCTGCTGTTGCTTCGAAACCTGGCCCAGGGCCGACTCGGAGATCATCTGGGGCTGCCGTTTCTGCATCTCCTCCAGCAGGGCCAGTCTGGCGGTGGTCAGGTCGGCCGCGTCCGTTTTTTGCTGAGCGGCGCTGCCGCCCCTCTTGCTATCGGTTCTGTCCCTGCTCCTCCGATTCCTGCTCGATGACGAGGAGCTGCTCGATTCATCTTCATCGTCCATGGTGCCTTCATCCATGTTTTCCGCAAAGGCCCCCGAAGCGCTGCCGACCGTGTAATCGTCGCCCAGGAACCGGTTGGCCTTGCCCTCCAGTTGCACCCGCTCGCCGAACAGGTCGGCGATGGTCCGGGCCGCGATGCCGACATTGAGGTACTTGAGTTTGAAGGCCCGCACCGGTTCATCGCGGAAGACCACGATGTCGCGGCCGTACTCCTCGGTGGTCATGATAATGAAGGTGCCGGTCTTGCTGTTGTAGCGGTACCAGAGCCCGGCGATGCGGCACAGGCTGTCGACGATGTCGGTCACCGACAGGTCGCGGATGAAAAAGGTGATCTGCTTCTCGCCGGCGGCGGTGGTGGCCACGATGTTCACCCTGGTCAGTTCGGAGATAACCCGGACCGCATCCAGGACCCTGGTTTTCTTGAATTCCAGTTCCCTGACGGAGATCGCCTCGGCCCGGGCATTTCCCTGTCCCTGGGGCCATTCCCTCCGTTCGGCACCGTGGGCCGTCCAGGTTCCGGCCAAAAGGCAGAACGCCAGCACCAGCAGCACCGGCCGAAAGCAGGTCGATGACCGACGGAACAGGGAACTTTGCCACACCATGCGCGCCTCTCTCCTCTCGTGCCTCAGCGCACGATGATTCTCTGGTTCAACGAGCCATACTCCACCACCAGGTGCAGTCGGTCGATCTTCTGCACCCGGATCACCGAGTCGATGGCGAAATCGTGCAGTCCCACGGTATCGCCCTCGCGAACGATATAGACATCGCCGCCGACCAGCTCCAGCAGGGCCAGCACTTCACCGTCCTTGCCCTGGAGATGGCCGCGCAGCCGCATCGTGGGCACCTTGTCCGGCTGTTTGACCGGCGTGAACTCGGACTGGGCAACCAAGGCGGCCGCCGCATTCGGCTGATCCTTGAGCAGCAGCAGCCGGGCCGAGGGCGCAAAGGGATTGCGCGGCCCCTGCGATCCGCCCAGGCTACCGAGGATCCCGGTCGCCGTCGCCGGGATTTCCCCCTGATCCAGGGACAACAGCGGCTGTGGCTGGACAATATCGCTATCTCCCGGCACCGCCCCGGCCCCTGGCCGGAACCAGCAGAGCGCCATGACCAGGACCGGCAGCATTCTTTTCCATCCGCGTCGTTTCATCTCACATCCCCCGATTGGATACCGACATGACCGCCTGAAAAAAGGCGTAATAGACAAAGCCTACCATACCGCCCACCATCACGATCAGCATGGGTTCGATCATGATCGAGATCATCTTGACCTTGGCGGCCAGTTCCTTCTGGTAGTATTCGCCCACCCCGTGCATGACCGTGTCCAACTGGCCGGAACTCTCGCCCACCGCCGCCATGTTGCGCATCATCAGGGTGATGTGCGGCTGTTCGAAGGCCTTGGACAGGGGTTTGCCCGCCAGCAACCCCTCGGCCGCCCGCCTGAAGCAGTGGCTTACCGCCAGGTTGCCGATCACGCCGCCGGTGATGCGCAGCGACTCCAGGGCGGTGACGCCGCTGGACAGCAGCATCGCCAGGCACCAACCGGCCTGGGCCATGGCCGAGGCCCGGATCGCCCCGCCGATGACCGGGATGGCCAGGAGCACCCGGTCGATGACCTGTTTGCCCTTGGGCTGGGTCATGGCGACGAGGATGCCGAAAATCACGGAGCCGGCGACAATGCCGAGCACCTTGCCATGGTCGAGCGCCCAGGCGGAGACGTCCATCAGCATCTGGGTCGAGCCCGGCAGGGTGGCGTTGCGGGCACTGAGAAAGGTGGCGAAGCGGGGAATGACCCCCACCACCAGAAAGATCACCACCCCCACCGCGGCGATCAGCACAAACGAGGGATAGAGCATGGCCGAGAACAGTTGCTGTTTCAACTCCCGGCTCTTTTCCAGGTTGTCGGCCAGGCGTTCGAGGATCGAATCCAGGTTGCCGCTCTGCTCGCCGCTGGCGATCAGGTTGGCGACCATCGGCGAAAAAATATTTTTTTCCCGGGCCACCACCGCCGAGAAACTGGCCCCCTTGCGGATCTCGTCGCTCATCCGCCTGAGCGCCCGCTTGAGCCGGATCTTGGCCACCATCTCGCAGTTGGCGTCCAGGGCCGTGACCAGGGTATAGCCGGACCGCAGCATCAGCGCGGTCTGGCGGAAGAAGACGACCAGATCGCCGGCCTTGACTTTGAGGTATTGCCCGGGGTTGAGCAGCGCCGCCACGGTGCGCAGCCGGGCGCGCAGGCCGCCGCCGGAACGCGACCAGGTGCCCTCGCGCAGTTCGAGCACGTAGATGGCCCGCTCCCTGAGCAGCCGCCGCGCCTCCTTGACATCCTTGGCCTCGACCTGACCCTGCTGGTTCTGGCCCCGGCCGTCGAGGCCGGTGTAGGAAAAGACCGGCATGGCTTACCCCTCCACGCGGAGGTGCAGGACCTCGCGCAGGGCGGCCTCGCCGGCCATCACCTTGGCGCAGGCGTCCTGCCACAGGGTGCGCAGGCCGGTGGCCATGCGGTGGATGTCCTTTTCCCCGGCCCCTTCGGCGATGGCCATGCGCAGGTCGCGGTCGATCCACAGGGCCTCGAAGATGCCGATCCGGCCGCGAAACCCGGTGCCCAGGCAGAACGAGCAGCCCACCGGGTCGCAGATCTCCGCGCCGCTGTCCACGGCCAGCCCGAGCAGGTGCAGTTCCTCTGGCTCGGCCGGACGCCGGCGGCGGCAGTGACGGCAGAGCCGCCGCACCAGCCGCTGGGCCATGACCCCGATCAGGGTCGAGCCGATCAGGAACCGCTCGGCGCCGATATCCGCCAGCCGGGTCACCGCGCCCACCGAGTCGTTGGTATGCAGGGTGGAGAGCACCAGGTGGCCGGTCATGGCGGCACGCAGGCCGATCTCCACCGTCTCCTTGTCGCGGATCTCGCCCACCAGGATCACGTCCGGGTCGTGGCGGAGGAAGGAGCGCAGGGCCTGGGCGAAATTGACCTTGCCGCTCACCTGCACCTGGCTGACCCCCTCGATCGGCTGTTCCACCGGGTCCTCGACCGTGAGCACGTTCATCTGATCCACCTTGAGTTCGCGGATGGCGGCGTACAAGGTGGTCGACTTGCCGCTGCCGGTGGGTCCGGTGACCAGGATCATACCGTAGGGCCGGGCGATGGCGCCGCGGAACTCGGCGAGGATCGCCTCCGGCATGCCCAGGTCCTCCAGGCTCAGGTTGCCGGTCTCCTGCCCGAGGATGCGCATGGTGCCGCGCTCGCCCCACCTGGTGGGAATGGTGGCCACGCGGATGTCGGTTTCCGGGATGTCCCAGTTGGTGATGGTGTACTTCATGGCTCCGTCCTGGGCCATGCGCTGCTCGGCGATGTCGAGCCCGGCCAGGACCTTGATCCGGTTCATCAGCGCCTCCTCCTCGGCCAGGCTCAGGAGGCGGCCGTAATTCTGCATCCGACCGTCCACCCGCAGCCGGATGCGCATCCCTCCCTCGACGGGTTCGAAGTGGACGTCCGAGGCTCGCCGCAGGTAGACTTCCTTCATGATGTCGTCGAGCAGTTCGACCGGGTCGCTCTCCTCGTCCGCCGCGGCCAGAGCCGGGAGGATTCCCTCCTCGCCGCTGCGCAGCACGGCCGCGCGCAGGGCGCGGGGATCGGCCAGGGCCGGCAGCAGTCGTTGCCCCACGGCCCGTTCGGCCCGCTCCAGGGTGAGCCGGTCTTCCGGGTCGGCCAGGACCAGCAGCCGCTCGCCGCCCCTGCACACCGGCAGCATCGGCCGCTGCTGGCGCATGGTGCGCGGCAGCAGGGCCAGGGTTTCCCGGTCGGCCTTGAGTTCGTCCGGCTGGAGAAAGGGCATGCGATGGGTATCGGCCAGGGCCTGGTACAGGGCCGCCTCGGGGAAACGACCCGCCCGGGTGATCACCTCCAGCAGCGGCAGCCGCTCGCGCTTGGCCTGCAGGCGCAGGCCCTTGAGCGCCTCCGCCTCCACCAGCCCCACCCGGATGCCGGCCTCGATCAGGGTCGTCTCGGTGACCGCCATCAGCGTCGTTCTCCTCCGGCCACGCTCAGGTGTTTCTTGAAGCCGTCCTTGTCGTTGCAGAGATCCAGGGCGATCTCCTTGCCGATCTTGCCGTTTTTCACCAAGCGGGCCAACTCCTGGTCCAGGGTCCACATGCCGTCCCTGGCCCCGGACTCCATCATCGAGTAGAGCTGCCTGGTCTTGGAGTTCTGGATCAGGTTGGCCGCCGCCGTGGTCACCATCAGCAGCTCCACCACCGGCACCCGGCCCGTGCCGTCCAGCGAGGGCACCAGCCGTTGGGCGATCACCGCCCGCAGCACCATGGAGATGCGATGGCGGGCCACGCCTTGCTCCTCGCCCGAGAAGTAGCCGATGAACCGCTCGATGGCGCCGATGGCCTCGCCGGTGTGCAGGGTCGAGAACACCAGGTGCCCGGTTTCGGCGGCGATGATCGAGGCCTGCATGGTTTCCAGGTCGCGCATCTCGCCGACCATGATCACGTCCGGGTCCTCGCGCATGGCGGCGCGTACTGCCTCGGCATAGCTGGGCACGTCGCGGTGAACCTCGCGGTGGTGCACCAGGCTCTTGCGGCTCTGATGCACGAATTCCACCGGGTCCTCGACCGTGAGGACGTGGCACTCGCGGTTGCGGTTGATCTCGTCGAGCAGGACCGCCAGGGTCGAGGACTTGCCGCTGCCGGTGGCGCCGGTGACCAGCACCAGCCCGGATTTGAGATAGGCCAGCTCGCGCAGCCGCGAGGGCAGGCCCAGTTCCTCCAGGCTGAGGATGTGCTGATCCAGGTGGCGAACGGCCATGGCCGGCTTGCCCATCTCCCGGTAGCAGTTGATCCGGAACCGCTCGCCGTCGCTGGACGAGTGCCCCAGGTCGGCGGTCCAGCGCTCGGCGAACTCGCGCCGCTGCGCCTCGCTCATGACGGCGTCGGCCATGGCGGCCACCGCCTCGGCGGTGTAGACAGTCTCGCCGGAGGCCCGCAGCCTGCCGTTGATCCGGTAACTGATCGGTTTGTTGCTGGAAAGGTGCATGTCCGAGGCCCCCTGCTCGACGCAGCGGCGCAGCAGACCGTCCAGCTGTTCGCCGTATCCGTCCACGTTCGTCCGTTCCGCCCGAGGGCGGGCTCCTTTGCCTGTCTCGGCCCGATCCCGCACTGGGCCTGTTTCCTCTCTGACCGCACTCACATCGACAATTCCAGAAAGACATTGAGCGTGCCGTCGTCCGGGCCGGCGGGCGATGCTGCTGCGCTTCCTCCCGTGCCCGAGCCCTTGAGGTGGCTGGCGTACAATCGCACCTGCATGGGTGAGACATAGAACGACAGCTCCTTGAGGCCGCGCAGAAAGGCGATCAGGGGCTGATACTGCCCCACGGCCCGGACCACCAGCAGGGGCCGTCCCAGGGTCGGGTCCAATGCCACCTGCGCGGAGCCTCCCTCATGCTGCTGCTGCCCGCGGCCGAGCAGTTCCGCGCCACCCTTGCCCTCCAGTCCCTTGCGGACCACCGAGGTCAGCGTCACCCCGGTACGCCGGGCCAGGTTCGATATTTCCAGCAGCAGTTGCTGGCGCATGTCGCTGGAGTCGAGCGGCGCGAAGCCGGTATCCAACTCATTGAACGATTCCTTGATCTCGCGCAGTTTCTCTTCCGTCTCCTCAGCCTTGCGGTTGACGATCTTCGGGTCGACCGTGGGCGCCTTGATATCGGTATCCGTCCGGACCTCGATGCGGTTCGCCCGACGGCTGACCATCTTCTTTGCTTCGAAATACTTTTTGAAACTGTGGGGATACAGCAGCATGCCGTACAGGCCGACGATCAGAAACACGATAATGACCTGTACCTTCAGCCGGTCGCCGGGCGACATTTTACGCCATTTATCGAGCATGTTACCTGGAGCCTCTGGCATTGGATTTCCTGGCGGCCTGTACCGACTTCGACTGTGCCGGTTTTGCCGTCCCCTTCTCGGCGGGTGGAGGGGATGTGACACCGGGTTTGTTGTCGGCCGGTGCCGAGGCCTGGGTCAGCCAGATACTGAGCTGGTAGCCATCGAGACCCAGCCGGCCCTTGGCCCGGATCAGCTTGACATCCCTGACCCGGAACTTCCACGGCTGCAACTGCTCGTTGAGGGTGTTGGCGAACTGCTGGCCATCGGTATCGGTCAGGGCCCAGCCGGCAAGATAGAACCCCTTGCGGTCCGCGCTCTCTTCCAGGGAATCGAGCAGCACCAGCTCTCCGATGGATTCGCCCAGGACCTGGAGCAGGCCGGGGATCAATTCCTGCCGGTGGCGGATGACGTTGTCGAGGATGTCGCGCTGTCGTTCCGCCTCCCGGAGTTCCTGTTCCTTGGCCGCAAGGGCGGCCTGGGCCTTTCTCGCTTCCGCCGCCATCTCCTCGGCTTGTTTCTTGAGCTGCATCTTTGTCGCGTATTCCACGTCGAGCCGATCCAGCTCATCCTGGTACCTGGTGCCCTGAATTCGGAAATAGGTGTCCAGCACACCTAAACTCAGCACAATCAGGCCGATTCCCATCCAGGGCCAGAGATCCCTGCGCTTCCACAGCGGCGGCGCGGGCGGCTGGGCTACGATCGGCGCCATGGGCATCCCCTTGCCGCCCAACCCCAGATGATGACGGGCCACTCCGGACAGGGCGGCCAACCGATCTCCATCCAGCGGCTGCGGACTGTCGCCGAGCGGGGGCGTCACCCGCAGTCCCCGGCGGCCGTAGGCCCGATCCAGGGCAGCGGCCAACTCCGGCCACTGGTCGCCGGGCGCGCTCAGGTACAGCCGGTTGCACAGGGCCGGCAGCAAGTCGCCCACGGCCTCGACCACCTCGGCCGCCACGGCGCGGCCGTGGGCGCAGGGTTTCAACCGCATGGCCTCGATGCGGCGGCCCCTGCCCAGAAACAGGCTCCACTGTTCCGGCCCCGCATCCACCAGCAGCCAGTCAGCTTCCGGGGGAATCAGCGGCAGGCAGGCCCCCGTCCGGGGATAGATCCGAGCAAGGAAGACACCGTGTTTTTTGAAAGCCCTGGCCCAGCCGTCACACAGGCCCGAACCGACCCCGGCCACCAGCCAGGAAAAGCTGTCCTCTTCCTCCTCGCCCGCCGCCTGGCCGAACCAGCCGGTGGCCAGTTCCTCGTCGCCGGCGGTAAGCTGTTCCTGCAGCAGCAGGCATTCCTCCAGATGTTCCCTGGCAACCACTTCCCCGTAGAGGGCCGCATTGAGCCGCCGGCCCTCGGCCTGGGCCCGGCTTTCCAGCTCGCGCCGCTGTTCGTGGCTGAGATGGCCCCGGCCCATGAGCAGAGCGCCCAGGGTCCAGAGTTCGTTCTGCTGGACCACGAGTTCCTCCAGTTCCCAGCGGACCATCTCGGCCATCTGGGCGGCGGGACGCGGCTTTTTCGGATTGACCGGCAGGGAGAGCAGCGCGCCGGCGGCGCAGGGAGTGAGCAGGACGGCGGTTCGGGGCAGCCGCTTCCTGGACTGGCTTTTGAGCTGAGCCAGCACCTCGCCGACCGCCACGGCCCTGTCGGGAGCTGACGACAAGGCCGTGGCGCCCAGGGCAAAGGCCGACGAGGTTGTGCACGATGCCACCGCGCCGTGGAGGCCGGTGCCGGTCTCCTCGAACACCAGGACCCGGCCCGGCTTGCTCAGCTTGCCGAGTTTTTTGAACTGTTTGAAATCGATCCCGATCCTGGGGATGTTCAACTTACGCATGAGAGACCCGCGCCGCCCACCGGCGCCAACGTTCATTACGGATTGATCGGCCGTTCAAACGGCACAAGCGTTGTTCCGGGAACATAGGTAAAAATTTTCCAGGGAGGCGAGCCGGCGGGAAAGGGCTTGTTTGTATTGCAGACCAACGGAATTCCCGAGCATTCAAATACGCCCCAGGCCATTCGCCCCTGATAGAGGTAGGTGTCAACATCGTACAGTTTCACGCCTGAAACTTCTTGAACGCCTTCGAAAATAAATTCCGGGACCTTTTCGGATCCATCCCAGGTTACTTCCACAGGGTCGGAGACGAGACGTTCGAGATTGCCATTGTGGACCCGCGTGATGATGAAGCCGAGGGTATGACTGGGACGCCAATGACCATGTGTGCTGTTGTGACAATCTATCTCGCTGTTAATTTGTGGCTTCGGAACGGACCTAGTCCATCCAGCATCATTTTGCGCACATTCGAGTTCCGTCTCGTACGCCGGGTTGGAACAGGTTCCCGATTTCCAGGTCCATGCTGCTGCTGAACACGCACTGCGCTTGTGTTCAGCAGCGGATTCAGAACATTCGCCCCCAGTCCAGCACGATGCCGGTGCGCCAAAATCGACTTTCAGTCCACCGACGGCATCACCTTGGGCAACATCCTTGGCATCAGTGATCTGGACCAAATATTCATTTTCCCGAATCAACGGCGGCGGAGATTCAAGTGGTTCAGTTAAGTTGTCGCGTGCAGGCGACGGTGGATAGTCCTTCTCGTAAAGCGGGGTGTTTTCCGGGATTGCATCCACCAGACCATCCATACCCAGACTCTGCACCTGTAAGTGCACCTGACCAGCCTCATTAACGAACTGATAATTCCAGCCAAAATTACGACCGCCATCATCATTGCCCCAGCCATCAAGGAAACGATGACCGTTGATCATCGTCAGAGCCTCAATGGGAAGATAAGGGCCATTCCACCCGTATCTCAGACCCGTATGTGGAACTTCACCGGGATTATAGCTGTCATCAGCCACATACCCCGGCTGAGTAATCCAGGTGCCGCCCTTGGCGGTACATGTGGCCGATGTCGTTTGTGTAGGCAACCCTTGGCAGTAGTTCTGGCTCACCAGAGCCTGCAGGTTTGGCGGCAACTCTCCCATGTCCGCCACATAGCCGCGCACCTCGGGCTGACCGTTGACGGTGCGCGAGGTGTCGCCGATGATCGCCCGCCGGATGGCGGCCAGCCGGTTGCGGGTATCGTCGAAGCGGATCTGATCGCTGTTGTTGTTGACCACGCCCAGGGCCATCCAGGCCACGGCCGAGAGCACGGTCACCACCAGCAGCAGTTCGAGCAGGGTGAAACCGCCCTGACCGCCGCCTGCCCGGCGAGGTGTCCGGTATGGCTCAGGGAGTCGCGGCAAAGTCCACCACCAGGATGGCCGGCCCCTTGGCGTACGTGTAGACGTGGTACCCCTGGAAGCGGGCGGTCACGTCTTCCTTGAGCCCGGCGTTCAGTTTCTTCACCGCATTTTCCTCGACATAGACCGGAAGGATGCGGCCCTCCCGCGATTCGAGAAACATGCGGTGCTGCACCTTGGGCATGGGCGAAACGCCGGCCACCTCCAGAGCGGTATAGATGTATTCCATCTTCTTTTCTTCGGGCAGACGTTTCATTTTGGCCTCAAACGTCACCGGCGCGGCCATTTTGATGAGTTTTTTGCTGTTATTGACCAACCGCTGTTCCTGTTCGATGAACCGGTCCAGCTCGATCGTCGCGAAGGTTTCATTGCTGACGTCGGCCTGCCTTGGATGCATCGTGGGCAGCGGGCCGATATCGTCGTGCGGTGCCGGCGTCTGCCCGGCTTCGACCGCTTGCCCGGCAGCAGGATTGGCCTGCTGGTCCGCACCCGGTTGTTCCATGGCCGGTTGTTCGGCGGAGGGCGGCTGCTCCTCGGCCCCCACCCACAGGGGCAATGCCATGCAGGCCCAGAAAACCAGCGCCCACACCTTCTCGTGTCGCAATTGCATTGTGTCGACTCACTCGATCTCGTGTTGTGTGTTATTCCACCGGCAGGACGATATCGTCGCCGCCGCCTTGTTCATACCTGCCGTTCGGGCCCATGCTGACCAGACTCCAGCGGCCGTCGACCTGCAGAAACAGATAAGGGCTCCCCCACTGGTTGAGTGCATTGCGGTTGGGCCGCGGCAAACTTGACCAATCGAGCAGGGTATTTCCGACCGTCACTCCGCCGCCGGCGACGGGCCGGCGAAGAAAGGGGTCGGCCAGGCCGTTGACGTCGGGAATGGATACGCCCGCGGTCGGGCTGCCGTCCGCTTCGTTCTGACCGGGGTTAATGTCATCGCCAATGTCGACGCAACCGTCGCGGAACCCACTGAGATAGGGGCCGCGCCAGCCCCGGCCGGTTTCGGCGTTCCACTGCTCCAGGCCCTGGACATGGTTGCTGAGCAACGGCCCGACCAGCAACTGGTAGAAGTTGGCCGGAGAATTGAACCAGCGAGCGCGCTCTGCCGCCGTAGTGCCACTGTGGGCGACGGTTTGCAGGTCGGCATCGGTGACAATATTGAGAGTGCCCACAGCACCAAGCGCAAAGGGACCTTGCCTGGGGAAATAGCCGGTATCCTGCCGGAACTGGCGCAAAGCCTTGACGATTTCCTGCATCTCGGCCCGGACCAGACTCTCCTCGGCACGCTCGTTCGCGCCCCGGAAGGTTCCGGTGGCGATGAAGGCCATGGCCGCCAGGATGGCGAGCACCACCAGCAGCTCGAGCAGGGTGAAGCCCTGCCGGCAGACCGCAGGACAAGGGCGGATGCCCTTACCGCGCCCGCCGTCGCCACGTGACCATGGCGGGCATGCGGCTCTTTTTCCGCCCCGGCCTGCGGAACTGCGCAACTGTTGTGCACCGGTTCCTTGCACGTCATCCTGCCCGGGCAATCTGCCCATCGTTCGGGAGTACAAGCACATCCGCCGTTCAGCGCTACTTCTGCTCAGCCTTGACGCATTCCTTCCTGGCCTCGATCAGCGGTTTCCTGAATTCCGCCGAATACTTGCGCCTGGCCTTGTTAGATGCTTCATTTTCCGGAAGCCCGGCGTTCATCAACTCGGCCATGTAGTTGTACGGCTCGCCATCGACCGTCTTGCCGGCGGTCTCGGCATAGCAGGTCGCCTGGTCGGCGGGCATGCCCGATTTGATCAATCCCGATTTCATGGCCTCGACATCGGGCGACGGACCGCAGCCGGACAAGAGCACGGCGGTCAACAACAGCAGCGAATTTCGTTTCATGGTGCGCATCTTTCTTTCCTCCAAGGACCCTCTCCTTTGGCTGAAACGGTTGATAGGTGATCAGGGGGGGGCCGTTAACGGCCGACACACGACAGCCCCGTGGTGTTCGCCGCCACGGGGCTGCGGTGCCTGTTCCTCGGCGGCGGCGCGTGCTCCGGCCGCCGATGGAGCTCCGCGGCCACACGAGGTGGCCGCCGGCTCCGGGTTGGTTTGTTCGGGCCTCCCCCTGCGGAGGGCAGGGGCAGCCGTGGCGGACGCGGGGGGGGGGAAAGTGCACCCGCCGCAGCCAGGATGCGGCCCTGAGATTGCAAGGTGTGCCGTAAACAGGGGCGAAGCGGCAGGGGCCTGACTCGACGGATCGTGCCGCCCCGCCCGCTGTTCCAGGTATTCCCGGCGGCCCTTGCCGCTGGGAAGGTTCAGGTCAGGCGATTAGATAGTGCTGCGGGTGCCGTCCCACTCGCCCAGTTCCTCTTCCTTGGTGTCGCCGGCGCCGTCGACCACGCCCAAGAAGGTAATCATGTCAACCGCCTCGATGGTACCGGATGAATAGGCACCAGCATCTCCGGAGATGGCAGTGGCCACCTGAAACAAGCCGATGAACCGGTTGTACTGGTCGGGATTGACGTGGCGGTACACCGGCACCGAGGTCATGGCGCCCAGCTTCTGGACATTGAACAGGTCGGAGGCAGGACCGAAGCCCACCGCCATCATGATCGGCGCGGGCACGCCAGCGGTCGCAGTGCGGGCGGTGCCCTGCAGGGCAGCTGCGGCAATGGCAGCGGGAGCAGTGTCAATATCGGGAGCGGTCACCTGGAAGGAACCGTAGTCGCCGGGTCCGAGGATGCGTTCGGCGGTGCCGGTCCACAGGGCCACCGGCACAGTTGCAGTGGAGTCCATGGCAACGCTCTCGCCACAACCATTGCCCTCCGGGCCGTTGAAGATGTTGCCGGCCACCACCGCGTTGCTGCGGCTGTTGATGACATTCTGCAAATTACCATTGGCAACGGCGCAGGAGGTTACATCGTCCGGCAGCTCGTTGGTGGCAGCATCGGCGTTGATGTAGCGCAGGTGAGTCATGCCGATCTCCTCCATGCGATCATACGAATCCGCGGGCAGGATAAAGGCGCCGATATCGCCGGTCGTGGTACCATCGTTTTCGATTCCCAGTATCTCGCCATTCCCGTTCGGCAGCAGGGCAAAGTCGGTGCCAGAATGCGACAGCAGCGAATCCAGGTTGTTGGGCAGGACGTTTTTCTGCAGTACGCGGAAGGTACCCACGCCCTTGTTCAACTCGTCCATCATGGCCACGTGGGCGGCGGCGGCGGCGCGGGCGTCGGTGTCCTGCAGGGCGATGGTGGCGGTACCGGCGATGGCGGCCAGGATGGCCACGACCACCAGCAGCTCGAGCAGGGTGAAGCCGTCGTTGTTGCGTTTCTTGCTCTCCAGCATTTGTTTTCTGGTCTCGAGCAGGGTTTTCATTTTCTGTGCGAAAGCCTTCATTCCTAGTTTCCTCCTAAAGGATGGTGTTGTTCGACTTCGCTCCACCCCGAGGAGCCGACAGCCATGGGTTGCACTGCAGATATGTTGCCTACATTTGGTCGCTGCGGCATCGAACGTCCCTCACGTTTGCGACGCCTTTCGCTTGCCGGCATGGCCGCACGCCATCGCCGTGGTTCACACTTCACGCCGCCGAGGCGTCGCGCCCCACCTCAATCCTGGGGTCGCGCTTCGACGGCGGTTCATGGTCGCTCTTGTTGATGAAATCCACCACGAACCGGTACTGCTTGCCGCAGTGGATGATCACCTCCTTCTGCCCCCGACGGAGAATCCGCATCTCCAGGCGGATATCGCCATAGCCGTCGTGGGCAAACACCTCGTGATACAAAGCCTCGAACTGTTTCAGCACGTCTTGGTTGGTTGCCGTTTCCATTCTCGTTCCACCTGGCCGGCGCGGCTCACCCCGGCCATCGACCATTTTTCCGGAAATCCTTCCGCCCATGGCTGGTCCAGGCTACCATGGGCTCCCCAATCATGATTAGCAACTCCGATTAGTATTAGCCGTGTCTAATTGCGGAGCCACTATACCATGCTCTCAAAAAATTGCTGTGACCTAGATCACAGTTTGCAAAAAAAAATGAAAAAAATGACATTTTCCGATCATCCGCCCGCGCCATGAGCAATTTTTCAATGGAAAAATAACATGTTCCCATGGAACAACCAATTGTTCCCATGCGGACAACCAGCCGTTGCTCCCACTGTTTTCGCCCATGGCTCCATACGGAAAAACCGCACGATCCGCCAAACTCTTCCCGCCCCACCCGCCGATCGGCGGGGGACGGCATCCGATCCGGCGAATGATCGATTAGCGTCACCGATTAGTATTAGCCATAGCTAACAATGGAGCCACTCTACCACATCCGCAGAAAATTGCTGTGACCTAGATCACAGTTTGTGAAAAAAAATGAAAAAAATGACAGCGCGCGGCAATCGCCGGTTCTATAGAATTATTATGTATAAAAACACTCTATTACCATGGAAACCTGCTGCGATTGCCCCCGATGGTTTTCTGTGTTCCTGAGCGGCGCGGAACAACCAAACCATGCAAATCTCCCCTGTTCCTCCCAATGATTGTCGAGGAATAGCAACCGATTCGGTTCGTTTTTAGAATTTGACAATATTTTGCGGTAACCCTAAGATACGGAACCGTAATATCCGGCGTCTCCTGACAGGAACAGTCGCCCCGCATCGCCGTCATTTTTTTAAACAGCTTATCGGATTGCCATGAAAGACCTTGCCCTGCTCAGCGAGCTGCCTGCCGACATCCGGCCGGCCACAACCCATGACCGCCGGGTGGTGCTGCATTCCCCGCTTCTGCAGAATCTGCCTTCTGAAATCCAGAACCTGCTGCTGCGCATCGGCGCGACCCGATCCTTGCGCAGGGGCGAGCATTTGTTTGGGGAAGGCCAGGAACTCGCTGCCTTCTATTATGTGCTGGCCGGCAGGCTGAAGGAGTACTATCCGGCCGGCGCCGACGATCAATGCCTGCGGCGGGTCGTCCTGCCCGGCCAGTACATTTCCCTGCACCTGATGCTGACCGAAGCGCCTGTGCACACCTATTCGACCCAGGCAATCGGGGCGGCCCGGTGCTTCACCTGGCATTTCGACGAATTCCGCGACATCATGCGGCGGGAGCCCCTCGTCGCCCTGCAGGTGAGCAGGGTCCTGGCCGAGCACGTCGAACAGTTCTGCCGGCACGCCTGCCTGTGCCGCAAAAGCCGGGCCCTGGCCAAGGTGGCCGGATACCTGCTCAGCAAATACCGGCATCTGTCCCTGAACCCGGAGGACATGGTAAAGGGTCAGAAAGTGCAAACGGATCTGCGGCCCTTCGATCTTGCCGCCGCCGAGATATGCACGGCGCGGGAAACCTTCTCCAGGGCGCTCTCCTGCCTGCAGGAGCGGAGGCTTATCCGGGTCGAGAACGGCGTGGTGGATATTCTCGATGTCGAGGGGCTGAAAAAAATCAGTATCACCGGGTAGTTGCGCCGTTGGGCGGCGCCGTTCGTCGGCGCCGAGGCAGGTTGATGCAAGGTTGGCGCCGAGCGCAACGAAGCTCAACGTCCCACGGGGAGGTCGATTTGAGAGCCGTCCGTTGGATTGCGCCGGGGGGGAGTTGTCCGTAGGTTGGTGCTGAGCGCAGCGAAGCCCAACATTCAGCCCTCCGTTGGATGCAGCCGCCCGTTGGGCTTCCTTCGTCAGCCCAACCTACCCGGCTGTCATATAAGGGAAAAGGTCATTTCGCCCGGAGGAAGAAATCCCATCGTCATTTTCTGGCGGTTTTCCCCGATCTGCCCGGTTGCATGGCCGACGGCGAGACGGTGGAGGATGCGCTGCGCGCCACCTACGATGTCGCCCGTTTCTGGACCGAGACGGCCAGGGAATTCGACGATCCGATTCCAGAGCCGGACACCGGCGGTATCTCCGGCACGTTTGTCGCCAGGGTGCCCAAGAGCCTGCACGCCCGCCCGGCGGCCCTGGCCCGTCGGGAAGGCTCAGCATGAACACCCTGGTGGTTTCCCTCCTGTCTCAGGCAATGGAGCATGAACACCGCGCGTTTTCGTGGCATTGTCAAAAACCGCTTGACCGCCAAGACGGTATCCGCGGCCCGATCCGCCGGAGAAGCGCAAGGCAGCCCCGGAGGGCGTAGGCCGGGTTGAGCGGTAAATGTTGGGTGTTGGGCTTTATTGATGCAATCAGCAAAGATCAGGCCTTCGAAACCAAGACAAGACGAAATTGCCCGAAGTCTTTGCCAAGAATCATCTTCATGGGAATGACTGAAAACGCCAATCCAAAAAGAGCTCCGAGAGGTGCAGTCACGATTTGGCTTGTCGTAGGCGCGATACCCATGGCACCCATGATGAAGCCGAGAATGAATCCGATGATCCATCCGGTTATCGCGGCAAGGATGACCGCGATGAGGTTGCGCCAAAGATATGCCCACCAGACTCTGATAATTCTGCCCCAGGTAATTTCGACTTCCATGGTTTTTCCTCCCTTTACGGTCAATGACAAGAACTGCGAAATGAAACAGCCTCTTTCCGGGTTCAAACATCCACGGGAATGAACGTGAGAAGCGTACAATCTCCCTCAAAAAGTGCAAAACTGTGATCCGGGTCACAGCGGTTTTTTTAGCCGGGTTGGGCTGACGAAGGCAACCCAACAAACGGCGCAATCCCCCCTCTTGAACGTTGGGCTTCGCTGCGCTCAACTCCAACCTACCCGGCTTTTCCGGTCCCGCGACCTATACGGGCGCACCGATACCGCGCAGCAGGCGCAGCCCGGCCGACGGAGACGCGCCCCCTTAAATCGCCTTGAGGAACTCGATCAACGCGGCCCGATCCTCGGCGGGCAGCTTGCGGAAGGCCTCGCGGGAGTCCAGCCCCTCGCCGAAATGCCACAAAATCGCCTCCTCGAAGTCACGGGCGCGCAGATCGTGGAACATGTCGGTGTGATCGACGGCGTTGTACATCAGGCCGCGCGACCAGAGCGGCGGCGTGCGGAAGAGCTTGCTGACGCCGTGGTTGATCTCGCCCATGTCGTGCATCAGCATGTCGGTGTACGGCCAGATCTTCTGTTTCGAAAAACCGGGCAGTTGCGGGTAGTCGCCGGTGACCCACGACGGTTTGTGGCAGTTGGCGCAGCCGGCGAGATGGAACAGTTCCCTGCCCCGCCTCACTTCCGCCTTGTCGAGACCGCGCGCCGCGGGTACGCCCAGTCCCCGGTGCCAGACGAGAAAGTCCTCGAATTCCTCCGTACTCATCTCCACGGGCTGATGCGCGGCCAACGGGGCGATGTCCAGGCCGAGTTCGGCCTGCTTGTCGATCCATTGCTGGCTGGCGAACAGCTTGGGCCGGTCGGCGCGGTTGACGTTGGTGACGTTCCAGACACCGTTGCTGCCGGGGCCGTCGTCGATGGTGGCGCGGGTGCAGTGCCAGGTGAATTTGCCCAGGCGCTTCGTGCCGTCCGGTCCCTCCACCCACTTGCCGGGCTGGCCCTTGACCGGGCCGGGCTGGTCCCGCTGCCGCTCGAACTCGGCGATGATGTCCTCGTCGCGGAGGGCGTCGAGCAGGCCGGTGCCGAAGATGCCGATGGTCGCCTCCAGGCTGACCTTGTAGTCGGGCGGCAGGGGCAGCAGCGGCTCGACGATGTCGGCGGTGGGGTAGATCAGCGTGCCCTCGGTGGCCTTGCCCTTGTTGTAGGGCGTGCCGTCGGGATAGGTGTTGCCGTGCTCGTCGACGAAGGGATGCCAGGTGATGTCCACGCCCTTGGCCGTCGGCACGTACGGCGGCACGGCCATGGTCTGGAGCATGAAGACATAGCCGTCCACCAACTTGCCGTCGGGGGTGTGCACGAACACGGTGTAGCCGTTGCCGAACTGGGTCTTGAAGTTCTCCACCCGTCGGGCCCGGCCATAGTTGGGATGGCAGTTGCGGCACGAATTGTTGAGATAGACGGGCCCCAGGCCGCCGTACTGCGACTCCGGGTCGGTGACGTACAGGGCCTCGAACACGGCCTCGCCCCGATCGAATTTTTCCTGTAACTCCGGATTGGCGCTGATCGCCGGCGCCGGCAGCTCCAAGGACCGGGAGGTGGTGCTGAAGACCGTGCCCCCCCGGCCGCCGGTGTAATATTCCTCGGCCAGTCCCTTCGGCACCGCGCCGATCTGGGCGTGGGCGTGCAGGTCCGCCTGCCAGCCGCCGGTCAGGCATTCGGCGGTCGCCAGCAGCGACAGCATCGCCCCGACCACGGTTCGTCGTTGCCATGTATGGAAAGGTTTCATAGATTCTGTTCTCCTCTGTTCTTCCGGTTTGTCCGCAGGCAGCGCCTCATCTGCCGTAGGCGGCCCAAGGCTTGGATGCCGGGTCCAGGCACACCACGGGAATGGCGCTGGCAAAGTTGTCCGCCAGCTTGGTGCAGGCCGCCATGGCCCGCCGCACCTTCAACTCTTTGTCCTCCCGGTGTTCCCCATAGGGATCGCCAACGGCGGCGACGCTGTGCTGCGCCCTGGCCAGGGAAATGCGGATGCGCCGGTCGAGCACGCTGTTCTTGTTCGCCACCAGGTCGGCCTGAGCATGGCGGCGGACGCCTTCGATCCCGCCGAGATAGGCTGTTTCGACTCCCTTGAGCCTGTTGACGATGTCGGCCGAGACGTTGCGACTGTAGCGGGACTCGCTGTCCTTCGGGTCGTCGGACGCGAGCATCTCCTCGATCATGGCGCAGGCATCCTCCACCACCGAGTGGCTTTCCTGGAACATTTCCTGGAGCGGTATGGAGGGCGAAACATACCGACTGCCCGGCTGGCCCGGATGCTTGAACTCCTCGGCATAGGACGTCCTGGGCCGCAGACCGGCTTCCGTGAGCGCGGCCACGGCCGGCGCGGGCAGACGGTCGGTGCCCACCCAGGCGGCCTGGAAATCCAGGCTCTCCTCGGCCATGGCCCGGGTGACCGCCGTCAGGTACTGCAACTCGAAGGGGCCGAGGTCGCCGGCCTTGCGCGGCTGGCCGTCGCGGAACAGCAGATATTCGGCGGCAAAGAATCCGCGCAGGGTGGAATACTGTTGCTCACGCAGATACCTGGAGGTGAGTTGCAGCCGGCCGGCGGCCATCTCGGCGATGGTATGGTCGATCATCGGCCTGTCCAGCGGCCAGGAGGCTATCTGCTTGTCGAAATCGTAAAAGGCGTTCGGACCGTAGGCAAAGGTGTAGATCGCCTGCCACTGGGCGCGGGCGGCACGCCAGGCATCGGTGGCCGCGCGCATGGCGGCCTCGGAGGGTTCGGCCTGCAGGCGGACGGTGGCGTCGCGCAGGGCCGCGATCTTGTCGGCGACGTCGGCCAGCGTCCGCACGACCACATTGTCGGTGTAATCGACGATGACCTTGTCGATCTTTCGGGCTGTCAGGTAGTCCTGGACGGTCGTCCGCACGGCCTCATCGCGGTACAGCAGCAGGCCGGCGCAGACGATCCCGGCAAGGACGAGCAGCACGGCGATGCGGACCAGGGATTGTGCGGTCGGCAGGCGCCGCTTGGATTTGTGTGGTTTCGCTGACGTGTGTGGTTTCGCAGGTGTCTTCATTGCTTTTTTTCCTTCTCATCCTCGCTGGTTACAGTTCTCCGGGCATGCGCACATCGACCTCCAGTGTCAGCGAGGCCTCCACGATCTGTTTCTGGAGCGTTTCGATGTCGTCGTACAGCGGCTTGAGGACAGTGGTCTTGCTCGTCAGGGCCTCGTACAGCGTCCGGCCGCCGCCGAGGTCGTCGAGGCGTTTGTCGATGCGGTCGAGCTGATGCGCGATCGCCCCGGCCAACTGGGGATTTTTCTGCGACACCAGCCCGTCCCTGACGGCGACCAGGCCGGTTATGCCCGTCCTGCCGTCCCCCACCAGGGCCAGGCGGAGACCGGCGATGGTCGCCCGGATGGCGTCCCTGGTCAAAGCGCTGCGCCAGGCTTCCAGCGCCTCGGGCTTGGCCGCGATTTCGTCAGAACCGCTCGGAATGGTGATCCGGTCCCGGAGCAGACGCTCGGTGACATTGAGCATGCGGGCGAAGACCGGGGCAAAGGCGTCTTCCGGCATCAGAAACGGTTCGCCGTCGCCGGCGGCAACGAACCGGCGGCTGTCTTCCTCCTGCCATTGCCGGTACAGGCGCGCGTTGCGCCCGGCGATTTCGTCGGCGATGTCCTGCAGGTGCGGGCAGCGTTCCGCAGCCGTCGCCGCAGTGGCGTCGGCTGGGACGAACAGCAGGTATTCGGCCCCGGAAAATCCGCGAATGTCCTTGCTCTCCCGCAAATGTGCAAAATCCTTGGTGGCCGCGACCTGATCGAGGACGATGGCGTTGACCGGCCATTCGTCGATCGACCGGTCCTGCTTTCCTCCCTTGCCGATGCCGAACTGAAACGGTTCGGCCCGCCGCCACGCCAGGAACGCCTCTTGCCACGCCGCGCGGGCGCGCTCCAGATGCGCCGCGTCCTTTTGCGCGCACAACTGCCGGACCGCCTCGGCCAGCCCCCGCGATGCGGTCGCGGCCTGTTTGAGACTGGGCGCGACGCCCTTGTCGGCCAGCGCCACCAGCACCTCCGATTCCGAGGGCTGGGCAACGCAGATGCCGGACAGCCCCATAATGCCGATCAGCGCCAGGGCGGGGAGCCATCCACCCGCAGCGGCCGATACACCTCTTTTTTTCATCGTGTTGCCTCCGAATGCAAAAAAACGCCTCTGCGGCCCGTTCCCGGCGCCCCCTTTCCTTGGTTGCCATTCGACCCGGTGACCATGGACACAACCAGTATGGGGCACGGGGCCCGAACGTTTTCCGGCTGTGGCCGACGTTCCCTTCAGCGGGAGCCGCGGCCGTTGGATCAGGATTCCCTGATGAGTTTCGCCATCCCGAATCGTGCCACTATACCCGATTCACCATTTATTTCTGTGACGTAGATCACAGTCGGGTCAGATTTTTCAGATTTTTGATTTTTTTTTGATGGCTCAGGCATGTCCGCCCGTTCGATGCGGCGACGCCGCACCGGCGGCCTTCGAAATCGTCCTGACAAAAACGTGAAACAGACGGAGGCGTGCGCCTGTCGGCACCCTGCTCCCAGGGCAGCGTGTCAGGTCGTCACGGGGAAAGCGGGGGAAAGAAAGTGGAATGCCGGGTCGTGGCGGGTCGAAAAAAAACAGGTGATGAGCTGGTGCCCATCACCTGGTGAGGATGCCTCGGAGCGTATCCCGTCGGATTCGGGATCGCCTCAAGCGAGCAATGGAGGGGGGAACGGACAATGGTCGCGTCTGTTCCTCACTGCACCGCCTTGGTCAATTTCACCCCCGCCTTGAACCTGATCGCCTTGTGCGCGGGAATGCGGATCATCTCGCCGGTATGCAGATTGCGGGTTTCCCTGGCCGCCCGCTCGGGGGTCGAAAAGGTGCCGAATCCCTTCAGTTTCACGACGCCATCGCTGGCGAGGGCGGCGGTGATCGTGTCGAGCAGGCAATCCAGGACATTGTGCAGGGCATGCTTGCTCAGACCGCATTCCTGGGCCACCTTGTCAATGAGTTCTCCTTTGTTCATCTCTTTCTCCATGATGCAATTGTTTACAGGGATCGTTATTTCAACAGCCGCTTTCGGTACACCCACAGGTGGCGGGAGAGGAAAACGAGAAAAATCCCGCCGGTGAGGCCGTGGCCGCCTTCGCGGCGCAGGGCGGCCAACCCCAGGGAAACGAGCAACGACCCGGTCATCCCCCGTTTGACCACCGACATCGACGGCCAGCGGAAAACACGGGCGGATGCGCTGCCCGCCGCCGGCGCAGACCGGACCGCCGCAGGGCGATCCGGTGCGGTACAGCCGCAGGACGGCCCCTGGAGCAGGGACAGGACCGCGTCCGTCAGCCCGTGTTCCGTGAACTCCACCAGGGTGCTGCCGGAGCTGGGCATGTGGGTCAGCCTGGCCGAGGGGGCGACCGCACGGACGCAGAGGCCGAGCGCATCCAGTTCGTTGCGGGACGGGGGCGCGGCATGGCGCAGGCGGATACGGCCGGGAAGCGCATGGACGATCATCGTTCACCTCCGACGGGATTGGCCGCGAGAGCGGGAAGGGTATAGGGCCTGAGCGCATTGACGGCGACCGCCACGGTCGTCGAATTATGCAGGAAGGCCCCCAGGGCCGGGGAGGTCACACCGAACAACCCCCCGAGCAGGAGCAGGGTATTGGCGCCGACGATGCAGGCGAAATTGCTCTGCACCCGCGACAGGGTCGCGGTGGCCAGCGAACGGAGCAGAGGCAGCGTCATCAGTTCGTTGTGGGTCAGGACGATGTCGGCGGCATCGCGGGCCATGTCGGCCCCCCGGCGCATGCAGCAGCCCACCGATGCCTCGGCGAGGGCGGCGGCGTCGTTGAGCCCGTCGCCGACCATGGCCACCACATGGCCCTCGCGCTTCAATTCGCCGATGAAGCGGAATTTGTCGTCGGGCAGGGCCTGGGCCACCCACTCGGTGATGCCGAGTTCCCGCGCCATGCGCTCCGCCATGCCGTCCAGATCGCCGGTGAGCATGATGACGCGCCGGACCCCCATGCCGCGCAGGGCGGCAATGACCTGCGCCGCCTCGGGCCGGGGCGGGTCGTCCAGGGCGAAGCCGGCCAACAACTCGCCGCCCATGGTGAGGTACAGGATGGTGTGCCCCTGGTCGTTCCAGCGGACGACGTGCCCTTCGAGGGGCGAGATGTCCACGCCTTCGTCCTCCTCGACGAAATGGCGGCTGCCCAGCAGGACGCGGCTGCCCTCCAGGCAACTGGCGACGCCGTGGGCGGTGACGTATTCGACCGTGGCATGGCGCTCGGCATGTTCCAGCCCCTCGCTGGCCGCCTGGCGGACCACGGCCTTGGCCACGGGATGGGGAAAATGCTCCTCCAGGCAGGCGGCGAGGCGGAGCGCCTCGTCGCGGCTCCAGCCGTTGCAGGGCACGATCTCCCTGACGGTCGGCGCGGCCATGGTCAGGGTACCGGTCTTGTCGAAGACAAAGACATCCGCCTTGGCCAGGTCCTCGAGATGCCGGCCACCGCGGACAGCGGCCCCCAGGGATGCCGCCTGTCGCATGGCGGCGAGGATGGCCAGGGGCGTGGCCAGCTTGATGGCGCAGGAATAGTCGACCAGCAACACGGAGGCCGCCCGGCGGGGATCGCCGGTGACCAGGAAGACCAACGCGGCCAGCAGCAGGGAAAAGGGCGCCAGCCGGCTGGCCAGTTGTTCCGCCTGCCCCTGGATGGACGCCTTGCGTTGCTCGGCGTCGTGCAGCAGCAGCATGGTGCGGCGCCAGACCGTCTTGTCGCCGTCCTCGGTCGCCTGGATGAGCAATTCCCCCTCCTCCAGCAGCGACCCGGCGAACACGGCCGTGCCGGCCCGCTTTTCCTGGAGCTTGGCCTCGCCGCTCATCAGGCTCTGGTCCACCAGCCCCTCGCCGCTCATGACCACGCCGTCGGCCGGAATGAAGCTGCCCTGGCGGACCACCACCATATCGCCGGCGCGCAGGGCCGAGGCGTCCACCTGCCGCTCCGTGTCGCCCTGGCGGAGGCTGGCCCTGATCGAATGCCTGGCGAGGGAATCGGCCAGGCTGGCCTCGGAACGCTTTCTGGTCCAGCTTTCGAGGAATTCGCCCAGGCCGAGCAGCACGGTGATAGTGGTCAGGGTACGAAAATCGCGGCGGACAATGCACAGGGCGATGGCCGCCGCGTCGAGCACGTCGATGTCGAGCAGGCCGCGCGCCAGGCTGACCAGCCCCCTGCGCAGGCGGGGCCAGGCGGTCTTGAACGCCACGATCTGGCGCAGGCCCATCGGCAGCAGCGGCCTCAGGGCCAGCGGAAACATCAGGCCGAGGAGGCTTGGGCCTCCCCGGTCCTGCACCGGCGCGGACAGGGCGGTTGCGTCCGGCGCCGGTTCCCGGGTCAGGGCATCGTACAGGACAAGAAGCAGGTCGCTGCGGCCGATGACGGCAGGATCGTACAGCACCAACAGGCTCCTACCCACAGGAGAGTGATGGATGGCGAGCACGCCGGCATGGGTTTGCAGGGAAACGCCCCGAGACAGGAGGGTCGCCTCCCGGGTCGAGCCGCCACGCAGCCGCAGGCGACCAGGCAGATCGTGCACGATGGCCAAGGACACGGGCTTCATCATCACGGTCATCGGGGATTATTCCCCCTTCGGCGCCTGGGCCTCGCCCTTCTCGGCCCGGGCGTGTTCGACTTCCGCCATGAAATCGCTGAGATCCTCCTTGGTGCGCTGAAAGGCGCCTGCCGCCTTGTCGCGCAGATCGAGGGCGTTGGCGGTCAGGTCGGCCAGGGCGGGCCGCAGGCCTTCCTTGTTCTTGGACAGCGCCAGGACCGCCAGAGAGCCGAGCGCGACGCCACCAAGGAAAATCAAAAGGTTCTGGGTTGATTCATTCATGGGCGTTCTCCTTTGTGTTGAGGTTTCTGGAATAGAGGCGATCCAGCAGATCGCCGGCCTCCTCCGTACTGGTGGTGCGGAAAAACGCATCCACCAGATGGGCAGGATAGAGTTGGTGGTCGTATTCAAGCACCACGGAACCGGCCAGGGCGTTGAGCCGGAGCGAGCGGATGCCCGGCAGCAACGCCCGGACCGCTGCCAGTCCTCCGGAACCGTTGACGGGCAGCGAGGTGGCATCCGCTCCGTCTGGTCGGAATTCCACGCGGATGCGTCCGGACAGGTGGTGAACGATGCGAACCTGCCGGCGCACGGCGAGGAGAGCGGTGCGGTATGCTTGATAGGTCTGGCGATCCATTGTACCCCTCACGTCCCGAGCATTCCGGGTGACTGGTCAAGACAATCCATTGCCACGGAAACGGCCGGCGCTGCCGGCCATCATGCGTGGGACGCCACTTCCTTGGCCCAGTCGACGATATCGCTCTTGGCATCGCCCGGATCGCCATCGATCCGCAGCGGATCGTTGACCACGGCGGCACCCAGCTCCTCCATCTTCTCCTCGAGCATGTTGACGGCCCCGCAAAAATGCGTGTAGCTCGAGTCGCCGCATCCGAACAGGGCAACCTTCCTGCCTTTCAGGTTCGCCTGATCCAGGGTGTCGTAAAACGGGGCGAAATCCTCCTGAAACTCGATGTCGGCATCGCCCCAGGTCGAGGAACCCAACAGGGTCAGATCGAAATCGCCCCCCAGGTCCGCCACCTGCGTGCGCGTGACATCCTGAATGGTGACCTCCACTCCCTGCTGGCTCAGCACCTCGCCGATCTGCTTGGCTGTCGCTTCCGTGTTGCCTGTGGTGGAACCATACACAATCAATGCCTTGGACATACTTTCCTCCTGATGGTGGATTATGAATGAAACATGGGGAACGCCCCTATGTCAATGCTCGCTGTTGCAGCCGCAGTCTTTGCACCGGCCGCAGCATCCCTTCTTTTTCTTTTCGTAGACGATCACCCTGATGTTGTCCGGGCTCATGTCGAGGCCCTTCGTCCCGGTCATGTACAGCCGCTCGCACGGCAGGCCCAGGTGTTTGATGTGGTCGGCCAGCACGGATTTCGACGTCGGCTCCACGGAGGTGACGTTGGCCGTGTGGATGAAGATGTTGCCTCTGCCCTCGTAGAACATGGCGATGGTGCTGGACAATTCCACCGCGGTCTCGGACGAGAACGGTCCGTTGAGGTTGATGTGCAGATTGCCGTTACGGTAGGCGGCGTCGACGGGTTGTTTGTATTTCATGGCTTTCTCCTCGACAAAGAACATTTTATTTTTTGCTGTTTTTCCGTTGTTTCTTCAAAATGATCATTGCACGATCTCGCTGAGTCCCTTGGCCAGCGAGGACAGGCCCGCGCTGCGCATGAGGACGAACGGTTTCTGGTACCGCTTGCACATTTTCTTGACGCAGTTGCAGGCATCGTGACTGACGCAATCGATGGGGCAGAGCACGGCATCGGCGGTGGTCAGCATCTTCGGCAGCAGGGTGCGCGAGGCTTCCTTGCCGCCGTCGTGATGGAGAAACCGCCCGCCGAACTGCTCGACCAACTGCCGGTAATGGGGAATCATGTTGTTCAGGCCGCCCACGTAGAGTACGGTCTTGCCGCACAGGCTCAGTCCGGGGCAGTTGGCCGTGTGCTGGTCTGCGCACTGGCAGCAGGGTGCCTCCTGAACGATGTGGCGCATGAGCAGGCTCTCCAGCGTGGCGATCTCCCGCGTCTGTTCGGCCTCGTGATGTTCGAGTCGCCGGCGCAGCCGCTCCATGTCCTCCAGTTGCCGCACAGTGGTGGCCATCTGTTCCTTCATCGCGGCGAGTTCGCCGGTCAGTTCGTCGATTCTGCCGCACAGGCCGTTGTTCGTCTGCCGCAGGTCGTCGATCTCCTGCTGCTGCGCCGCATACCCCTTGCCATCCCGCATCTCCTGGAGTTCCCGTTGCAGTCTGGCGGTCTCTCCGCGGAGTGCTCCGTTTTCCTGCTCCATGGCCTTCTGTTGGACGATGGTCTGCTGCAGGGCGGCTATTTCCTCCTGCTGCTGCCGTTTTTCCTGGCGGTAATGCTGGCGTTCCGAGCCGAGCACCTCCTCCAGCATGGTGATCTTGGCGCGCAACCGGTCGCCCTGCTGCCTGTCCTTGTGGTGATTGTTCAGGGCGTCATGGCCGAGCATGTGCAGGGAGCCGTACAGCCGGCCCACCAGGTAGATCGAGGCCGACGGATGGATGAGCACCGACCACCAGGCGCTGTCCAGCAGCCCCTCGGCCATGTCCTTGTCCCACAGCGCCCTGATCTCCTGATCGGTACCGGCGCGCAGATATTTCCTGGCGCGGCCCTGGTATTTTTTGGCCAGATATTTGTGCAGCGCCTTGCCCTGGGCATCGGCGCGGTCGGAGATGCGGATGAATTCGGCGTGCAACTGGTAGTCGTCGTAACCGGATTCAATGGCAAAGATCCGTTCCTTGGCCAGGGTCCGCAGTTCCGTGCGGGTCAGGCAGGCACCGATCAGCGAGCACTTGTAGCACGGCTCGATCTCCCAGATTTTTTTGGCTTGCAGTACTCTGCGCGGCAATGCGAGTCGTTCCATTTTAGGACTCCTCCATTAAATTAGAAAAGCCTAATACAAATCCCCTAAAAAACCCTCCAGGAAGACGGACTTCCGGGAGGGGGTGGTGCAATCGTTAGTTAAAACTCGTACGTCAGCCTGGTGGTGAAGCCGTGGCCGCTGTTGTCGGTACCGCCGTCGGCAATCGAATAGTCCTCGTCATGAAAATATTCGAAGGTCAGGGTGGTGCCGTCGAAAATGCCGAACGAGGTGGCCGCGATGTAGCGGTGCTCGGGCAACTCCAGGGCGACCGCTTCCCAGGAACGCTGATAGCCGATGGCGAACACGGTCTCCTTGTCCAGAATCGCGGTGGCATAGGCGAGTTCGGTGTTCCATGCGGCCGGTTCCGCGCCGACCTCGGCGCCGGGCGCACCGTAGGCGAGTTCGCCGGCGTCGAAGCTGTCCAGCGCGGTGATGTATTCGGTGATCAGGGAAAAGGCCTTGTAGTTGGCGCCAAGGTTGAGACTGAGGCCGGGCACCTGATCCCTCAGGGTATAAATGCCGCTGTCTTCCAGAATATCCGTGGTGTTGTCGGCATCGGCGATATTGTTGATCCACGCACCGCCGACCTTGAATCCCATCTCCTCTTGCTCGTAGCTATACCCCAGCGAGGCGCCGAAGCCGTTGATGCTGTCGTTGTCCTCGTCGGCCGGATCGTCGCCCTCGTTCATGCCGTTGTAGCTGAACACGGTGGCGGTGAAGCCGTTCTTCTCGAAACCGGCGATGACGCCGGCGGAATTGGTCTCGCCCAGGGTCTGGGTCAGGGGATCCTGAATCATGTTGGTGGAGAAATCGCCGAACGGGACGTAGAGCTTGCCGCCGGTGAGAAAGAAGGGGAAGCTCTCGGTGTTGCCCAGGGTGACATGGGCCTCGTCGATATAGATGTCTTCGTTGCCCTCGGTGCCGTCGTACTCGACCACGATCTTGCCGGTGGCCCAATCGGTGACCTTGAGATCAAAGATCAGGTCAACGGTGTCAAGGACGAATTCGCTGGAATGGTCGCCCTGGAAATCCTTGCCCAGTTTGTAATCGCCCTCGATGACGCCGCTCAGGCTGACGAACTCGTTGATCCCCGGACCGCTGCTTTTCTCCTTCACCTGGCGGGCGACTTCCTCTTCGATGGCCGTCTTGTCAACAACCGGCTGAGCCTGCATGCCCTTTTCCATTTCATTGAGGCGCTGATTGAGCTGCTGATTTTGCTGCATCAACTGCTGCACCTGCTGCTTGAGCTGCTCGATCTCGCTTTTGGCAGGAGGTGCCGCCAGGGAAGAGGTGAGAGGCAGCAGGCAGAAAGTGCCCGCTGCCGCCAAGGCAAGGCTCCGTTTGAATCCTTTGGTCATGTTTCCGCTCCTTTTGAATGTTGGTGTTATAAAATATAATTTGATAACAATCGAATTTTTGTACTGCAATTGCCGCCTTGAACGCAATCAAGAAATTCACTCAATCCATTCGTAGAGTTCGATAGTGGCGGGATCGCACTTGCAGCAGCCCTTGCAGCCCGTGGCGGCATCATCCGACCGCTTGCGGACCTTACCCTTCTGCATCCAGATCGCAAGGAGAGGACGGACCGTCTCGGCCTCGGTCTGGAAATGCAGCGCCATGTCCTGCAAGGGGGCGACTTTCCGCGCGCGCAGATAGTTTTTCAGGCTGATCAGATCCATCGGTTCGCTCGGTCCTTGTCCTTATCCTTGCTCCGCGACCCGGGTCACCGGGCTGGCAGCGGCCAGGGCCGTCTTGGCCTGCCGCTCCTTGGCGCTGCTGACCAGTTTCAGCATCAGGACCACGCCGGCAAAGGCGATGAGGTCGCCGGCGATCACCACCGCCGAATAGCCGGGATGGGCGCTGAACGTGGCCACCTGATAAAACAGCGTCGAGGCAATGAAGGCGAGAAAGGTGGTCCAGAATCCGGCGAAGGCGGTCCAGGCCAGGTTGGTTTCCCGATACACCGCGGCGATGGCGGCGCTGCACGGGAAATAGAGCAGCACGAAGAGCAGGTAGGCGAAGGCCGCGGTCTTGCTGCCGAACAGGTGCACCATGGAACCGAAGGTGGCGACGTTGACCTCCTGCTCCTCGGCGGCAGTGGCGGTATCGCTGACATCGCCCACGGAGATGCCGAGGGGATCGGTCAGGGTGTCGACCACGCCCAGCAGATTCTCCGGGATGGTAGCAAAGGCGCCGGTGATGCCACCCCAGAAATCGAAGGCCTCCTCTTCACTCTCGCCCTCGCCCTCTTCCGCCGGGGCCTGCTGGTCGATCTGCGCATACAGGGCATCCAGGGTGCCGACCACCGCTTCCTTGGCAAAGATGCCGGTGAAGATGCCCACCGTGGCGGGCCAGTTGGCCTCGGTGACCCCCAGGGGCTCAAGTGCCGGGGTGATGACCTTGCTGGTCGCGGCCAGGACCGATTTGTCGGTATCCTCGTTGCCGAAGGTGCCGTCGGTGCCCACCGAATTGAGGATGGACAGGACCATGATCACCGGAATGAGCACCTTGCCGGCCCGGAAAAGGAAGGCCTTCAGGCGGTCATAGGCCCGCAGGACGACCGAACGGACCGTGGGGAGATGATAGGGTGGCATCTCCATGATAAACGGCGTGATCTCGCCCTTGAGCAGGGTGTTCTTCAGGATCAGGCCCGTGAGCACGGCAAAGCCGATGCCGATCAGGTACAGCAGGAACACCAGATTTTGCCCGCCGGTGGGGAAGAAGGCGGCGGCGAACAGGGCATAGACCGGCAGACGCGCCCCGCAGGACATGAAGGGGTTCATCATGATGGTCAGGGTGCGGTCGCGTTCATTCTCCAGGGTGCGGGTGGCCATGATCGCCGGCACGTTGCAGCCGAAGCCGACCAGCATCGGCACGAAGGCCTTGCCCGGCAGGCCGATGAAGCGCATGAACCGGTCCATGACAAAGGCGGCCCGGGCCATGTAGCCGGAATCCTCGAGAAAGGAGAGACAGAGGAACATGAAGCCGATGGGCGGGATGAAGGTGGCCATGGTCTGGATACCGCCGCCGATGCCCGTGGCCAGGACGGTGATCAGCCATTCCGGTGCGTGCATGCCGGCGAGCAGTTCGCCGAAACCGTCGACAAAAATGGTGCCGGCCAGTTGATCGAAGAAGTCGATGAAGGCGCCGCCCAGATTGATGGTGACCATGAACATCAGGTACATGGCCACAAGAAAGATGGGAATGCCGAGCACCCGGCTGAGCACCACCCGGTCTATCCGATCGGAGAGGGTTCTGTTGACCTGTCCCTGTTTCTTGACCAGATCGCGGGTCAGCCAGGAAACGAACCCGTACCGGGCCGAGGCGATGACGATATCGGCCTCCTCTTCCATCTCCTCCTCGATCTGCGTCCGCAGGGCATCGACCCTGGCTCGGGTCGCCTCTCCCAGAGGAACATAGGACGCGGCCAGGGGGTCGCCTTCGAGCAGCTTGAGTGCCAGCCAGTAGGGATCGATTTTCCTGATGGCGCACGCATCCTGCACCTCCGAGGCCAGGGCTTCGCGTGCCAACTGCACCGGTTCCGGATACACCAACTCCGCGGTGGAGACCTTCGTCGCCCCAACCGAGGCGAGGATCGCCGCCTTGAGTTCCTCGAGCCCTTTATTTTTTGAAGCGACCAGGGGAACGACCGGGCAACCGAGCCGTTCGGCCAGGCCAGCCACATCGATGGCCAGTTTCCGTTCCTCGGCCATGTCCATCATGTTGAGGGCGATGAGCAGCGGCACACCCATCTCCAGCAGTTGGCTGGTGAGATACAGGTTGCGCTCGATGTTGGAGGCATCGACGATATTGACGATCAGGTCGGCCTCCCGCGACAGGACGAAATCGCGGGCCACCTGCTCATCCACGCTGGAGGCGGTCAGAGAATAAATGCCGGGGGTGTCGATGACCTCGACCTTGCGGCCGCCATCCTGATACCAGCCCGTCTTGCGGTCCACAGTGACGCCGGGCCAGTTGCCGACCTGCTGCTTGGCCCCTGTCAGGCAGTTGAACAAGGTGCTCTTGCCGCAATTGGGATTGCCGACGATGCCGATTGCCAGCCTGTTCGCGCTCATTGTCACACCTCCCGCACCAAAAGGGCCTTGGCTTCGTCCCGGCGCAGGCTGAGACTGAAATCGCGCACCGTGATCTCCACGGGGTCACCCATGGGCGCGACCCGAACCACCTTGAATGCCGTGCCCTTGAGCAGGCCCATGGCCAACAGTTTCTGGCGATAGGTGTCGCTTCCCTTGACGAATCCAACCACCGTACCCGCCTGTCCCACAGCAATTTCACTGAGCGTTTTTTCCATTATCATGCCTTGATCACATTAATCTTATGGGCCATGCCGCCGCCGAGGCCGTATCGGCACCCCGCCTTCTCAATCACAACCGCCCCGTTCTCCTGCTTGTGCACCACGAGGATCTCGTCGTCGACGTTGATGCCCATGCTGAGGAGGCGTTCCCGCATGAGGCAGCCGCCGTGCAGACTGACAACCTTGACCCGCTCCCCTTCGCTGGCGAAAACCAGAGGGTATGACGGGGATTTCTTGCTTTCAGCCTCCGCTTCCGTTTTTGGAAGGCTGCAAACCGGTGTGTGGGTCATGGTCAATATTTAGAGTGATGACTTCCGATGTTATTAGCAAACAACAGAGTTAGAAACTGCTAAGTTAGATGCCCCTAAGTACAGTGCGCGCCACCAAATGTCAACGCTTTTTTTCACCGATCTATCGCCATCGGACGCGGACGGAGAAGAATGAACGATATTTCAGCAGGATTTTTTCCAGTTCCGTTGAGCGGCGCTTCAGCTCCCCTATTACCGAAGCCCCTCGAACGCATCCAGGTTGCACCGGTACATGGGCACGACGGCACTAATGGCCGCGTTTTTCCCACCCATGTGTCGGCATGCGTCGAGGCCGATCATGTCGACCCGAATTCTCCGGGATGCGTGCTTTTCCAGGTTGCCCCCTTGCCACGCCCTGCCGGCCTCCTTATCTTAGGAATCTCTAACACAGCAACAGGAATCTTTATCAACGCGAGGTCTAGTCATGAAGCATTATTTTTTGGTCAACAACGGCGAGGCACGAGCCATCGATCGCGACGAATTGAACACCTATCCTTTTGTATCAACGTACAATTCGCAGGGCGAAGCGGAACCCTTCAGCGAGGATTGGCATCACTACGAGAGCGCGGGCACCGAATGGTGCGTTGCCTATGCCGAAAGCGACGAGGAAGCCGTGGCCCTGGCGGATGACAGTCATTACGGCCTGGTTGCCAGGGAGAATGTGTGGTGTGAAATCAGACAGAAACCGTACGAAGCAAGGGCCTGATCAAAAAACCCCGTATGCAGCCGGCAGACGAGGCTTTCCACCGGATCGGCTCTCCTTGCCGCATGCCGGGCCGGCTCAGGGCCGGCGGCGGCACGCTCTGGACCGGGGCTGACCGGTCCGGTTTCATCTTGATGAGGGGATGAGCGCCCCTGTGGGCGATCGGTGGGACAACGGGACTCGGCGAGAGGGGGCGATTGCTGCGGGCGGCGGAGGCCAATCGCCCCTGTTTTCCGCTGGCGTCAGCGCCCGTCTTTGCGGGCCTGGTTCATCTGCTGCTGCAATTGGAGTTGTGCCGCCTGCAGGGCCTGCTGCAAGGTCTGGACGAGGACATAGGCGTTGCTGACGGAAACCACGATGCGGTCGGAGATCGTGGCGTGGCCGGGCATCGAGCGGTGCAGGTTGCCCAGTTCGATCACCACGTCGCCCGTGCCGACATAGACGTTGAAAATATCCCGGTAGACATACTCCAGGTCCTGCGGCAGATGAAAATGCACCTGGACGCGTTCTTCTTCTCCGGCGGCCTGCCGGTCCTGCGGTTTGTCGTTCTGATTGTGCGGCATGCTGCTCCTTGCATTGGGAAAGAGGTCAGGTCATGATCATGACCTTGCACTGCGACGGCACCAGCGTCATGCCGCCCGGACAGTTGGTCATGTTCTGCAATGTCGGCGAGAGCCATTTGGTGGCCGGCAACCCGCCGGTGAACACCTTCACCGAGCCCATGATGTTGCGGGCCGGTCCCATCATTATGCCCGAGGCGACGCCGCCCGCCACGCCGGCGTTATCGCCATTGCTCATCGGCACGGTGGTGCCCATGTTGTGCGCCGGCATCATGGAAATCAGGTGTTTGAGCGATGTCGTCGGCGGCAGGGCCATCGGCAGCATGGCCATATTGGGGTACGGTATGGGCACGGGCCCCACCGGTGACGGGGTCAGACAGACATCCGGAAAGCCGAACTGCGTTCCGGACAGCGAACAGTTAGCAAACATGCGTCTCTCCTTAAAAAAGTCAACCCATGTGGATCCGCTCGCCATCGATCCTGGTGTCCTTCTTGCTCACCATGACCGTGTAGTTCGAATCCATGCAATACAGGCCCTCGACCGTGCGGGTCGCCTGACCGGCCTTGATCTGGTCGTGCCCCTCGGTGCGGCGCAGGTAGGTGTGCACCCGTTTGACCAGGTGGCGCGCCATGATGTTCATCAACTGGCCGATGAAGCGGATGCTCCGGTAGGTGGCCTGCAAGTTTTCACCGGTGGCCGTGACCTCCCGGACGTCGACCACCGCGGCCTCGCTTTTGTGAATCTCCTGCGCCGAGAAGAAATTGAGGTTGCCCTCGCTGACCATGCTGGCCGACGTGGCCCGGAGCACGACATCGCCCGGGAACTGGACCACCGTTCTGGTCGACTGCGGCCGCTCGAGGATACCGAGGACGAACCAACGCCCCTGATCGTCGCCGGCGCAGAGCACGGTGTCGCCGGGTTCCGGCTGGACCAGGCAACTGAACGCGACCGTGGCCCGGCATTGCTGCCCGGCGACCGCCACCAGCACCTCTCGTTCCCTCACCCCGGCCACCTGGCCGTGCGCAAACCCTGCCTCGGGTTGCCGGACCAGGGGAACCCTGTTTCCGATTATTGCACTCATTGCTGCCTCCAGTTTTCCGCTTTTTCCCGTTTGGCATTGCCGGCCTTGGCCAAGGCCCGGTCCGTGCCGTTCCAGATGACCTTCTCGGCCCGCACCTTGTGGAGATCGGCCTGAAACAGGCCGGCATTGGTGAAGTCCGACTCCCGCAGATCGGCATGCGCCAGGTCAGCGTAGGTGAAATCGGCCCCGGCAAACACACACAGGTTGGCCGTCATTTCAGCCAACTGCGCCATTTCCAGATGGGCCGAGCCGAGATCGGACCCTGTCAGTTGCGCCTTTTGCAGGTTCGCCTTGGCGAGTCGCGCCTTTTTCATGCTGACGCCGGTCAGATTCGCCTCGTAGAAGTTGGCCAGTTCCAGATCGGCATCGTCAAAGACGGCGCTGTGCAAATTCGCCCGCATGAATCCCCCCTGCTTGAGCAGACTGCCGCGGAACAGGCATTCGGCCAACTCGCATTCCATGAACTGGGTTTGCGAGAGATCGAGCCCGCTGAAATCGACGCCGGCCAGGTCTGCCTTGAAAAAGCACGAAAGCGTAATCCTGGCCTGGCCAAAGCCGTTGCCGCGAAAGGCGGACTCGAAAAAGACGGCCTTGTGTATTTGCGCCGCGGTAAAATCGGCGGCAGCGAGGGTGCACTCATACCACACGCACACCTCCGAGGCGACTCGGGCAAACGAGGCCCCGGTCAGGTCGCACTTGGTGAAGACGGTGGTGGTCAGGCGCGCCTGGTCGAAGCGGGCGGCCGCCATCTCCGTCTGCATGAACTTGGTGAAATCCATGATCGCGCCATCCAGACAGGCCTGGGGGAGCCGGCATTGCATGAAATTGGCCATGCTCAGATCGGCGCCGTCAAAGCGCCCCTGGTCGAAGGTGCAATTGTTGAAGGTCGCCTCGCGCAGCTTGGCGCCGCTGAAATCGCAGCCCGCGAACCGCACCTCGTTGAAAATCGCGCCGGCATAATCGAGCCCCCGGCAATCGAGGTCCGCAAAATCCACTTGAGCGAAAATTTCGCCCGCCTTGACCTGGTTGCTCAATTCCTGGCCGGTCATCATTGTCCACTCCCGTCTTCGAGCAGGGTCGCGTCGAGATTGGCGCCGCTGAAATCGGTGTTGCCGATGGTGCAGCGCAGGCAGTCGACCGCGTACAGATTGGCGCCGGTCAACGAGGCGTTGGTCAGCCGCGCCTTGGCCAACGAACCCTCGCGCAGGTCGATGCGGTCGAGCCGGGCGCCGTTGAGGTCGGTTTTGCGGAACTGGGCCTGCTTGGCGGCAGCATCGCGGAGGTCGGCGCCAGAGAGGTCGCTGCCGTTGAACAGGGTGCCCTCCATGGACGCACCGGCCAGGTCGGCGCCGGCCATGCCCATGTGCTGGAAGGTGCCGCGGTCGAGCCGGGCGCCGGGAAAATGGACCCCGCGCAGGATCGATTTCCCCTCTTCCGTGGCCACGAAACAGGCGGCGGACAGATCGGCGCCGTCGAAGCGGACCGTCTCCAGGGAGCAATCGGCCCAGACCGAATGGGGCATGGCGGCCGCGGAAAAATCGGCATCCCGCACGGTGCACTTGTAGAACAGCGCCGTCGCGAGCCCGGCCCCGCAAAAGCGGACGCCGGTCAACTGCCGTTCGATGAACTGCACCCCGGCCAGGCGGGCCTGGTCGAACACCGCCGCCGCGACGACGATGTCCAGCGCTTCGACCTCTTCCAGGTTGGCGCCGGTGAAATTGGCGCGGGTGAAATCCCCTTTAGAGAGCTTGGCGCCGTGCAGATCGGCTCCGGAACAATTGGCGCCGTGCGCGAAGACCGCGCCGATATTGGCCCCGTGCAGATTGGCGCCGCTCAGGTCGGCATCGGTGAGCACGGCCCGCGCCAGGATGGCCCGCGCCAAGGTGGCGCCCTTGAGGCTCGCACCGGTGAAATTCACCTGTTCGAGAAAACAGTCGCTGAGGTCGATCCCGTCCAGGTTCTGGCCGGCAAGATCGAGGCAGGCCCAATCGCAGCCGCTCACCCGCTCTTTCGCGGCCACTGCCCGAAGAAAGCGCGCCCGCACCTCGTCGAGGGGCTCTTTGTGGGGCGGCAAGCCCTCGGCCATGAAATGGGCGCCCAGGATATAGGCCTCCTTGAAGTGGCCTTCCGCATCCCGGAGCCGTTGTTCGATCCCCGCTATCCGCCCGTCGTACATCTCGCCGACCCGGCGCTCCAGTTCCGCTATCTGCGCCTCCTCGCCCCCCGTGGCCCGCATGCTGGCCACATGCTGCATCGCCTCCTGCATCATCGGGTCGATGGGAGCCAGTTGCGCCATCAGGGCCTCGGCGTTCATCCGGGGCAGCGGTCCGGGCGCGGGATGGTCGAGATCGAGGTCGGCAAGTTTCCGCATCTCCTGCTCGAGCCGCGCCCGCTCGTCCACGCCGATGCCCGTTTCGCCCGGTGTCCCCGCGGCCAATTGCGCCGTCAGCGTCTCCTGGGCCTTGGCGATCTCCTCCTTGGCTAGGCGCTTGCCCTCCTGTTCCTTGTCGGTAGCGAAATCCTGCACCACCTGCATCATCTGATCGATCTTGTCGAAGGAGAATTGTTTCAATTCGATCTGTTTCGGATCGCCGCCGGTGATGCCCGGCAAAATCGCCTCCAGCTTGTCGGTCAGGGCCCGCTGGGCCGGGTCGGCCTCCCCCTGCCGCGCGGCCTGGGCCAGGGCCCGGATGTCGATCGGCTCCATACCCGGCGGCGCATCAATCGCAGCCACCTGCTGTTCGGCCTGTTGGAGGGCCTCTTCGATCTTCTCGTCCGCCATTTTTCTGAGTTCCGCTGTCTTGGCCTCGATATTGGCGACCAGGGGGCTCTGCTCGCTGTCGGCAAAAGCTTTCTGCTGGAGGATCTCCATGGCGCACGGGGCGCCTTCGGGAATCAGGTCGGCGGTATTGAGGCTGTTGCGGAGCGGGTCCCTGGTGTCAAGCCGCAGGGCAAGGGCCCGGCGGTAGTGGCCGGCATCGCGGGGCTGGTGTGCCGCATCCTCGTAGCCCGCCAGCAGATGGCTGATCTGCGCGGCCTCGTCGTCGACGACTTCGAGCACGCCCCGCCAGATCTGGAGAGCCAGCAACTGGCCGGGAAAGAACCAGAGGGTATCGAGCCGCAGGGGGAGTTCGGCGAATCCGGCCTCCGCTCCGGTGCGCTGGAGGAAGCAGCGCGCCCTGTAACCGGGAAGTTGCCCCTCAATGGTGGTCTGGTGCCGATGCAGATTGTGGAGGGCATAGCGTTCGTTCCCCTGCCAGAAGCCCTGCAACCGCTGGTCCGGCGGCGCAGTGAGAAAAAAGCGCCAATCGAAGTCGGCCGGGTGACCAGGATAATAGTTCCGCAGGTATTGGCCGTCGTAGGTGCCGCGATACTGGCTTCGTTGCGGCCAGTCCATGCCCATGGCGCCGACTCCGGCCGGTTCCGGCTCCTCGTCCCTGCCGCCGACCAGCCGCCCGGGATGCTCGATGCGCGGCAGCAGGCCGTCTTTGTGCCCCATGCCGCCGGTGTTGCGGGCGAAGTCCTTGCCGCCGAAGGCGTGGGCATAGGTGAGCGGCAAGGTGGTGAAGGGGGTCGGCGGGCTGGGAATGGGCCCCTGCCAGCGGCGCTCGCCGAAAATTGCCAACCGTTTTTGCAACGCCCCCACCGCCAGGGCCACCTCGCCGGCCGGCACCGGCTGTCCCTTGGGGGCGTGGAAGCTGCCGGTCACCAGATATTCGCCCTGGGGTTTGGGCATGCCGGTATCCAATGGCACCTCGTCGTCACTCCCCTCCGGCAGGCCGGAGAGATAGTCGAAGGGCATCACGACCTCACCGCTGAGCAGATGGGTGGCCAGGGTAGCGCTGACCGCGCAGTAGAAGCGCCGGTCATGCTCAAAGACATTGGTCCTGATATCGAGTTGGAGCGGGGTGATGGTCTGCATGGATTGCTATGCCATAAACAAATATTGAGGAAACATCATCGCAATCCCCTTTCTCTCCAATGACATTTCCTCTTCCTTGAGCTTGAAACCGTGCCGCGTAATTTCTCCATCAGTGTGTCCGAACTTTACGCCTGTGATCTTGGCTTTGTTGTTATCTTTCTTGAAGCTAAAACCAAGACCATGATATTGAAATTTATCGTTTTGAATCTGGAGTTTAGAAAGTCCAAACCACGTATCTATCGACGCCCCAATCACTACGGTAGATTCAAATTTCCCTCCCAAATAGGTTTTATTGGTAGCGCTACCGACAAAGGTGACCTCGAAACTGGCCAAACCGCTGCCGCTGTTAATCATCGTCGAGTAGGAGGCAGGTATTTTGGTATTGCGATCGTAAACGGTTTTCGACGAGGTCGCGTTATTGAAATCGGCCGTCCTGTGTTCAAGGCAGGTACCATGCTTGTCCCATACCCGTTCGTCCGAGACACCGCCTTCCTTCCAACTCCACGAGGCCAGGCTGCCGTCGTCCCGGTAGCTCACCTCGACATGACGGCCGCCATGACGGATGTTCAGGGAACTGCCCACCGCCACCGCCACCGCGTCTCCCTTGACATAGTCATAGGAATCGCCGACCTTTTTCTCCACCCAGATGCCACCGTTCTTCCATGAGGCATCTTCATCTTTCCCATCCTTATCCTTCGTTTTCCAGGTTCCGGTGATGTCGGCGGTAGCCTCGTCCTTAAGGGTGGGGAAGCTCAACTTGGTGTAATTAGGGCCGCCCTTTTGGTTCCCATCTTTGTCCACAAGCAGATCGTGGGTCAGGACAGCGTTCAACCCCGCCTTCTGGTCCATGTGGTTTTCGACGTAGCAATTGCCCAGGTTGTAGACCCAGTAGCCGCCGAAATCGTAGATATTGCCTTCCTGGGTGTTGACGGTATCGAGGCTCGACACCGAGACGTGGGCCGCATTCACCACCTCGCTCCACTGCTGCGCCGCCCCGCCGTGGCGACTCAACATGCCCGACGGCTTATAGGCACTGTCGAAGTTCGCCAGCAGATCCCCGGTCTTCGGCACGGTTTCCCCATCGGATTTCTTCGGAGCCGCGGTGTTTCTGCCGGTGCGATACTCGCCGAACCGCTCCGTTGCCTCGATCCAGAGCTTTTCCTTGGTGTGCAGACGGATGCCATTGGCGCCGTTGTCATGAGTCGACCCGCCATAGGGCGCACCGAGACGCAGCCAGGAATCGGCGGTCGGACTCTCGAGAACGATACTTTCCTGCCCCGCCTGTTCCTGGAGACAGATCTCGTTGCCGCCGGCGGTGCGGATCATCGCCACAGTCTGGTTGGTTGCGGTCGAGGGGCTGGGCGTTTCCAGATTGGGGATCGCCGCGGCAATGACCGGCCGGTCGGGGTCACCGTCGATGAAGGTCAGCAGAACCAGCGTTCCCTTGGGCAGGGGAAAGTGCATACCCCGCCCGTCCGGCCCGGCATAGGGTTGCGCCATGCGCACGAAGCAGGAGGCCTTACCGGCCGCATGCCCATCGTTGAGATCGAAAGGCAGGCGCACCTTGTAGCGGCCCTGGTCGTCCAGTTCGGCGTACTGGCCGCTGCCCTCGGCGTCGATGGTGGCGTGCAGCGTGCCGGCGATGCGCGGTTTCTTGGTCGACCGTTCCGCCCGGTACTGCACCTCGGCCGGGATGGCCGTGAAACTGTTGCGGTAGGACACCGTCTGTTCGAGATCGGCCAGCGCGTGCCGCAGACCGGCGACGAGGTAACCGGTCTGGTTGCCCTCGTGCCGCACCTCGGTGATCAGGTATTTCCGGTTGCAATCCCGCCGGTAGTGACCCGCAAGCGCAAAGGTGAAGCCCGGGCACAGAGAAGGTACCGTGCTTTCACCGTGGAATTCGACCTTCCGGCACAGCAGGGCCTCGGCATGGATCGCGGCCAGGCGGTTCCCCTCTTTCGGGGTGGAAAAATATTCGCCGTAGACATAGGTCTCGCCCCATCCTTTCGGATCGACTTCCGCCGTGCCGGAAAGGTCGAGCGTGGGACGTTCGGAGCTGTAATCCTTGAACCGCACCGTCTGCGGCAGCATCCGCTGTCGGCAGGTCAGTACCTTGATGACCTCGTCACGATGCTGGGCATCCATCCCCGAGGCCGGTGCATAGAGCAACTGTTCCTGTTGGGGCAGGTCGACATGACTCAGGGCGGAATCAGTGATCACCAGTTGCTCGCCCGAAGCCGTTTGTTCGAAAAAATAGTACAGGCCCTCCCGTTCGAGCCAGCGGGCCATGAAATCGTAGTGCGATTCGCCGTACTGGCAGACATATTCCAGGGACGCATAGTTTTTTTGCATACGGAATACATAGTCGCGATCGCTGAGACCGCCGTCCTTGAGGATCCGCCCGAGTACGCTGTCCTGCGACGAGGACACGATCGGCAGATTGAGGCACACCTGATTGTGCCGGGTCAGGGTCAGGCGCCAGGCGCGCGGCCGCAACAGCGCCCGGTAGAAGATGTAGCCGTTATATTCGTGCAACTGTTCGAAATGGGCGACGATGCCGTGAAAATTGGTTTGGTGGTTGTTCGGGCGCTGGATGGTGAAGGTCGCCGGCTGCCGCAGCACCGCGTCGAGATCGAGGTCAGGGTTGTCGGTGACCAGGGTGATATCGAATTCGTAGAGAAAAGAAAGCCCCTCGGTCCCGGTGAAATGGACCACGCCGAGGCTGTCTTTGGGCGTGGCTGAACTCACAAAATCAAATCGTTTTTTCGTCAGGAATTGCATGACTCCTCTTTCTGGTTACCACCGGTTTCCTCCCGGGGTGGTTGCAGGGCGAACCGCCCGCCCCTGCGGGATACTTCACCGGAAAGGTGCAGGTGCGCCATACTGTGTAGAACGTCGAACATGTAGGAAGCGATTTTTTGCCTCGCTTCCTACAATCCCATCATGTAAATGCCCGAGTCCAGGCCCAGGTTCTGTACCCTCATGGTCAAGCTCTGTTTGCGCGCTTCAAAGTCATTCTTGGTAATCCATCCAAGTGTCTGCTCCAGATACAGATCCTTGATCCCCGCCTTGACCGCTTCTTCCTTGTCCAGTTGCGATCCGAGACCGTGGTATTCGAATTTGCTGTTTTTGAGCTGGAGTTTCCCGGAGGGATTCGTCCACATCTCGAGTTGCAGGGCCGCGGCGACGCCTATCTTGATCTCGGCCGCCGCCGACAGGGCAATCTCCACCTTGCCCGCCACTTCGAGGGAAAAGGCGGACACCGCCGCCAGCTTGATGTCCGAGGTGGCCTTGGCGACCATGGTCAATCCGAAGCTGGCCAAGCCGCCACCGGTGTTGGCTTCCGTCGAGTAGGAAGCCAGGGTTCCGATGTTGCAGTCGTAAACCGTCTTCGACGAGGTGGAGGCATTGAAATCGGAGGTTTTATATTCGATGCAGATTCCATCTTCTGTCCATACCCTTTCTTCCGTAACCCCCTTCTCCTTCCAACTCCACGACGCCAGGCTGCCGTCGCCGCGGTAGGAAACCTCGATATGACGGCCGCCATGACGGATGTCCAGGGAACTGCCGGCCCTGACCTCCACCGAGTCCCCCCTGGCATAGTCATAGGAATTGCCGACCTTTTTCTCCACCCACATACCCTGTGCCGGCGGCCAGGTCCCATCGAGCGCGCTTGAAGCGCCATCCTTGAGGGTGGGGAATTCGAGCTTGGTAAAATTCGGCCCGCCCTTGTCCAGGAGATCATAGTCCAGCTTGGCATTCAAGGTTGCCTTCTGGTCCATGTGGTTTTCCCGGTAGCAATTGCCCAGGTTGTAGTTCCAGTAGCCACCGAAATCGTAGATATTGCCTTCCTGGGTATTGACGGTATCGAGGCTCGACACCGAGACATGGGCCGCATCCACCACTGCGCTCCATTGCTGCGCCGCACCGCCATGGCGGCTCAGCATGCCTGACGGCTTGTAAACACTGTCGAAGTTCGCCAGCAGATCCCCGGTCTTGGGCACGGTTTCCCCACTGGCTTTCTTCGGGGCCGCTCCATTTCTGCCGCTGTGATACTCGCCGAACCGCTCTTCCGCCTCGAGCCAGAGTTCTTCCGTGGTGTGCAGACGGATGCCGTTGACACCGTTGTCGTGGATCGAGCCGTCATGCGGCGCGCCGAGGCGCACCCAGGAATCGGCGGTCGGGCTCTCCAGGACGATGCTTTCCCTGCCCTGCCGGTCCTCGAGGCGCACCTTGTTGCTGCCGCCCGTGCAGATCACCGCCTCGGTCTGGTTGCGCGCGGTCGAGGGACTGGGGGCTTCCGGGTTGGGAACCGCGGCGGCGATGACCGGCCGGTCAGGGTCGCCGCCGATGAAGGTCAGCAGGATCTCGGTGCCCTTGGGCAGGGGAAAATGCATGCCTCGTTTCGGCCCGGCATAGGGTTGCGCCATGCGCAAAAAACAGGAAGCCTTGCCGGCCTGGTGCTCGTCGTTGAGATCGAAGGGCAGGCGCACCTTGTAGCGGCCCTGGTCGTCCAGTTCGGCGTACTGGCCGCTGCCCTCGGCATCGATGCTGGCGTGCAGCGTGCCGGCGATGCGCGGTTTTCTGGTCGACCGTTCCGGCCGGAACTGCACGGTGGCCGGGATGGCCGTGAAACTGTTGCGGTAGGACACCGCCTGCTCGACATCGGAGAGCGCGCCCTGCAGGCCGGAGACGAGATAACCGGTCTGGTTGCCCTCGTGCCGCACCTCGGTGATCAGGTATTTCGTGTTGAAATCCCGCCGGTAATGACGATCGAGGCTGAAGGTGTAGCCGGGCGCCAGGAAGGGCACCGTACTCTCGCCGTACAACTCGATCTTGCGGCACAGCAGAGCCTCGGCATAGATCGCCGCCAGGCGGTTCCCCTCTTCCGGGGTGGAAAAATATTCGCCGTAAACATAGGTCTCGCCCCGTCCCTTCGGATCGACCTGCGCCTCGCCGGAGACCTCAAGGGTGGGCCGTTCGTAATTGTGATCCCTGAACAGTACCTTCTTCGGCAGCATCCGCTGCCGGCAGGTCAGCACCTTGATCGCCTCCTCGTGATGGTGGGCATCCAGCCCCGAGGCCGGCGTGTAGAGCAACTGCCCCTGCTGGGGCAGATCGACGTGGCTCAGGGCGGAATCGGTGATCACCAGTTGCTCGCCCGAAGCGGATTGTTCGAAAAAGTAGTACAGGCCTTCCCGTTCGAGCCAGCGGGCCATGAAATCGTAGTGCGATTCGCCGTACTGGCAGACATACTCCAGGGGGGCGTAGCTTTTTTGCGTCCGGAACGCATAATCGAGATCGCTCAAGCCGCCGTCCCTGAGAACCTGCCCGAGCACGCTGCCCTGCGCCGCTCCCTGCGGCGGCGGCACGATCGGCAGGTCGAGGCACACCTGGTTGTGCTGGGTCAGGGTCAGCCACCAGAGGCGCGGCCGCAGCAGGGCCCGGTAGAAAATGCAATCGTTAAATTCGTGCAGCTGTTCGAAATGGGCGAGGATGCCGTGGAAATCGACCTTCCGGTCGTCCGGGCGATGGATGGTGAAGGTCGCCGGCTGCTGGAGCACCGCGTCGAGATCGAGGGCCGGGTCGTCGGTGATCAGGGTGATGTCAAATTCGTAGAGAAAAGAAAGCCCCTCGGTCCCGGTGAAATGAACCACGCCGAAACTGTCCTCGGCCAAGGCTGAACTCACGAAACTGAACCGTTTTTCCGTCAGGAATCTCATAGCGTCTCTCCCCGGTTGGCATCGGCCGGCGGCGTTTCCTCCCAGGGCAGGTGCAGGGTGACCTGTCCAGCCGTGCGGGATGTTCTGCCTGCAAGGTGCATGGTCAACGACAAGGTTCCGTTTTCGACTGCCAGCGTGAACTCGTCCGGAGGGGCCAGGCCGGCCTGATGCAGACTTTCCAGAAAAACGGCGCGAAGCTGCGATGCCGTCGCCAGCGGCTGTTGCCGCTGTTCGGCAAAAAGCCAGTTGAGCAGCCGCCGGACGAGCAACTGCTGATCGAGATCCGTGCCGTCGGCCAGCGGCATGGCGGCGAATCCCAGCCGGTGCGGCCCCAGGGCCAGTAAGGGGGCAAAGCCCGCCCGCTGCAACTGCTCGCTACGATCCCCGGAGGACGCCACCTCCATGGCCGCCCCTTCGCCCGGCGGGTCGACGGCCTGGTCCGCCACGGGAAAGGGCAAACCGCTTCGCTCCTGCTGCTGCACGACGAGCGCGGCCAGCACCCAGATCGGACTGAGCCATGTTGGCTCGGTCGCCGGCGGGGCGATAGCCAGGTCCGCACACAGGGCATCCGGGCCGCCGGTGGCAAAACGCCCGACCGACAGGGCGAGCCAGCGGGCCTCGGACCTGGCGCGAAGCGACCGCCACTTGGCATACTGGGGACGATCCATGTGAGTGGCGAGATACGGCAGGCGCGGCAACTCCCGCCAGGAAGAGAGCGAAAAGAAGTTCGCCCCTGCCCAGGCGAGCACCGGCGCCAGCAGGCGGTCGCCCAAGCCGGCCAGGGCGGCGAGGCTGTCCAGGTCGCGCGGGGTATGATCGAAGGGCAGATCGACCAACACCAGGTCGGGCTCATCCTGGACGAGTTCCTCGACAAGCGAGGGCAGCAGTTCGGGCAGATCGTCGCGATCGACATCAAACAGGCGCCATTGCAGCCGGCCCTGGCCGAGGTCATGCAGCCAGCCCAAGCCGCGCCACGCCGCCACCCGCTTGCGGTAGTCGGGATGGGCCAGGATGTGTTCGAGCAGCACGGCAAGCCGGCTGTCGATGTCGCGGCGCCAGGCGGACACGGCGGGTGCCTGGCCAGGGGCATCCTCTCTGCCCGGCGGCAAGGCGACCAGATCGAGCAGGTCGTCCACGGCGCTGCGGCCGGCGGCGACTGCACCGTTGTCGTCAGGCGCACCATCCAGCCAGTCGCCCGTCAATTGCGGCCAGCGTTGCCGCAGTTCGGCGGCGATGCGCGCCGGCGGGGTTCCCTGGTCAGCCGATTGCAGATACGCGCGGGCCGCGGCAAGATCGGCCAGGGGTGGGGTGCGCGGCACCCATCCCGCCGGGGTCAGGCCGTCGGCAGGGTGCAGGGCCACGGCGATGCGGCCGGCGGCAGCCAGTTCACGGGGGACCTCCAGCACGCAGTGCCCGCCAAGGGCGGCCATCGCCTCGGCAAGATCCTCCCGCGCCCGCACGGCATGGCCCGGCCGGCGGCCGATGCCGGCGGCAAAGGGAGCCAGGACGGCGATATTCCGGAAATCTCCGCGCATGGGTATTACCGTGATCTCAAGGAATGCAGGCGGTTTGCATCACGAACACCTCGGCCACGTCACCGGCGGCATAGGGACCGAAAAGAAGCGATGCCGGCGCCCCGTCGATCTTGACGTAATGCGAATCCGCAGGGGTGATCTCGTTGCGCACCGCCCAGGCGCTGTATTCCGTCTCGCCCAGGCAAAGCGTCAGCCCCTGTTCCGGATATTCGAGCACCGCCTTCTGCGGCAATTGCCCAGCCGGACCGACCCCCTGGAAGACGATTTTTCCCTCCGGGGCGACGCCGACCAAGGAGCCTGCCCAGGAGGCGTCGATGGGCCCGACTTCGAGCCAAGTGCCGTAGCCCTCGTGGGCATGGACCCCCAGGCGATACGGCAACGGTGGCGCTGCCGCGGGCGGGCGATGGGCCGCGGCCACCAATTTCGCCCCCAGGGTCGGGGCCGTCAGCGGCAGGATCTCCGCGCCCTGAAACGGCATGGGCAGTTGCGCCGCAGTCATTTTCCCCGTGCGGTCGAGCCAGACAAGGACCGGCCCTTGCCGGCGTTGTTGCGCCGCGCTGAGCGCCAGCAGGGTCAGCCCGAAACCGACACTAGCGGCAACGGGCTTGCTGCCGCCGACAACAACCCATACCGCGACCGCCGGGTCCACGATCCGGTCCAGCGCTCCCTTCCAGGCAATCTTGCCCAGATCGTCCGTCCAGAAATGGCCCTCGGCCGCCAGACCGTACTGCCTGATGGTGGCGAGCAGGGAGCCGACCACGGCCGGATCCTTGTCAAGCGACGTCACCCAGACCTGCTTCATGCCCCCTCCTCCGGCTCTCCGCCGCCCTCGTCTGTGAAGTGATACTGGAAGGTGCCGTCGTCGTCAACGTCGAGATGGACGGCGGCGGGCATCTCCCCCTCGCTCAGATGGTGGAGAATGGCCTGCGACAGTTTCGGCAGCACGTTGGCGTTGAGGATATAATCGATGTTCCGCGCCCCGGTTTCAACCTCGGTGCAGCGGGCGGTGATGACATCGATCACCTGGTCGGCAAAGGTCAGGGCCATCTTGTTGTTCTGCCACAGCGTCTTCCGCACGCGCCCGAGCTTGAGCTGGACAATGCCGCGCATGGCCTCGGCGCCCAGGCTGAAAAAGGGCACGATGGTCATCCGGGCGAGCAGGGCCGGCTTGAAATGGTGGGAAAGAATCGGCCGGATGGCCCCGGTCAGGGTGTCCATGGCCAGGTCGGCGCTGCCCGCCGTCATCTCCTGGATGACATCAGAGGCCAGGTTGCTGGTCAGGATGATGACCGTGTTCCTGAAGTTGATCTCCTTGCCCTCACCGTCGGTCATGGTGCCCTTGTCAAACACCTGGTAAAACAGCTCCATCACGTCCAGGTGCGCCTTTTCCACCTCGTCGAGCAGAACCACCGAGTAGGGCTTTTGCCGCACAGCCTCGGTCAGCATGCCGCCCTCGCCGTAGCCCACGTATCCCGGCGGCGAGCCGATCAGGCGGCTGGTGGTGTGCGCCTCCTGGAATTCCGACATGTTGATCGAAATCGTGCTCTTCTCGCTGCCGAACATCAGGTCCGCCAGGGCCAGGGCCGATTCGGTCTTGCCGACGCCGCTCGGGCCGACAAAGAGGAAGACGCCCAGGGGCTGGTTCGGATTCTTGATGCCGGCCTTGGCGCTGCGCAGCACCTCGCCCAGGGTGACCAGGGCCTGATCCTGGCCCTTGATGCGCGCGCCGAGCCGTTCTTCCAGCACGAGCATGGTGCCGGCCTCGTCGCGCAGCATCCTGCCCAGAGGGATGCCGGTCCAGTCGGAGACCACCTTGGCCACGATGTCGGGACTCACCTCGATGTGCATCAGCGGGGTGTCGCCCTGAAGCGCGTCCATGGCGGCGCTGGCCTCCTCGAGTTCCCGCTGGGCGGCGGCCCTGGCCTCGCCGCCCTCCTCCTCGGACTGCCGCATCTTGTTGCGCAGTTCCAGCACCACGCAGGCGCGTTCCTGGATCTGCAGCCAGCGCTGCCGCAGCTGCTCGGCCTTGCCGGTGGCGGTCTCGATAGTGGCGATCATGCCGGCCAGGGCCTCCTCGTCGATGGCGACGCCGTTGGTCCGGTCGCGTTCGAGCGCCTTTTTGCTCCGCTCGGCCGCCTGCACCTGCCGCTCGAGGTCTTCCAGTTCCGGCGGCTTGGTGGTGAGGTTGATCTTGACGCGGGCGCAGGCGGTGTCGAGCAGATCAATGGCCTTGTCCGGGAGGAACCGGCCGGTGATGTAGCGATCGGCCAGTTCGGCCGCCGCCTTGGCGGCGTCGTCGCGCACGATGACCCCGTGCGACCGCTCGTAGCCCTCCTTGAGGCCGCGCAGGATGAGGATGGTGTCGTCGACGCTGGGCGGGTCCAGCTTGACCGGCTGGAACCGCCGGGCCAGGGCCGGGTCCTTCTCGAAATATTTCTTGTATTCGCTCCAGGTCGTGGCCGCCACGGTGCGCAGTTCGCCGCGGGCCAAGGCCGGTTTGAGCAGGTTGGCCGCGTCGCTGCCGCCGGCGCTGCCACCGGCGCCGATCAGGGTATGGGCCTCGTCGATGAACAGGACGATCGGCTTTTCCGACGCCTTGATCTCGCTGATCACGCCGCGCAGACGGTTCTCGAACTCGCCCTTCATGCCGGCGCCGGCTTCGAGCAGCCCCATGTCCAGTTCCAGCAGGATGTTGTCCCGGAGCACCTCGGGGATGTCGTTTTCGACGATGCGCAGCGCCAGCCCCTCGACCACCGCCGTCTTGCCTACCCCCGGTTCGCCCACGCAGATGGGATTGTTTTTCCGCCGCCGGGCCAGGATGTCGACCATCTGCCGGATCTCCTGATCGCGGCCGAAGACCGGGTCGATCTTGCCCTCACGCGCCTTTTGCGTGAAATCGTTGCAGAAACGGGCGATAAAACTGTCGCCGGCCCGGCCCTGCCCCACATCGCCGCCCGAGGCCGGGGCCGCAGCCGGCGCCGGTTTTTCCAGCGAGCCCTTGGTCAGGGTCCAGAAATCCCGAAGCAGGTTTTCCCGGTTGATCGTTTTGAGCATGTCGACATAGGCACCGTCGCCATAGGCGATCGGTTTGGCCAGGAAGGCCAGCAGCACCCCGCCGGAGCGGATGGAGCGCTCCTGCAGGTCGACCGAACTCGTCAGCCAGGCGTCCTGCAGCAATTCCAGCAGGGCCGGGGAAAAGGCCGGCTTACCGGAGTTGCCCGTCTTGTACTCCTCGAGCACCGCTTCGAGGGCGTGTCTCAGACGGCCGGTGTCGATGTCGCAGGCCACGGCGATCAAGCCCCAGTCGCTGCGCATGTCCTCCAGCAGTTTGACAAACAGGTGTTCGACCGTGACCTCGTAATGCGTCCGGGAGACGCTCAGGCCGGCAGCGGCCTGCAGGCTGGTGGTCAGATAGGGATTGAGACGCAGAAGCAAGGACTTGATATCGACTTTGATCATGCTTTTCTCCTTAGCGGTGGGAGTGGACCGAATCTGAAGGGGTGTGAGCGCCGATTTCCGGTCCGGCGAGGGTGACGGCCAAGGGTTGTGCCGAACTGGAGCTCTCGGTCTGCAGCCAGGTGTTCCACCCGAGCCGCGACCACTGCCGGCCTCCGAGCGTGACGGCCTGGACATCGCGCGCCGGCAGCGACAGGACCATGTCCCAGGCCAACGGGCGATCCACATAGAAACGAACCAGTTGCACCACCTCGGCAAAGGCGGGTCGGTCGGGCAGCAGATCGTGAAACTGCTCGGCGGTGTGCGCCTCGATGTGCAGTTGAAACTTGCCGCCACGCTCGGCCATCTCCTGGCCGAGAACAGTGTCTTCGCCCAGGCTGTGGCCCTGTTGGCCCAACAGGAGCCGCTGCTGGACGGGGATCGCCACCAGGCGTTGCACGCATTGGCGGACCTCGACCTGATCGCTGTCGAGGAAATCCCGAATCATGGCCTGCAATCCCGCCGCGCTGTGCGGCGCCTGGGTGGTCAGGCCGATATAGCGCAGCAGGCGGACGGGATGGCGGACGCGGTCGCGCCACACCTGTTCCGGCAGCCCCAAAAGGGCAAAGAGCCGTTCGCGCGTTTCCGCGTTTTGCCGTTCGTGCAGTTGGTAGGCGAGCTGGTACTTGGCCCAGCCCCGGAAGAACAAGTCGTACAGGCCGGTATTGAGCACATCGAAAAAACGGCGCGACAGGTCCTGACCTTCCCGCCATTCATCCAGGAGTTCCTCGGTATAAAAGGTGGGCAGCGGCGAGGAGGCTCCGTACAGCCCGAGAAAGGTCGCGGTCAACTGGAACCGCGAAGGCTCCTCCTCGACCGCATCGATGGCGGCGATATCGGAGGAGGAAAACGAGAGCGAGAGTTCCGGCCGGGTGCGGACCGAGCGGCTGCGTTCCTCGTCCGACAAAATGCCGCCGGCCTCGTGCTCGAGCAGGAGGTGGAGCAGGCGCACCGCCTGCTGGTAGGGAAAGCGCCGCGCCTGACTGACGAGGATGTCTTTCAGATCAGCGGTCTGCTGCCAAGGCGGGCCGGCCATCGGAACTCCTCCCCAGAGTCGACATCAACCATGACAAATTCGGTGAAGCAGTTGAGTCCGCTGTATTCACCGAGAAACAGATCGAGCACCGAACCGAACAGGCAGAGATCGCCGACCCCGGAAAAATGGGCGCTTCGCACCCTGACGACGATCTCCTGCCCGCGCAGCATGATTCCTTGCACGATGCGATCCAGCGGTCGGATGCTCATCTCTTCCAGCCCCTCGATCCGCTTGCGCATGGCCGCCACCTTCTGCCGATCCCGGTCGTGCATCGCCAGGTAGGCCTCCAGCAATGAACGCACTCCCTCGATGTGCCCCAGCGAGGCCAGGTTCAGGGAGAGATGGGACAGGAGTTTCCACAGGCTGCCCTGGCCGATCGGCGGGTCGATCTGCAGGGTCGGCGTGGTGATGTTGGCGAAGCTGAGCAAACCTGGACTGTTCGCCGTTTCCCGGCAAATGTCGCCGAGCAGCAACTGCTCCGGCTGTCGGCCGTTGGTGCAGGTCAGGTCCACGGCCAGGGTTTCGTCGTTCTGAAAGATGCTGGTGCCGGGATAGCTGAAATCGAGAAAGGTTTCCACCTGGCCGTGAACCGGCGAGATCCTGCGGATCACCTGGTAGACCGGCGCGTCGCGTTCGACCTCGGCAAAATCGTCGACCGGCCGGTAGACGCGCTGCTGCACCGTGCCCCGGGTGAAGCCGACCACCTGGTCGACGGTGTAGACGGAAAAGGCGTGGGGCCGGCGCTGCGAGGGGTTGATCCGCACCCTGGGCTTGGTGGGATCGAGCGGCACGGGCTCGGCATCGAGCGAGAACAGGTTGACCGCCGGCGTGACGCCCACCATGAAGCTGTCGGCCTGCAGCGGCGGGACCGGATGGTTTTCCGCCAAACGGCCCAGGTCGAACCGGATCCGGAACCGGTTGCCGGCACCGCGCCCGCGCCACTGGTCCCAGCCGTCCAGTTGCAGGAACAGCATCTTCTGCGGCAGGGAAAAATATTCCTGGAGGATCTGAAATCCCGCGAAGACCCGCCGGGGATAGGGAAAAAGCGCCCCCTCGTTCTGGAAGCCGAAAGGCCGCAGCATGCGGGCGGGCAGACGCAGACTCTCGCCGCCGTTGCCTGCTTCCAGGGTTATTCCCTCGAGATTCCTGGTGAGATGGAAAAACAGGTTGGCGGCCGTGTTCAGCGGGCCGCCGAGGTACAGCAGAAACTGGTCCGGCTGCCACTGGCCGAGATCGATATTGAACAGTTCGAAATCAAGAACGATGCTGCTGGTTCCGGGGCCCTGCTGCACATATTCGCTTTGCAGCAGGCGCAACGGATGGACCTCGAGATCGAAGCAGGTCCGGAACTGACAGGATTCTCCGTCGACGGGCCGGCTCGCCAATACCGTGCCCCGCTGTACCCGGACCGACTCCATCACGCTCGGCTTCGGCGTGAAGGCGACCAGGGCCAGCGAGGGAATGGGGCGGAGATAGTGCGGGAAAACGAGACCCGTCAACGTGTGGATCAATTCGGGAAATTCGTCGTCGATCCGTTCGCTGACCAGCCCGGTGAGAAAGGCAACCCCCTCCAGCAGCCGCTCCACGTCCGGGTCCCGCGACTCCCCGCCGAGAAAGGGCGCCACGGCGGGATGCACGCGGGAGAACTCCTTGGCGAGTTCCCGCAGGTTTTGGAGCTGTTGCTGGTAGTAGCGTTGACTCACAATGCATCCAATAAATGATCAGTTGGTGACCAGAATGCTGCCGTTGGCATTGATGATCGTTTCAAACACCACCGGGATATCGGGTTGCCGGGCCAGGGCGGCTTCGAGCTTGAACTTGAGTTCCAACTGCACCCCCTCGCTTTTTTCCATGGTCACCCGCACATTGGTCAGGCGCGGTTCAAACCGCGCTATCACGCCGACCAGCACCTGCTCCATGCGGCGACCGGTATCGACGAGGCTGTCGCTGTGCACGCTGTTCATGTCGGGCAGGCCGTAGTCCGGCGCGATCTGCACGCTGCCCTGGCGGGTGTTGAGCAGCTTCTGGAGATGCGTGATGACGGAAGCCAGCTCCTGGCCGGAGGTGCACGACTGATCTTCCTCGCCGGATTGGCCGGCGCGGACCAGCCGCTCAAGAAACCGTTCGCGAAAAATGGTCATGGGCGAAGCTCGCTACCGTCCGGTGACAACGGGCGCAAGGCGGCGGCCGGAACCACCGCCCCGCGTCGTGCCGCAGGGTGCCGATACCTGCCGAGGCAGGCATCGGGCGGAAGAACCGTCCCATCCCGTTCGCCGCCCGTTTCCGGACGGTGCGAACGGGACGAAGGGTCATCCGCGTCCCGAGGCGTCCCCTGTTCACGCCTTCGGCGCCTTCCAGTCGTCCTCGGCTTCGATGCCGTCGGTCTCGTAGGTCCAGGAGATTTTTTCGTAGGTAAAGGAGACATCCTCCATGTCGTGATAGGGCTTGTTGTCGGGCAGGAAGGTCAGCGGCGTGTACTCCCGCATCTCGACAATGATCGCGTTTTCCAGCTTGATGGTGAAATAGAGTTCCTCCTGGCCCTTGTCGTTGATCCGGTAGTACTGCAACTCCCAGGCGGTGAACCGTTCCCCCGAGCAGCAGGCCTGGAAAAGCAGGGGGCTGCTGCCGTCCTTGGCCTTGGTGATCGTCAGGGGACGATGGATCCGTTGCCCGGTCGGCAGACCGGTGTGGGTGTCGCGCGGAATTTCCACGGCGTGGTCGATCCCGTACACCAGGATCTTGCCCTCACGCCCGGCCTGGGTGCATCCGCCTTTGATCTCGCCCTGATTGGCGCCAGTCACACTCAAATACGATGTCATTGCCATGGTTGTGTCTCCTTGTGCTGTAAAAATGGATGGTGAGTTGCTCTATCTCGCCCGCACATCGGGCAACATCATGATTTATCCAGCTTGCCGACCAACGACAGGGTGAACGAGGCGCCCATGTATTTGAAATGGGGCTGCACCGCCATGGAGACCCTGTACCAGCCGGGTTCGCCCTCCACGTCGTTCACCGTGATCTGCGCCTTGCGCAGCGGCCGGCGGCTCCGGACCCCGGCGCTCGGGTTTTCCTGATCGGATACATACTGGGTTATCCATTTGTTCAACTCGTCCTCGAGCTGGCCGCGATCCTTCCAGGTGCCGATGTTCTCGCGCTGGATCACCTTGATGTAGTGCGCCAGGCGGCTGACCACGAAGTTGTAGGGCAGTTGCGTGCCCAGTTTGTAGTTGAGTTCGGCCTGTTTCCCTTCCGGAGAGTTGCCGAACATTTTCGGTTTCTGTACCGAATTGGCCGAGAAAAAGGCGGCATTGTCGCTGCCCTTGCGCATGGTCAGGGCGATGAAGCCCTCCTCGGCCAGCTCGAATTCGCGCCGGTCGGAGATCTGAATCTCGGTCGGGATCTTGGTTTGCAGATCCCCCATCGCCTCGTACTGGTACAGCGGCAGATCCTCGACGGCGCCGCCGCCCTGCGGCCCGATGATGTTCGCCGACATGCGGTACTTGGCGAAGCTGTCGGTGACCCGGGCGGCAAAGGCAAAGGCGGCGTTACCCCATAAGAACCGGTCGTTGCCGTCGGAGACGTCTTCCTTGAAGTCGAAGCTTTTCGCCGACTTGGTTTCGGCGCTGTAGGGGAGCCGAAGCAGAAAATGCGGCAGGGTCAGGGCCACATTGCGGGAATCCTCCGACTCGCGGAACGACTGCCACTTGGCGTACTGCGGCATCTCGAAAATCGACTTCAGGTCCTTGAGATTGGGCAGCCCGGAAAAATCCTCCTGGCCGAACATCCCGGCCCCGGCGGCAGCGACGAACGGCGCATGGGCCATGGAGGCGACGCTGCCGATGTTCTGCAGCAGTTGAATGTCCTGCGGGCCGTAGCCGAATTCGAAGTCGCCCACCATCATGCCGTAGGGCTGGCCGCCGAACTGGCCGAATTCCTCGGTATAGGCCAGTTTGTACAGACCCGACTTGGTGATTTCCGGCGCATCCTCGAAATCGTCCAGGAGGTCCTGCTTGCTGACGTTGAGCATCTCGATTTTGATGTTCTCGCGAAAATCGGTATGATCCACCAGATATTTGAGAGAACGCCAGGACCGTTCCAGGGCCTGGAACTGGTCGTTGTGCAGAATCTCGCTCATCTGGATGCTCAGCTTGCGGTCGATCTCGGCCAGCATTTCGTCGACCAGGCCCTGGGAGATCTTGACCCCCGCCATTTCGGGCTTGAGCAACTGATCGATAAAGGCCTGCACGCCCTGTTTGGTGAGTTGATATCCCTCATCCGTCGGCCTCAGGCTGGTGGCCTGCACGATCTCGTCGAGCAGGGTCGCCTGCGCGCCGGTTTCAGTGGCTTCGGAACGTTGTGCTTCTTGTTGCTTCTCTGTCATGGCCGTCTCTCTCGTTGAGTTGCGTGTTAATCAATGCCCAATTCTTTCAGCAGCTTTTCGCGGGCACCCTCGTCGGCGACCAGTTGGGTCAGCTTTTTCTTGAAGTCCGGGATGTTGCCGAGGGGACCCTTGATCGCCTTCAGCGCCTCGCGCAACTCGTAGAGTTTTTTCAATTCCGGCACCTTCTGCAGGATGGAGTCGGGTTCGAAATCGGCAAGGCTCTTGAAGTCGAGGTCAAGGCTCATGACCGCGTCCGCTTCCTCCGACAGCTTGTTGTCGACCGTGGTTTTAAGGTTGAGGTCGTGCGCCTTGAGCACTTCGTTGAAATTGTCCTTGTCGACGTTAATGGACGCCCGCTCCTCGACCATGCGACCGTCCTCTTTCTGGGTGAAATCGCCCATCACCAGAATCTTCATCGGCAGTTCGACCTCTTGCTTCGCGTCGCCGATTGCCGGTCGGTACACGACGTTCACTCTTTCCTTGGGAGCTACCGAACCTTCCTTTGCCATGGCATCCTTCTCCTTATCTCTGTGTGTTAAGACCGTGATCCGTTTCCAGCCGACTACTTGACATCCAGGGCCCGCGCCGGGTTCAGCAGGGCCAGCCGGTGCAGGACCTCATTCATCCGTGCCGAGGCCTGCTCGTTGCTTTCCTGGAGGCGCAGCGCCTGGTACACCACCTCAAGCGTCTCTTCCGCCAGTTCCGGTTCCCACTGCTCGAGGCCATGACGGTCGAGTTGCGCCACCAGGGATTCGGCAAAGGGCACGGCCAGGGCCGCCTGTTGCTGCCGGCACAGCAGCCGGCAGATCTCCGCTGTCCACAACAACTGCTCGCGACCGCCACCGGCGGTCCTCAGGCCGTGACGCAGTTCGTTCAGGGCCTCGGTCAGCTTGCCGTCTTTGGCCAACGCCCACGCCGCCGCCAGCTTCGCCGCAATGCCTCCCCGCTCGCCTTGGGCCTCGTCGGGCACCACTGTGCCGTCCGTCCCCTTGGTGATGCGAAATTCCTTGAGCCAAGCCCGGGTGGCCTGATCCGCAAAGGGAGTGCCGTCGTTGAAGGACAATTTTTCGATACCGGGCAGCCGCCTGACCAGCAGCCGGGTCTCGTGTGCCACCCCTTCGCTGGCCAGTTCCTTGCCCAGGCGGTCGAGGGCCTCGGCGACATACCGGTTCAGGTCGAGCCAGAACAGATGCTGGCGCAGCTGGGCTTCGGCCGTCTGCAGCAGCGCCGGCCAATTGCCGCTTTCCTCCAGGCTGCGCACCAGCGATACCACTTGGTCGTCGGGCGGCGGCACCAGGGTGGTGCCATCGCTGGCGGGCGGCAGGCTGTCGACGGGAAACCAGGCCACGATCCGGTTCAGGCGAAAAGCGAGCGGATGAAAGGGATCGTTCTGCAGAAACTGGGTGGCGGCCACCCGCAGAAATTCACTGCCGCGCGCCAGGTTCTTTTCCGGCGTGGCGCTGTCCGACGCGATCGGAGCCTCGTGGCGCGGCCCGCTCGCCAGCGGCTGGGCCGGCGGACGGGGTTCGGTGGCAGTCGCAGGGACAGCTGGCGTTTCCGGGGCCACCGGCTCAGGATCCTGCTGCGGTTCCGGAATCGCCGCTTCGGCGATCAGCGTGCCGAGCGCTTGGATGGTCGGCCGGAAAAGGGGCGAATCCTCCAACTGTTCGCCAAGGAAGCGGTCGATTTCTTCGAAGTCGTCGAGCAGGGCCTGCCGCGCCTCGTGGTCCCATTGCTCGCCGGTGCCGGCCTCGATCAGTTTGTCGATCTGCTCCTTCCACCAGACCAGCGCGTTGCGCCGGCCCCGCATGCGTTTCTTTTCCGGAAAACACTGGTCCCAATAGGTGAGGAGGAGGTCCCTGACCACCCGAACGCCCTGGGCAAAGCCGCGCCAGCCGCCGGTGTGCTGCCAGGCGACGGACAGGCAGCAGGCGACGAGAATATGCTTTGACCTGGTCTGCAATATCTCGGCGGCAAGGTTCTGGATGGCCTGCCAGTCGATGCCGCCCTCGGCGGTCGGCGAGGAAAGCTTCTTGATCTCGAGGGAGAGCTGCTCGTAGAGCGGCTCGGTGGCGAGATCGATGCCGGCCGGCAAGGCTTCCGAGATCGGGGCTGTACCCAAATCGGTGTATTCCATCGGATTCATGGCTGTTTCTTCCCTGCATCCGGCTTGGGGCCGCGACTCGACTCCATCTCCGTCTGGACGGATTGAAAGGTGCGGAGCAACGGCGCACTCGTTTTCAGCGCGGCCGGCAACCGGGCGATGGCAGCCCGCGCCTCTTCCCTGAAGGCGAAGGAACCGCCGATCACCACGAACCATGTGCCCTGCGCGTCGTGCTTTCGGTACCAGTGGACCGGAATGTCAGCGTATTTCTCGCACAATCCCTTGAGGGCCTGCTGCGAGCGCAGGCTCATCAACTGGATGGTCACGGCGCCGGCCGGCTGTCCCTGAATCCAAGAGGCGGAGTCGTCACAGGAGGCTGCGGCGCGATCCGCCACCGCAGGAGGCCGGAGGGCAATGCTCGTTTTCTTGGCATGGAGCGCAGTGACGGCTGCGGCTGGAAGCCGCAAAATCGCGTCGGAGGCCGGGCGAACGGTTTCGATATGGAGCGGCACGGTATCGAAGGCGTCCGCATGATGCACGGGCGGCACTTTTTCCAGAAACAGCTTCTCGGGGATGGCGGTGGGGATGCGCTGCAGCCACTGGCGCACATCCGGGGCGCCGCTGATACCGTAGGCAATGGTCACCTGCTCGACCTTCTGCTCCAGCAGCCCCTTGCTGTCCCCCGCCAGATCCTTGAGGGCGTAGGTTTGGCGTCCGTCCTGGAAATCATTGAGAAACTGGGGGAATCCCAAGGCACCCGGATAGCGTTTGCTCAATGTCGTCTCGCCCGGGAACTTCAGGGTGATGACCACGTCACCGCAGGACGAAGGCGTCCAGGTGAATGCAGCCTGGTCGGCATAGTTCCAGTTTTCCAGCACGTATTGCCTGCTGGCGCACTGCATCTCTATCTTGGCGTAAAACGGATGGGTTTGTGCCTCGGGATTGACGTTCAAGGGCAGATTGCTCAAGGTGACGGTCAACTCCTTCGCATAGTCCTTGCTTGCCCGGGTGCCCTCGAACAAAAAGGAGAGCACGTCCTGGCGAAACGGCAGGCTCATCCCGTAGGTGGTGCGGGGGCGATAGCCGCTGTTGGTCAGTTCAAGAAACGGCGCCGCCGGGCCGGCGAGAAATTTCGGCACCGGGCTGTCGGCCTGGGAAAAGAGGGCGGCCAACTGGGGCGCTGCGGCCTGCGCGCCCAACGGCGCGGTCACGGTCCCCGTCCATTCCCGTTGCAGCACGTCGGCTGCCTCGCCCAGGGCCACCTGCAGCACGAAATCCAGGGGCGCGAACACCAGGCGGGTGGCCAGGGTATCGTCGGCGCCGCCGGTCTCGAGGGTCACCAGTTTGCGGAAATCGGCGTAGGCGGAAAAAAAGCCGGAACTCTCGCCCTGCTGCAATCCCCGGAAAAACTTGCCGAACTGATCGACACGTTCCTCCCGATGGACGGTCACCGGAGAGAGGGCCGACAAATCGGCAAGATAACTGGCCCAGAGTTCCGCCAGTTGGTCCCTGACCGACACGGATAGGGCAATGCGCTGCCCGGTCAGTTCCTCGCCCTTGTGGGTCACATTCGCGGTGAGCGCGGTGAGCTTCTCGGTCACGCCCCCGGTTTTGCTGGTCTGATTTTCGATGAATCGATCCCAGCCCGCGGCCAATATCTGCCACTGCCGCACCCAGGCCGGCCGGTCCTGCTGATCGGCGAGCCCCTTGATTTCATCGGCAAAACGAACGAAAACCCGAAAATACGGACCGTCCTGACGCAAAACCGAACCGGCCGCCACGATATTTCCCGGGGATTCCGAGAGCAGTCTCCCCTGCTCGATGAACTCACTGGTAAACCGTTCCCAGGCCGTGAAAAACTGCTGCCAGTAACTTTGCCAGAAAAGGGCGGCAATGGCTTCGGCATCTTTCTTGTCGAGTGGCTGCACAAGCTGCTTGAAAAACGTCTCCGTCTGCGTGCGGCCCTGGAGCGTGAAACCGCCCGGAATTTCGATCCAGCCGGGCTGGGGAAAATCGATCCAGAAATCTTCGATGGCCACCGGCAAGGCGGTGATTTCCGGCGAAGCCCACAGCCAAGCCGCTTCCTGACCGCGGACCCGGCTCAGGAGGTTCTGGATCTCCGAGGGATAGTCATAGACGGCGTCATCGCCGTGAGACGCCGGCCGCCATTGCAGATAGGCCCGGTAGAGAGGACCGATGGGAACCCCGACCGCCTCGGGAAAAAGGACGCGCCAGAAAGGATCGGTCAGGGCCGCGTACTGTTGCCCATCCGCCGCCTTGTCGCCGACACCTCCGGACAGCAGTCGCCACTGCCCCAAAAGAAACCTGGCGTATCCCTGTTTCTGTTCCGCGGAGAAATCCTTGTTGACAGCGCGCCAATGGGCCAGGGCCAACGCCTCCAATCGGCGCACGCTGCTCTCGAACAGGCTGACGTATCGTTGTTTGAGTTCCTGCTCGTACCGAAGCGACTGGTCGAAGCCGAAGCGGCTGATGATCAGGGTCCGGTTTTTTCCGTGCACTGTTTCGATATCGTGACGCAACCGGTCGAGGTCCTGCAAGGAAACGGACGCTGGCTCGGTCGGAGCGCTTGCCTGCTGCTGGCCGGGGCCGCTCTGCAATGCCTGATGGTTCTGGTAATAGGTGAATCCGAGCCAACCCGCGAAGCCGGCCGCCAAAAGATACCAGGCCAACAACCCCACGCCCAGGGTGGTGCGCATCGAACGAAGCCGCCCGGCCAACGGCAGGTGCACATCCCGGTCGCGTGGCACCCTGTCCTGAAAAAGGGCGCGCAGAAACAGGCTGCGCCGGGATGGCAGCCGCTGTTCGCCGCGCTCGTCGTGTAGCCGTTGTTCAGTCATTTCTGGCCCGTTGTTCAGCCGCATCGGCAGGCGGAGGCGCATAGCCGATCAAATGCAGGAAAGGCGAAAAAGGCTGCCCCTGATGCTGTCCGCTGGAAAAATACATACCGCGCAAAAAGGGCGTTTCGAGATATTGATCGAAACCGAACAGCCCCTGGCCGTACTGACCCAAGGGTTCCAATAACAGTTGGAACTCATTGGGAAACTGCACGGCACCGGGGTAGTATTCCAACTTGACCGTATGCGCCAGGATCTGGCGTAGGCCATGCAGACGTCGGCGCAAGGTACCGAAGGCCTGGTCGAGTGTCTGCTGCCAGGGGCAATCGGGCGTGCTGTTGACGACGCCCATGCTGCCTTCGACCTGGTCGTCGCCGAACCCCTGGAAGAAATCGTTGAAGCCGTGCACCAGATCCATCTTGGTGATCAGCAGATAGATCGGCAGACGATTGCCGGTCAACTGCATCAACTGGTTCAACCGCTGGCGGATCGTCTGTCCCTTGCGCAGCAGGGTGGCGGCGTCTTCGCGCAGCAACCGGTCGGCGGCGACACTGACGATCACCCCTTGCAGGGTCTTGCGCCGGCGCGTTTTGAAGAGCAATTCGAGGAAGACTTCCCACTCCTTGCGATCCTGCACATCGTCGACCGGGATCGAATACCGGCCGGCGGTATCGAGGATGACCGCCTGCTCGCAGAACCACCAGTCGCAATTGCGAGTTCCCTGCCGCTGCGCACGGGGATCTATATCCGTGAGCGGCGAACTGGTCCGGGAATGCTTGATGGCGGTGGTCTTGCCGTCCCTGGACTCGCCCAGCATCAGATACCACGGCATGACCTTCAGCGGGTTGCCGGCGCGCCGCAGGGAGGATTGTTTCAGATCCCGCAGGGCCTTGGCCCAATGAGTGCGGAGTTCCTGTTCGGCATCATGCTGCGGGGACAACTCCGCCGGAGGCAACGAATCCGCTGCGGCAACATGCTGAATGAGCCTTTTTTGCCGTCTCCGCACCATCAGGCGCCGGAGGAGACAGAGGCCAAAGAACAAACCGAGAATACCGGCATAGCTGGCCACGCCGACCCACCAGGGGAGTTCCCAGATCAGAAGGGCCCAGAAGAGCAGGCCGGCCAAACCGAGCAGAAGCGCGCACCAGAGCAGCACTTTCAGGATAGTTTTAAGCATGGGCGCAACGTTCTGTTGAAAAGGGCGGCATTCGTTTCCCCCTTCAAACGGGGGCCAGGAGCCTGGCCTGCAACCAGCAATACAGCCCGAGGAGAAGCACGACCGGCACCAGCCACAGCAGCGCCAGCAGCAGCGGGCGCAGGAAACGGAAGAAGGGCCTGCGGCCATGCTCCATGCTCAATGCGGCCACCGGGAACAACTCCCCCTCCATTGTCAGCGGCAGTTCCCTGACATATTTGCCGAGATTCTTCTCGGCAATCTCCCTGAGGCGGGAACTGTCGTCAGCGTCGAAATACTGCCCGCGAAAACCCAGCGCCAGGCAGATATCGTACACCTCCCGCAATTCGATGTCGATCTCGCCCAACTGCTCCAGGCGCTCGAAAAAATCGCGGCCGGCCAAGGTGGTATTGAAATAACGCCGTTGCAGGCTTTTCCCCACCCAGGCATCCCTGCCGGCCCAATCGAGATTGAGCAGTTGTTCGTCCACCCAGGCCGCCACCGGATAGAGCCCAGCCAGCCACAGGTTGTCCGCGCAGCCGATGTCACTTGCCAGTTTGCGGGAGCGGGCCAGCAACCGTTCAAGTACGGCGGCGCCGTCATCCGCACTCCCCGCCAGGCTGGGATCATGCGTCAGGTAGAGAACATAACTGAGTATTTCCGTGTAGCTATCGAGCAGCGTGCCACGATACGGTGCCTCACCCATTGCAGCTAGACCCTGGAAATGACCAATTCGACAACGGCATCCTCAGGGGCTTCATCCCAGAACAGACAGATGCTGCGGGCATTGCGGACCCCGAGCCATTGACGGTTGTTGTGGTCAAGTTTGAAATAGGAGGCCTCGCTCCGCTTGGGCAACCCTGGCGGCGGGGCCAGCCGATGCCGGAAGGGGACACCGGGCAAAGCGCGGGCGACCAGATGCTTGATGTCCTCCGGCCCGCCGATCTTTGCCGCCTGAAATGACTGGATGATGTTCTCCGGGGCCCCGTGGCTGCTCACCACCAGGGTGAACACGTTGCTCGGATCGAAATCTTCGGCCGGAATATCGGCCTGGAACAAGGCGTCCTTGCGTTTGAGGGTGATCAGATTGCCGCCGCCGATCAACAGTTCGTTCAGCAGTTCTTCGATCAGTTGATGGGCGGCATGGAAGCAGGACGTGAGATCGAGGTGATCATAGGATGGCAGCAGGGAGCGCCCGTCCTTGAGCTGGCCGAGGACGTTGACCCGCTCGGAGAAGGAACTGAGTTCACCGACGAGCCGACGCAGGAAACCGTAGGCGTGCCACGGATGCATGTGCGGCGTCTCGACCAGATAGACCAATTCCGCCAAATACCGGTTGAGCGTGGTCAGGACCAGGAGATGGGGAAGAAAATGCGCCTCGAAATCCGAGGACTGAATGCCCCCGGACAGCTTGTACGACTCAAAAACCCGAACGCGGGAAAGCAACTGCTCGCGGATATCCTTGAGCAGATACGGCAATTCCTCGCAACCGCTCAGGAAAACGACCGGGGGAATGAAATCCTGGACAACACGGACCTCGTTGGCGTCGAGGCGGATCTGCAACGCCGGCAACAGCATGTAGTCGCCGCTGTCGGCGACTTCATCGGCCCAGATGATCTTGACCAGATGGTCGAGATACCGAACCTGGGCCAGGGGACCGCCCAGATGCAGGTCAGCGGTTTCGATCGGATCGACTTGACTCAGATAACGGCTTTCCAGGTTCTGCAGCTCGGCACCGGCGGCGGGGGCCGCGACGTTCGCAGTCCCGAGCTTCCAGCGGCGCAGGCCGAGATAGACGGTCATCGGCGCGCCTTCCCCCTCTTCCAGGGGGATGGATTGAAACGACCGGGCAGGAAGCCGGCCATTGCCGGGGCACGCGACCCACGATCCGTCGGGAAACAGCAATTCGCACTGCTGGATGTCGACCACCCGCTCTTGCAGGGCATTGTAATTGACCTGCAGCTTGCAGATGCCCCACCCATGGGGGGATTGTTGTCTCTGCAGGGCGGCGAATCGCTCCTGCGCCGCGAAATCGAGCTGTTGCAGATGTTGCGGCTGGAGGAACAGTCCCTGATGCCAAAGAATGGGTCGGCTCGGTTGGATCATGGTTTTTTCCCGATGCGCAGGCCATCCTGGTCGAGATGGACCGTTTCTTGAAAAGTCGGGATGACGGCCTGTTTGTCGAAAGAGAGCCAACTCCGCTCAACCACAAAGTCGATCTTTTTCGTGACGGCCGCCTTTTCCGGCGGGGCAGAGAAATAACCGGCAACAATGACGACCCATTTTGCGCCCGCAGCCCGGTCGTACACCTTCTGCCGGGTCGCTCCCGGCTCCAGATAAAAACGATCGACGGCAAGGTTGGCCGGCAGGTCCGTGCCGCCCGACAGCAATTTCTGCACACCGCTCGGATAGGTGAGCATTTTTTGGTATGCACTCGAATCGTCAAGCTGGAAGACGCACACAGCGATGGTGTGCGGCTGCCCGTCGTAGAAGTTGACGGAGGGATCGGCATGAAAGGTCAATTCGATCCCCTTTTCCGCCATGGCCCAGGTGGGTTCCGGCGGAGGCGTCGACCCCGAACAGGCCGTCAGCGCGAATATCAAGGCGCAGCACCAGATCGATCCCCCCCATCCCTTCATGAACGCACCACCTTTGAACTATTTGCTTTGAGGCCGATGAACCGGTCTGATAGTATTATAAAGAAGGAAAATGCTGCAATCATTTGCACGGTGTGGCGAAAAAAAAGTTGACAGGGCAAAATGCCCCGCCGCGAGGATTCGAACCGTATGTGTTGACGCTTGTTTCATTTTTTGGGCTGCCTTCTATTTTCTGCCAAAAAAAAATGAATGGCAAAGAAAATTTTCCTGATCTGTCAAATAATATAGGGGGTTACTACATGGACGCGCATATCTTCCTGAATTCCTGTGCCGCGACCGGAAAGGCTGTCCCTTTCCCGGACGGTGTCTCCTGTGGTGGCCGTGCGCGATCCGCTTTCATGTCGACCCATCGACGGGAGGCCCGCGATTGCAGCAGATCCGATTCGGCCAGGCTGTCGAATGGACGGGAGGGAATGATCCGCATCGAGCCGCCACACGTTGTTCCCCTTCGGCCAGGCTGAAGTCGAACGACCGGACATTCGACGGATTTTTCTTGCTTTTCTCTGTGCTGTCGGCCAGTTTGCGCCTTAGGCCGCCATTGGTCGTCCGCCGGAAAGCAGGCGGGTCTTTGTGCGCGGCCGGGATGGGGAAAGCCGTGGCATCGAAGACCGTACAGGAGACCGGATGCTGAGAACAAAAAGTATCGTCCACACATTCACGCTTGTCGTCACCGTTTGCAGCATCCTGATCTTTTTACTGACCATCGGATGGTTTTATTACCGTTCCTGCGTCTCTCTCGAACGGGAAATGGAGGACGATGCCAGGAATCTGGTGCTTGCCTCGGTGAACAGGGTGGAAGCCACGCTTCGTTCCATCGGCAAGGTGACGGCAGGGGTGGCGCGGTCGCTGGAATCGGATTGTTTCGGGAAGGAATCGGCAACCGTGCTCCTCAGGGAGACGCTGGCGGCAAATAACGATATGTACGGCCTTGGCGCCGCCTTCGAACCGGACACCACCGTCCAGCCGCCTCGACCTGTCGTCCCCTATTTCTATAGAAAAAACGGGCAACTGATCTATGCCAACGAGCAGGATTTTCAGTATCTCACCCTGGACTGGTATCGCATCCCGATGGAACTGGGCGAAAAAACATGGAGCGAACCGTATTTCGACGAAGGCAGCGGGGCAATGCTGATGACGAGTTACTCGGTTCCTTTTCGTGCGGGCGAAGAAGAAAAGAAAAAAATACGCGGCATTGTCGTTGCCGACGTTTCCCTCGATTGGCTGACGGAACTCGTTTCCTCCATCAAGGTGCTGGAAACCGGCTACAGTTTCCTCCTCTCCCGCAACGGCACCATCATGACGCATCCCACCAAGGAATTCGTCATGAACGAGACCATCTTCAGCCTTGCCGAGTCGCGCGGCGCCCCTGCCCTGCGCGATATCGGCAACAAGATGGTGCGCGGCGAATCGGGGTTCGCTCCCTACACCGACCCCCAGAACGGCCGCAGTTGGATGTATTACGCCCCGATTCCCTCCACCGGCTGGACGCTGGCCGTGGTTTTTCCCGAATCCGAAATGTACGAGGGAGAGCGCTCCCTCACCTTGATCGCCGCCCATATCGCCCTGGGGGGCATCGTTTTGTTGACCATCGCGGTCTTCCTGATCGCCCGTTCCATCACCGCGCCGCTTTGCGCGCTTGCCGAGGCAACCAAGGAAATCGCTGCGGGAAATTTTGACGCCGAGCTGCCGCCGGTCCGCTCACAGGACGAAGTGGGCATGCTGACCACGGCTTTTGCCGCCATGAACGGGGCCTTGAAGGAGTACATCCGCAACCTGACAGAAACCACGGCGGCCAAGGAGCGCATCCAGAGCGAACTCAAGATGGCCACGGAGATTCAGGCAAATCTGCTCCCCCGGTTGTTCCCCCCCTTCCCGGATCGCTCCGAATTCGACATTTACGCCTTGATGCATCCGGCCAAGGAGGTGGGCGGAGATTTTTACGATTTCTTTTTTGTCGACGACGTCAATCTCTGTTTCCTGATTGCCGACGTCGCCGACAAGGGCGTGCCAGCCGCCCTCTACATGATGGTGGCCAAAACCCTGCTCAAGGCCGAAGGACAGCGCCTGGGCGAACCGGCCCAGATGCTCGGCAGCGTCAACGGCATTCTTGCCGCGGACAACGAGAGCTGCATGTTCATCACCGTGTTCTGTGCCATCCTGAATACGAGGAGCGGAGCGCTCCGTTTCGCCAGTGCCGGTCACAACCCCCCGGCGGTGATCGCCGGAGGGCACGCGCGCTACCTTGACGTCATCCCGGGCATAGTTTTGGGCCCCATGCCGGATGCGGTCTACACGACCGAAGAAATGATCATGCGGCCGGGCGATACGCTCTTTCTCTATACGGACGGCATTACCGAGGCGAAAAACCGGGAAGAGGCGCTCTACGGAGAAACACGGCTCCTGGCCGAACTGCAACACCACGTCCGCAGCACCCCGGCCGAACTTATCCATTCCATTCGCGACGACGTGACCCGCTTCGCCAACGGCTCGCCGCAATCGGACGACGTGACCATGGTGGCCATCCAATACCGGGGAGCACCGACGGACAATGCCCCGCATTCGACCCGGGAGCGGCACTTTGCCGCAGGAACGGACGGGAGTATCCGATAGTTATGCGTTAAAAGCGCCCAATTCAGATCGGTATGAAATGATATAAAAACAGCGTGTTGGAGCAGAAAATGCTATAAATTATTGCAGTCTTTTGGTATCATCACTTCAATAAAGGAGATGGTGCCATGAACGCTGCTGTTGATATCGGATCAGAACTCAAAATGTCATCGAAGAAAGAGTATATAGAAAATTTCCATCAAAAATTTGATGCCATTTTTGATGTCGTCGACCTGCCAAATCTTTCTCTTTTTGAAATTATAGAAAATATTAAATCCTTAACATTTTCAATTGACTCAGATTTAGTCCAGATTATCATCCAAAAAAAGCTCGATTA
>NZ_JHZB01000010.1 GCF_000621145.1 Desulfobulbus elongatus DSM 2908
CATTCATGGTTCAACCGGTTTCGCAAATTGATACCACGATACGAGAAGACAGATCTCTCGTACATTGCACTCAACACATTGGCAGCCGCCATGATTGTCCTGAACAAGGTCATAGTTATTTATAGATAATCACTTATTTCAGGCCCTGGCCTGAAGCTGCGTGAAGGAAGAGTGCCATGATCACACCCGTCTTGCTCAACTCCGACCAAGGCCAAAAGATTGCCGCCGGGATTCGCAACCGGTTCGTCGACGAAACCGATGGCGCCTGCCGCGAGGCGGTGGCCGCCATTTTGGACCGTGTGCGCCGGGAAGGCGATGCGGCGGTGCTCGACTACTGCCGCCGGTTCGACTGCCCGGTGATGACGCCGGAAAGCCTCAAGGTTACGCCCGAGGAGTTCGCCCGGGCCGAACAGGAGGCGGACGAGGATTTCCGCGGGAGCCTGCGCTTTGCCGCCGAGCGCATCCGCCGTTTCCACGAGCGCGAGATGGAGGATTCCTGGCTGCTGACCCGCGACGACGGCGTGGTCACCGGCCGGCTGGTGCGGCCGGTGGATTCGGCCGGCCTCTACGTGCCCGGCGGTAAGGAGGGCTCGACGCCGCTGGTCTCGACCGTGCTGATGAACGGCATCCCGGCGCAGATCGCGGGCGTGGGGCGGCGGGTGATGGTGACCCCGCCGGGCCGCGACGGCCGCGTCAGCCCGGCTTTGCTGCTGGCGGCCCGTGAAATCGGTATCGACGAGGTCTACAAAGTGGGCTCGGCCTGGGCCATCGGCGCCCTGGCCTACGGCACCGCCGCCATTCCCAGGGTGGATGTGATCGTCGGGCCGGGCAACCAGTACGTGGCCGAGGCCAAGCGCCAGGTGATGGGCCGGGTGCGGATCGACATGATCGCCGGCCCGAGCGAGGTGCTGATCGTGGCCGACGACAGCGCCGAGGCCGCCTTTGTCGCCGCCGACATGCTGGCCCAGGCCGAGCACGATCCCCAGGCCCTGGCCATGGTCATCACCACCAGCGAGCAACTGGCTGCGGATATCGGCAAGGAGTTGGAACGCCAGTTGCCGCTGCTGCCCAGGGCCGATATCGCCCGCACCGCCTTGGCCGCGCGCGGCCTGATCCTGGTGGCCGACAACCTGGATACGGCCATCGACCTGGCCAACGACATCGCCAGCGAGCATCTGGAACTGCAGGTGACCGAGCCCTGGCAATGGCTGCCGAAGATCCGCCATGCCGGCGCCATCTTCCTGGGCAACTGGACCCCGGAGGCGGCGGGCGATTACGTGGCCGGCCCCAACCACGTCCTGCCGACCATGGGCACCGCCCGCATCGCCTCGGCCCTGGGCGTGGAAACCTTCCTCAAGAAAAGCTCGATCATCAGCTATTGCCGCCAGGCCCTGGAGGCCGACGGCGACCACATCCGGCGGCTGGCCGGTCTCGAAGGGCTGACGGCGCACGGCAACTCGGTGGCGGTCCGGCTTGGCCAGCGATAACCGCCAACTGCTGATTGAGGGCGCCCGGCAACTGGGGATCGAACTGGAGGCGGCCGCCTGCGACCGGCTGGTGCTGTACCTGGCCGAACTGATGAAGTGGAGCCGGCGGGTCAACCTGATCGCCCGCGATACCCCCGAGGCGCAGGCCATCGACAGCCACTTCCTCGACTCGCTCGCCCTGCTGCCGCTGCTGCGCGCAAGCGACGGCCCGGCGCACCTGCTTGATGTCGGCACCGGCGCCGGCTTTCCCGGCCTGGTCTTGGCCTGTGTCCTGACCGAGGCCCGTTGCACCCTGGTGGAGCCGCGGCAGAAGCGGGTGAGCTTTCTGCGCCATCTCGTCCGCACCCTGGGCTTGACCAACATCGAGGTGGTGGCCGACCGGATCGAACCTCATGCCGCGGCCTGGCTGGGCCGATTCTCCCATGTCACCAGCCGGGCCGTGGCCGAACCGGCCGTCTTCCTGCCCCTGATCCGGCCGCTGGTCACGCCGGAGACCCGCATCATCCTCATGCTGGCCCGCGAAGAGGCCCTGGCCGGCATCGACCAGCTTCCCGCCGGCCCCTGGCGGCTCGCCGCCCGCCGCGATTTCGTCCTGCCTTTTTCAGGCGCGCCCCGGCTGCTGGCCGTCGTCCATGTGCGCTGACACTTCTGCTACTTCTTTCTGGAATAAATGCGGTCGATCTGGTAGTAACAAATCTCTTTTCACCACCACATACGCACGGAATGACTCCGTTGTTGCACGAGGTTCATTATGGCACATAAAATTGCGGTCCTGGCCGGCGACGGCATCGGTCCGGAGGTGATGGCCGAGGCCATCAAGGTGCTGGATGCGGTCCAGCAGAAGTTCGGTTTTTCCTTGAGCTACACTCATGCCGATGTCGGCGGCGTCGCCATCGACAACCACGGCGAGGCCCTGCCGCCCTCGACCCTGAAGGTCTGCGAAGCGAGCGAGGCCATCCTGTTCGGCTCGGTGGGCGGGCCCAAATGGGAGAGCCTGCCGCCGGCGCAGCAGCCGGAGCGGGCTGCGCTCCTGCCCCTGCGCAAGCATTTCGACCTGTTCTGCAACCTGCGGCCGGCCAAGGTGTTCAAGGCCCTGGCCCTCGCCTGTCCGCTACGGCCGGACATCGTCGGCGACGGCTTCGACGTTCTGGTGGTGCGCGAGTTGACCTCGGGTATCTATTTCGGCCAGCCCAAGGGCCGCGACGGCAGCGGGCCGGACGAACGCGCCTGGGATACTAAGATATACAAGCGCTCCGAAATCGAGCGTATCGCCCGCATGGCCTTCGAAGCCGCCCGCCTGCGCCGCAGGAAGGTGACCTCGGTGGACAAGGCCAATGTGCTCACCTGCATGGTCTTCTGGCGCGAGGTGGTCAAGGAGGTGGCCAAGGACTTCCCCGATGTCGAGCTGAACCACATCTACATCGACAACGCCACCATGCAGCTGGTCAAGGACCCGCACCAGTTCGACGTGATGTTCTGCGGCAACATGTTTGGCGACATCATCTCCGACGAGGCGGCCATGCTCACCGGCTCCATGGGCATGCTGGCCTCGGCCAGCCTCAACAGCTCAAAATTCGGCCTGTTCGAGCCGGCCGGCGGCTCGGCCCCGGACATCGCCGGCCAGAACGTCGCCAACCCCATCGCCCAGATTCTGTCGGCGGCCATGCTACTCAAGTACAGCCTCGGCCTGGAGCAGGCGGCCTCGGCCATCGAGGCGGCGGTGGCGGCGATCCTTGAGAAAAAGATCATGACCAGCGACATCGCCACCCCCGGCGTGACCCCGGTTTCGACCTCGGCCATGGGAGACGCGATCGCCCGCGAAATTCTGGCGTAATTTTTTCCGGCAGGGAGGCATGGCATGCCGCGACGAAACAACATCGTCCTGATCTCCAACGGTTCCGCCGCCCGCATGGCCGCCGACGTGGCCAGGGAACTGGACATCCCGGTGACCGAGATGATCACCCGCACCTTTGCCGACGGTGAACTGTACCATGCCTTTCCCCGCGACATCGCCGGCTGCGATCTGGTGATCGTCGCCAACACCGAGAGTGACGCCTCCCACCAGGAACTGATCGACCTGATCGCCGGCGCCCGCTACTGGAACGCCCTGTCGGTCAACGTGGTGATCCCGTACCTGGGCTATTCGACCATGGAGCGGGCCAAACCCGATTCCGGCGAGATTCCCAAGGGCATCACCCGCACCCGGCAGGTTTTCCGCGCCCGGCCCGATTACGTCGCCTTTCTCGACCTGCATTCCGAGTCGGTGATGCACGCCCACACCGGCGAGGTCCGCACCCGCCACCTGTGGACCGAGCGGGTGGCGGCGGAGAAGATCCGGCAACTGGGACTGACGAACATCGTGCTGGTGTCGCCGGATTACGGGTTCTCCAAGCGGGTGGCGCGTCTGGCCGGGCTGCTCGATTGCCCGCACACCGCCGCCAACAAGGACCGCTACGATGTCGACCAGACCATCGTCGGCCAGTTGTCCGGGGCGGTGCGCGGCCGCAACGCCATCATCTGCGACGACATGATCCGCACCGGCGGCTCCATGCTCCAGACCGTGGACCGCTGCTACCAGGCCGGCGCGGTGAGCGTGATGGTGATGGCGACCCATCTGATCCTGGCCGGCAACGCCAGGGAGCGGTTCATCGAAAAAGGGATCAACTGCATCATCGGCGCCGATACCTATCCGGGCCGGACCAGCGACGACCTCCTCCGGGTCTATTCGGTGGCCCCGGTGATCGCCGACGAATTGAAGGGATATTTCCGCCTGCACTGAGCCAGGCGCAACACTATGACCACAAGGGGGAGAACAGCATGAAAAAGGTAGGCATTGTCGGCTGGCGCGGCATGGTCGGCTCGGTGCTCATGGAGCGGATGCGGCAGGAAGGGGATTTTCAGGGCTACGAGCCCCGCTTTTTTTCCACCTCCCAGGCCGGGCAGGCCGGACCCGAGGTGGGCGGCACGGTGTATGAACTGCTGGACGGCACCAATGCCGCGCTGCTCGCGGAGATGGATATCATCGTCTCCTGCCAGGGCGGCAGCTACACCGGCGAGATCCATCCGCAACTGATGGCCAGGGGCTGGCAGGGCTACTGGATCGACGCCGCCTCCAAGCTGCGCCTGGACGCTGATTCGATCATCGTCCTCGACCCGGTCAACCGCACGGTCATCGACCAGGGCCTGGCCAAGGGCATCAAGAAATACATCGGCGGCAACTGCACTGTCTCCCTGATGCTGATGGCCCTGGGCGGCCTGTTCGAGCAGGGCTGGGTTGAGTGGATCAGCAGCCAGACCTATCAGGCCGCCTCCGGCGCCGGGGCCAAGAACATGCGAGAGCTGGTCAGCCAGATGCGGCTCATCGGCGAGAACGCCGAACACCTGCTGGACAATCCGGCCGCGGCCATCCTCGATCTCGACCGCAACGTGGTCGAAACCCTGCGCAATCCGGCCTTTCCAACGGCCAATTTCGGGGCGGCGCTGGCCGGCAGCCTCATCCCCTGGATCGACACCGCCATGGACAACGGCCAGACCCGCGAGGAATGGAAGGGGGTCACCGAGACCAACAAGGTCCTGGGCCTCACCCCCGGCCAGATTCCGGTGGACGGCTGCTGCGTGCGCATCGGCTCCATGCGCTGCCACAGCCAGGCCTTCACCATCAAGCTGAAAAAGGACGTGCCGCTCGCCGACATCGAGCAGGCCATCGCCCAGCACAACCAGTGGGTCTCCCTGGTGGAGAACACCAAGGAGCAGACCCTGAAGGAACTGACCCCGGCCAGGGTCACCGGCACCCTCGACATCCCGGTGGGCCGCCTGCGCAAGATGAACATCGGCCCCGAGTATGTCAGCGCCTTTTCCGTGGGCGACCAGTTGCTCTGGGGTGCCGCCGAGCCGGTGCGGCGGATGCTGAAGATCGCATTGGAGTATATTGGGTGAGCTGATTGCATAGGGGCGGATCACCGCACGATTCGCCACCAACGCTAAAGGCCGTTTCCTTTTCGGGGAAGCGGCCTTTTTTATTGCGGGAACAAACAAAAGCGACTGACCGCGCCACGCTGTTTCCTCCAACCTGAAACTCATACGGGAGCGCCGATGCCGCCCGGCGCTCGCAAGCGGCAAGGGCACCAGCCGATAGGCTGGCGCTCCCGTCGGACGCCGGCCTCGATGGTGACTTTCTTTCGGGCGAGCAAAAGAAAGTCACAGCCCCGGCCCTGGCCGGGCAGCCATGGCATCTCAACCCCATGCATGCAATGAAACAAACAAGCTGAACGTTGAGCTTTCTTTTTCGGTCCAACCAATTGACTTTAAAGAAAAGAACATTTCTCAGGGAACAAACGGCGTTCCGCTGGGCGCAGGGCCGTCCTTCTTTTGCTTGCTCAAAAGAAGCCCGTTGGGCTGACGAAGGAAGCCCAACGAACGGCTCAATCCAACCTGCCCGCTGAACGCTGGGCTTCGCTGCGCTCAACCCAGCCTACGCCCTTCGGGCTTTCTTGCGCTTCCCGGTCAGGGCGGAAGCGGTGTGGCTTGACCACACGGCGTATCGGACAAACTCGCTGGCTCTCGGACAGTGCCCGTGTCTGATCCACCCTGACCTGCGATGCTCAGCGGAACAGATGGGAAAAACCCGTTGTCAGCAGGTACGGTTCGTCATTTCCTCTATCAGGTTTTGTTGTGCGAATCACATCCTGTCTGATTTGGAAATGGAATCACTTCGACTTTCGGATTGATTCAGTATGCCCAGGCAGCCGTGATCTTCACCGCTTTTCTGCCGACGGCATCGGCGCAAACTCGATCGGCACCCAGGCATAGCTTCCCTTGCCCTCGGCGCGGACATGGCCGATGCCGGGGAAGGGCAGGTGCATCCCGGCCACCAGGGACTGGCTGGCCGCCATCTCCGCCATGATCGCCTTGCGGGTGGCGACGGCCTGCTTCTGGTCGACATCGAATTCGATAGACACGTCCGGCTGGGCGAACTGGACGGCGTGGGCATGAACCAGATCGCCCCAGATCAGCAGTTTTTGGCCCGCCGATTCCACCGCATAGGCGGTATGGCCCGGCGTGTGGCCGTAGGCCTTGACCGCCTTGATGCCGGGCACCAGCACCGTGCCCTCGGCGAATGTTTTCCACTGGCCGGAAGCCAGATAGGGCGCGGCGATGTCGCGGACCCGCTTGAAAGCGGGCTGCGCCTTTTCGGGGGCAGCGGCGGCTATCTGCTCGGAAAGCCAGTAATCGTGATCCCTCTGCGGCACCCAGACGGTGGCCTGGGGAAAGAGGGGCTTGCCCTGCCCGTCGCGCAGGCCGCCGATGTGATCGCCATGGAGATGGGTGATGATCACGGTATCGACTTGGGCCAGGTCATAGCCGGCCGCCTTCAGGTTGTCCGGGATATAGCCCAGGTTCGGGCCGAGGAGCTTGGCCGCGCCGGCATCGACCAGTACCAGGTGATCGCCGGTGTTGATCAGATAGGCGTTGACCGCGGTCTGCATGGCGGGATTGCCGACGAACATCCGTGCCAGCAGCCGGTCCAGGTCGGCCGGCTTGGCATTGTGCAGGAGCTTGGTGTCCAGTTGGATGGCCCCGTCGTAGAGGGCGGTGATCTCGAACTGGCCCAACTGCATGCGGTAATAACCGGGCACCTGCGTCTGCGCCATGAGCGCCTGGGCATGAACGGCAGGAAGGGAGCAAAGGAACAGGGCGATGGTCAGCAGCAGGATGCGGTGCATGGGGCGCATAATCGTGTCCTCCTTAATACAGGGTGAGAATGAACCGGCAACCGGCTGGTTGAACAGGTCGTTGCGGGCCTTTGGCCAGGTGTTGGGGAGTCCAGCCTGCGCGCGGATGCGGGTTCGGGAAAAGGCGAAGACCAGCGTGTCGATCTTTTTTGTATAAGACCTCGCCGGCGGCGTGGCAACAGAAAAGGACGGTGTCCCGGCCGGTTGGGGCGGCCGGGATCGGGGGCGAGGCGGGGCCGGCCGACGGCCGGAGTTGTCCGGTCAGCGCAGGATAAAACCGAGCGCTTTCAGATTCTTGGCCCATGTGGCCCAGGGGCCGGTTTCAAAGGAGGCGGTCATCCGTTCGGGATCGAACAGGACGGTGGCATCCTGGTCGAGATGGCATTTGCGGTCATAGTTGGTGTGGCTGATGCGCAGGCGCCAGGTGCCGTTCCCGTTCTTCTCGACTGCCTCGACATAGGCGGGGTGGCCGGTGGGCATGCCGCGGCGGGCGTTGACATCCAAAACCATGACCGAGCCGATGAGCGGTAGGGCGGAGGTGGCGTCGTTTTTTCTGGCGCAGGCAAACCACTGCACCGGGCTGGTGTCGCCGAGCTTGCAGGTGTCGATCCCCGTGCGGCAGCGGGCGTAGATCAGACTCTGCGGCTGGCAGCGGCCGGTGGTTCGCACCACTTTCGTTTCGGTGGCCACGTGCGCCGCGGCCGTGGTCTTTGTCCCTTTCTTCCCGGACGCTTTGGCTGTCTTGGCCTTCTTCGCCGGGACCTGCCGTTTGACCACCTTGGTCGTGGTGGTCCCCGGTTGCAGGCGAAAGCAGGCGGCGCGGTTGCGTTCGCTCTCCAGGATGATCCGCTCGTCCCGGCAGGTGAGGGACTGTTCGTCGCGCTTTTCCTGGTCGGCCGGAGGAATTGCCTGAACCGGAGAGGCAATCTGCTGTTGCGGTTCGGAGGGAAGGGGAGCCTGTGCTGCCGGGGGCTTGTTGTGACTGCTGCAACCCGTGGCGAGGAGGAGAACGGCGGCGAGGGTAATCAGCGATCGGCGGTGGTGGGCGGTGGGCATGGTCGGTCTCCTGAGGCAGGGGAGCTGTCGGGATGGAGGCGGCCTTCGGCCAGGGTCAGGCGGCGGTCCATGGCGCGGGCCAGGTCCATGTTGTGCGTGACCATGACCACGGCCAGGTTAAGATTGCTGCTCAACTCGCGCAGGAGGGTGAAGACCCGGTTCCCGCTGGCGGCGTCGAGATTGCCGGTGGGTTCGTCGGCGAGCAACAGGGCCGGGTCCATCACCAGGGCGCGGGCCAGGGCGACCCGCTGCTGCTCGCCGCCGGACAACTCGCCGCTGCGGTGGTGCAACCGTTCGCCGAGCCCCACCTGTTCGAGGAGGTGCTGCGCCTTCTCCTTGAGGGCTGTGCGCGGCCGGCCGTTGATCAGGCCGGGCATCATCACGTTTTCGAGGGCGGTGAATTCCGGGAGCAGATGGTGGAACTGGAAGATGAAGCCGATGTGGGCGTTGCGGTGCCCGGCCAGGTCCGGCTCGTTTTTGCCGGTCAGTTCCCTGCCGCGAAAGAAGAGGCGGCCCGAGTCCGGCGCGTCCAGGGTTCCCAGGATCTGGAGCAGCGTGGTCTTGCCCGAACCCGAGGCCCCGACGATGGCGGTCATCTCGCCGGGTTGGACGACGAGATCGACCCGGTCGAGGACGACAATGGTATCGTCGCCGCTGCGGTAGGAGCGGCAGAGGGCTTCGGCCTGCAGGAGGGGGGCGTCATTCATAGCTCAGCGCCTCCGCCGGCCGGACCCGCGACGCCTTCCACGAGGGGTAGAGGGTGGCGAACAGAGTGATGAGGATGGCGGACACCGCGATCACGGTCACATCCAGGGGCACCACCTTGATCGGCATGGTGGACATGGGGTAGACGTTGCTCGGCAGCTCGATGATCTTGTAGCGCTTGAGCAGTCCGCACAGCCCCAGGCCTCCGGCCACGCCCAGCACCGTGCCGGCCAGGCCGATGACCATGCCCTGGTAGAAGAAGATGCGCATGATGGCGCGGGTGGTGGCGCCCATGGACTTGAGGATGGCGATGTCCCGGTTCTTTTCCATGACCATCATGATCAGGGCGCTGATGATGTTGAGCGCCGCCACCAGGATGATCAGGTCCAGGGCGATGAAGATGCCGATTTTTTCGAGCTTGAGTGCGGCGAACAGGTTGCGGTTGAGCTGCATCCAGTCGCGCACCGCATAGCCGTGGCCCAGGGCTTGCTGGATGGCGGCGGCTGTCCGGTCGGCCTGGTCGATGTCCCGGACCCGGACCTCGATGCCGTGCACGCCCCGGCGCAGGTCGGTGAGGCTGCGGGCGGTATCCAGGTTGATATAGCCCATGGTGGAGTCGTACTCGAACATCCCGGTTTCGAAGAGGCCGACCACCACGCAGGTGCGGATCTTGGGCAGGACGCCCATGGGCGAGAGCGGCCCGTTGGGCGAGATCAGCCGGACCCGGTCGCCCACGCCGACCTGGATCTGGCGGGCCATGTCGCGACCCAGGACAATGGCCGGCACCTCGGCGGGCTTGTCGAGATCGGTCAGTTGGCCGGCGACCATTTTCTCGCCGATGCTGAGCACCCGCATGGCGCTGGCCGCATCGATGCCCCGCAGGACCACGCCGGTGGACTGGGTGGCCGAACTGATCAGCGCCTGGCCGTACATGTAGGGCGTGGTGGCCTCGACCCCGGGCACGGCCTCGATAGCGGCGGTGACCGCCTCGGTGTCGGTAATGGCCGTGCCGAACCGCTGCACCAGGGCATGGGCGTTGACCCCGATGATCTGGTCGCGCAGCCCTTCGGTGAAGCCGGTGTACACCGACAGCACCACGATCAGGGCCAGCACCCCGACCGCCACCCCGAGAATGGAGATGATGGTGATCAGCGAGATGAACTTCTGCTTGCGCTTGGCCCGCAGGTAGCGCAGGCTGACAAACCATTCGAAGGCGGCCATGGGCGGGCGGAATCCCTGTTATTCGCCGGTTTCCGGCTTCATCTGGGGGAAGAGGATGACATCGCGGATCGAGGGGGAATCGGTCAGCAGCATGACCAGCCGGTCGATGCCGATACCTTCGCCTGCCGCCGACGGCATGCCGAATTCCAGGGCGCGGACATAGTCGCGGTCGAGCACCGGATGGATTTCGTCGTCCTCGCCGCGTTCGTCGATCTGCTTCTGGAACCGCTGCAACTGGTCGATGGGGTCGTTCAACTCGGAAAAGGCGTTGGCGATCTCCCGGCCGGTGACGAACAGTTCGAAGCGGTCGGTCACCGACGGGTCCTCCTCGTTGCGGCGGGCCAGGGGCGAAACCTCGGTGGGGTAGGAGGTGATGAAGGTCGGGTCGATCAGCTTCTCCTCGACCAGCAGCTCGAACAGTTCGGTCTTGGCCTTGCCGGGACCGGCGCCGGGCTGGAGTTCGATGCCCTTGCCTTTGGCCAGCGCCATGACCGCGGCATCGTCGGCGAGCACGGCCCGGTCGATGCCCGCGATCTGCACCAGGGCCTCCTCCATGGTCAGGCGCCGCCACGGCGGGGCCAGATTGACCGGTATCCCCTGATAGACGATGTCCATGGAGCCCGTCACCTCGTGGGCCAGCCAGGAGACCATCTCCTCGGTGAGGTCCATCAGGTCGTGGTAGGTGGCGTAGGCCTGGTAGAATTCGAGCATGGTGAATTCCGGGTTGTGGCGGGTGGAGAGGCCCTCGTTGCGGAAGTTGCGGTTGATTTCAAAGACCTTCTCGAAACCGCCCACCAACAGCCGCTTGAGGTACAGCTCCGGGGCGATGCGCAGGTAGAGGTCCATGTCGAGGGCGTTGTGGTGGGTGCGAAACGGCTTGGCCGTGGCGCCGCCGGGCACCGGCTGCATCATGGGGGTCTCGACTTCCATGAAGCCGCGGTTGCTCAAGAATTCGCGGATCAGGCGGATGATCTCCACCCGCTTTTTGAACACGTCGCGGGTTTCGGGATTGACGATCAGGTCCAGGTAGCGCTGGCGATAGCGGGTCTCGACGTCGGTCAGGCCGTGGAACTTCTCCGGCAGGGGCCGCAGCGACTTGGTGATCATCTGCAGCGCGGCGGCCTCGAGCGACAATTCGCCGGTCTTGGTCTTGAACAGCGTGCCCTCGACCCCGACAATGTCGCCCACATCCCATTTCTTGAACTGATCGAACTGCTCCTCGCCGAGGAGGTCGCGGCGGGCATAGACCTGGATGCGGCTTTCTGCGTCCTGGAGATGGAAAAAAGCGGCCTTGCCGAACTTGCGCATCGACATCACCCGGCCGGCCGCCCGGAAAACCGTGCCGGATTCGTCGCGGCTTTCCGCGGTCAGCATTTCCCCGCGCGGCAGGATGTCGGCGATGGGGGTGGGATTCTTGAAGGTGTTGCTGAACAGCTTGACCCCGGCTTCCGCCAGGGATTCGGCTTTTTCCCGCCGCTGCTTGAGAAGATTGCTTGTTGTTTCCATGAGGTACGGTGCAAGGAAAATTGTCGGGGACGCCTGGCCGGAAAGTCGGCGAACGGGGCCGTCGGGGGACGTGGAGAAACAGGCATCTGGCTTGAAATAAACGGGCAAAATAGCCCGCCGGCTTGTCGATGTCAAATCCTTTCCAGGAGAGCGACGGATTCGATGTGGTGGGTCTGGGGAAACATGTCGACCGGAATGAGGCGGACGAGCCGGTAGCCCTCCGCAACGATCAGGGCCAGATCGCGGGCCAGGGTGGCCGGATCGCAGGAAACGGAGAGGACCTGCGCCGGTTGCAGCAGGGGCAGCAGGGCGGCGACCTTGCCCACGCCCTGGCGGGGAGGGTCGAGGAGGACGGTATCGAAGCGGGCGCCAGCGGCCACCAGCGCTTGCAACTGGTGTTCGACATCGGCGGCGAAAAAACGGGTGGTGGTCAGTCCGGCGGCCCGGCTGTTGACCTGGGCCCAGTGGATGCTGCGGCGGTTCTGCTCGACGCTGGTCAGAGTCAGGCCGGCCAGGGCCAGGGGGATGGTGAAGTTGCCCATGCCGCAGTAGAGGTCGAGGGCGGTGCCGGGCAGTGGCGGATGCGGCAGGAGATCGAGGGCCAACTCGACCAGCCGGGCGTTCTGGGCGGCATTGACCTGAAAAAAACAGCGGTGGTCCCAGGACAGACGGTAGCTGAGCCCGCGCGGTCCGAAATCCTGGCAGAAGACAACCGGGGCGGCGGCATCGCCGGAGCGGTCGGCGGCCAGGACAACAGCGTCGGCCAGGGAGCGCAGGCCGGCGATCAAACCGGCATCCGGCCGCAAGCGCTGTTTGGGGCGCGATTGCAGTACCACGGCCACCGTGTCGTCCGCCGGGCTGTGGATCAACTCGACGGTCGCGATGGCGGCGGCCAGCCCCCTGGGCCAGCCGCCGTGGACGAAGGCGTCGATCACCCGGTTGATCGGCTCGGTGGCTAGCAGACAGCGGTCGATGGGCACCACCGTGTTGCTGGCCTGTTCGTGAAAGCCGAGCCGGCCCCCCTGATCGAGGTGCAGCCGTAGGCGAAAGCGGTAGCCGAAGGGGAGGGGGGAGGCCAGGGTGGGGTCGTCGGGCGGCAGCTCCAGATGGGCCCGGGTCAGGGCTTCGCGCAGAATCCGTTGCTTGAGCGCCAACTGCGCCGAATAGGCGGCATGCTGCAGGTCGCAGCCGCCGCAGCGGCCGTAATAGGGGCAGGGCGGCTCGACCCGTTCCGGCGCCGCGTCGAGAATCCGGACGAGGCAGGCCTCCCGGTAGCCCCGATGGCTTTTGGTCTCGCGAACCAGGACCGTCTCGCCGGGCAGGGTTCCCGGCACCATCGCCACCATGCCGTCGGACAGTGTCCCCAGCCCCTTTCCCCCGGCAATCACCTTTTTTATCGTCAGCGTATGTTCCATTTGCGCATTCTAACAGTTTGATGTTACTCTGTTCAAGTTGTGATTTGACCTATGGTTGCGGTACGGATGGTTCCGCGGAGCCGGGTCGGACAGTGGACAACCGGACAGACAGATGAGCGGGGGGGAAGGCGACGGTGCCCAGCAAGGCGAAGGCAAAGGTGTTGATTGTGGACGATGAACGGGTGCACCGGTTCATGCTGCGGTCGCTGTTCGCCGAATGGGGCTGGGACGCGGCCGAGGCGGACGATGGCGCCACCGCTGTGGCCGCCGTCGAGGAGGGACCCTTCGACGCCATCCTCATGGATGTGCGCATGACCACCATGGACGGCATGGAGGCCCTGAAGAGGATTCACGCCATCAATCCCGCCATTCCGGTGGTCATCATGACCGCCTTCTCCTCGGTGGATTCCGCCGTGGCGGCAATCAAACAGGGCGCGCACGACTATCTGACCAAACCGCTCGATTTCGACCGCCTGCGCACCACCCTCGAGGTGGCCATGGGGCATCGCCAGCGGGAGAGCGAGTCCCCGGACATCGGCCAGCCCTTCGGCGACGACGGCCGCATCATCGGCAAATCGGCCCCGATGCAGGAATTGTGGGAGATGATCGTCCATGTGGCCCCCACCGAGGCCACGGTGCTCATCAACGGCGAATCGGGCACCGGCAAGGAGTTGGTGGCCGCGGCCCTGCATCACAAAAGCCTGCGCGCCCGGGGACCGCTGGTCAAGGTCAACTGCGCGGCCCTGGCGGAAACCCTGCTGGAATCCGAGCTGTTCGGCCACGAGCGCGGGGCCTTCACCGGCGCCGACCGCCGGCGCGAGGGGCGATTCGTCCAAGCCCAGGGCGGCACGCTCTTTCTCGACGAGATCGGCGAGACCTCGCCCGGCATGCAGGCCAAGCTGCTCCGGGTGTTGCAGGAGCACGAACTGCAGCGGGTCGGCGGCCAGGAAACCATCAAAGTGGATGTCCGCATCCTCTGCGCCACCAACCGCGATCTCGAAGAGGAGGTGGCCGCCGGCCGTTTCCGCGAAGACCTCTACTATCGCCTCAACGTGGTCGAACTCTGGGTGCCGCCCCTGCGGGAGCGTCAGGGCGACATCCCGCTGCTGGCCAACTACTTTCTCCGCAGCTTCGCCGAGAAGAACGGCCGGCTGATCAGCGGCATCACCCCGGAATGCATGGATGTGCTCAACCGCTATCCCTGGCCGGGCAATGTCCGCGAGCTGGAGCATTCGATCGAGCGCGGCGTGATTCTGATGCGCGGCGACTATCTCGATATCGGCGCCCTGCCGCAGGCCATCCAGCGCTGGGCCGGCCTGAACGCGCCCAGGGAGGTGGAGGAACCCTCCACCCTGAAGGAGGCCGAGAAGATGCTGATTCTGAAAACCCTTGAGGAGACCGGTGGCAACCGCAGCGAGGCGGCCCGTCGTTTGCAGATCACCCGCAAGACGCTCTTGAACAAGTTGAAAAGTTATAATATAAGCTGAACCCCGAAAATATCGTGGTTGCGGCCTCCTGGGACGAGGGGCCCTTGCATTTTCCATGTACCTGAACGTTGAGCCGGGCACCGTCGTTGCCCCCGCCCGCCCGCCGAGCCAAATGAACAGATCCTTTGCCCTGTTGCGGACCGCCTATGCCGTCAGCCGTTTCCTGGTCCAGGAACGGGATATGCCGACCCTGCTGCAGGGAATATGCGACCGGTTGACCGGCGAGGCGATCTATCGGGCGGCGTTGCTGGCCCTGCTCGACCAGGAATCGGGCGGCATGATCACCGCCGAAACGGGGCTGGGCGAGCATGCCGCCCCACTCATGGCCGAGTTGCGGGAAGGACGGCTGCCGTCATGCGGGGCCCGCATGCTGCACTCCGATGCGATGGACGTCGTTGCGTGTGCGGACGGTGCCTGCACGCTCTGCGCCACGACGGATCCCCAATCCCTGCCGAGGGCCTTCTGCGCACCCCTGCGGTGCAGTTCCGGTCTTTCCGGCTTCCTGATTCTCCTGATGCCGCCGGCGGTGGAACCTGCGGCCGAGGAACAATCGACCATCGCCGAACTGGCCGAGGCCGTCACCCAGGCCCTGCGACAGCTCTTTCTCTTCGAGGCGGTCAAGTTCAGGGAGCAGGAACTGCGACAGGCGGAAGAGCGGTACGAATTGGCCCTGCACGCCTCCCAGGCCGGTCTCTGGGACTGGAACATCAGGACCAGCGAAATGTATACCAGCCCCGATCAGTGGGAACTGCTCGATTACCGGGAGGGGGATGCCGCACAGAACGACGTCCGCCGCTTCATTCATCCCGAGGACCGGGAACGGGTGCTGGCCGTGCTCAACGAACATCTCACCGGCGTCACCGATGAATACCGGATCGAATACCGGGTGATGGAGCAGGGCGGCGAGCTGTCCTGGTTTCTCGACCGGGGCCGGGTGGTGGAGCGGGACGAGAACAACATGCCGGTGCGCATGACCGGCACCCATCAGAACATCACCCTGCAGAAGCGGCAGGAACAGGCCCTGGCCGCGGTGCAGCAGCAGTTGCACGACGCCGTCGACGTGGAGCGCAATTTCCTCCAGACCGTGATCGACAGTGCCGGCGACCCGGTGATGGTCATCGATCTCGACTACAACCTGTTGCTGATCAACCGGGCCGCGACCCGTTTGGTGCGAAGCACCGGCGAAATCGCGACCCTCCAGGGACAGAAGTGTTACCGCCTGTTCTGCGGCGCCGACGGTCCCTGCCAGGATCCCCGGTTCCCCTGCCCGGTCGAGGCGGTCAAGAGACGACGGCGGCCGGCCAAGCTGATCCACAATTCCTTCCACGGCAACAGGATCAACAACACCTTCGAACTTGAGGTCTCGCCGCTCAAGAACGGCCAGGGCGAGCTGTACGGGATCATCGAGGTGGCGCGGGACATCACCGACCGGCTGCGGATCGAAAAAGAGCTGCGCGATAGCCAGTCGCACTTCTACCGGCTGGCACACCACGACACCCTCACCGGTTTGCCCAACCGGCTGCTGCTCCGCGACCGGCTGGCCCAGGCGATCAGCAAGGCCGAGCGCAACCGGACCGGTGTGGCCGTGCTGTTCCTCGATCTTGATCAGTTCAAGGTCATCAACGACACCCTGGGGCACGATGTCGGCGACAACCTGCTGGTCGAGGTCGCGGCGCGCCTGCAGCGGCAGTGCCGTCAGTCGGACACCGTCGCCCGGCTGGGCGGCGACGAGTTCGTCTTTGTTCTCGAGGCGGTGAACAGCCGCGAGGATGCCGCCGTGGTCGCCGAGAAGATCATGGCGGCCCTGACCGTGCCCATCCGGGTCAACGGGCATGAACTCAATATTTCCACCAGCATCGGCATCGCCCTGTTTCCCGAGGACTCGGTCGAGTTGGAGGGAGTGATCAAATGCGCCGATATCGCCCTGTACGCGGCCAAGGAGATCGGTCGGAACAATGTTCAGTTTTACCGGCGGGATATTGTCCTCAATGGCCGGAGGCCGCAGCTGGACGAGCGGCAGTTCCGGGAGGCGCTGGCCACGGACGGATTGTGCCTGGAGTATCTGCCCCAGTTCGGAGTGGAGAGCAACCGGATGGTGGGGCTGAAATCGTGCTTCACCTGGAAGCACCCGGAAATGGGCGTGCTGCAACCGGGGGACTTCCTTGCCGTTGCCGACGAATGCGGCATGCTGGCCAGTGTCAGTTGGTGGCTGATCGAGCGGGTGTGCCGCGACCTGCGGGATTGGCGCGCCCAGGCATTGGCCTGCGTGCCGGTGACCGTTCCCCTGACCTCCCGCCAGTTGCAGCATCCCGACTTCCTCTCCACGCTCGAACGCACCCTGGCCGATACGGCGATCGCCCCGGAACTGCTCGTCATCGAGGTCAGGGAGGGGACGCTCGCCCATGCCTCGGGCCGGACGCTGGCGCTCCTGACCCGGATCCGGGCCCTGGGTCCGGGGTTGGCGGTGGACGGTTGCGGCATCGAGTACTGTTCGTTGCCCTGCCTGCAACAGGTCCGGATCGGACGAATGGCCATCCATCGCGAACTGCTGGCCGCCCTTGTCGGGGAGGCGGGGACCGATACCCTGGTCGCGGCGGTCATTGCCCTGGGGCATGCCCTCGGCCTGACCGTGCTCGTCGATGGCGTCGAACGGGAGAGCCAGCTCGTCTTTCTCCGTGCCCATGGCTGCGATCTGGCCCAGGGACCGCTGTACTCGCCGCCGCTTTCCGGCCGGCAGGCGGCCGATCTGCTGCGGTCCGGGACACTGGGCGGTTGACGCCGCCCGTCCCCTGTGGTAAGACCCCTCCTTGTTTTTTCCGATGGAACGGCAATCCCTGCCCGTCGCCGCGGTGGCCGATGTGGCGGCGGTGCCCTGATGTTCGTGATCCAATCAACAGAATCCTGATCGGCAACCTGGTATGCGCACGGATATTTTACACATTGGCGCGGGCGAACTGAATTACGAGATCCGCAATATCGTCTGTGTCGGCGAGAAACTCCAGAAGATGGGCGTCCAGGTCAACTGGGAGAATATCGGCGACCCGATCGCCAAGGGCGAGCAGGTGCCGGACTGGATGAAGGCGATCGTGGCCGAGGCCGTCCACGAGGACGCCACCTACGGCTACAGCCCGACCAAGGGCCTGCTGGCGGCCAGGGAATACGTGGCCGAGACCACCAACAGCCGCGGCGGCGTGCAGATCGATGCCGACGACGTCATCTTCTTCAACGGCCTGGGCGACGCGATTTCTAAAGTCTACGGCTTCCTCAAGCCCACGGCCCGCATCCTCGTGCCCACCCCGAGCTATACCACCCACAGTTCGGCCGAGGCGGCCCACGCCAGCGACCAGCCGGTGACCTACATCCTCGATCCCAACCATCTCTGGTATCCGGACCTCGAGGACATCGAAAACCACATCAAGTACAATCCGGCGGTGGCCGGCATCCTCATCATCAATCCCGACAACCCCACCGGCGCGGTCTATCCGGCCGACGTCATGCGGGCCATCGTCGAGATCTGCGAGAAGAACGACCTGTTCATCATCTGCGACGAGATCTACCAGAACATGACCTACAACGGCACGGCCTCGGCGCCTCTGTGCACGGTGATCGGCAACAAGGTGCCGGCGATCTGCATGCGCGGCATCTCCAAGGAAATGCCCTGGCCGGGAAGCCGCTGCGGCTGGATCGAGGTGTACAACCGCCGCCGCGACCCCATGTTCGCCACCTATGTCCAGTCGATCCTCAACGCCAAGATGCTGGAGGTCTGTTCGACCACCCTGCCGCAGACCGTCCTGTCCCGGATCAAGCGGCATCCCCAATACAGAGAGCACCTCCGGAGCCGGATCAAACGCTACGAGCGGTATTCCAACCTGGCCTACGACATCCTCAAAAACGTCAAGGGGCTCCTGGTCAACCGCACCAACGGCGCCTTCTACATGAGCGCGGTCTTCGAGGAGGGGGTGCTCAACCACCAGCAGGCCCTGCCCATCGAAAACGACGAGGTCCGCGAAACCGTGGAACATCTGGTGTCGGGATCGAACATCCAGCCGGACAAGCGGTTTGTCTATTACCTGCTGGCCGCGACCGGCATCTGCGTCGTGCCGCTGTCCTCCTTCGCCACCGATCTCCAGGGATTCCGCATCACCCTGCTGGAGAAGAACGAGGAGGATTTCGTCGAGATCTTCCACTCCATCGCCGCCAGCATCAAGCGCTACGTCGCCTCGTCCCAGACCTGTGGCCGTTGCCGCTGACCCGTGCCGTCTTCGCGGTGAATGCAGCCCTGACCGCCGGGTGGCGATCAGGGCTTTTTTCGGGTCTCTCCCTTCTGTTTCCCCCCGGTATTCTTCAAATTTATTGCATTGTTTTCCCCCGTAAATCCCCGTTCCCTTCCCTTGACACTGGTTTTTGCCATACTTATTGTTCGCACCAGATTTGACCGGCCCGAAACCGGGCGGGCCACGTGCCGGAACGGGCCGGAAGTTGCTGTGGTGGAACTCTAGAGACAAGGAGAGGAGAGGTGGCAGACGAGGCGAAGGAACAGGAGCTTGCCGATGAACAGGGCGTGATGGACACCGCCGGGGATCCGGGCGATGGGGCGATTGTCGGAGAGGCCGAAACGAGTCAGGAGAGCGAGACGGAAGTCCTGCAGCGGGAGTTGGCGGCAACCCGCGACCAGCTGATGCGGATGGCCGCGGAGTTCGACAATTTCAGGAAGCGGATGGAGCGGGAGAAGGGCAAGTTGCTCAAGTATGCCGGCGAGAACATCCTCCGCGATCTGCTGACGACCCTGGACAACCTGGACCGGGCTATCGAACAGGGGGGCGCCGCCGCCGAGGACCAGGGCAAGAAGTTGCAGGCCATGGTGCAGGGTGTGGAATTGACCCGCAAGGGGCTGGTCGCCACCCTGGAGCGGTACGGCGTGGAACCCCTGGATGCCGTTGGCCTCGCCTTCAATCCCGACGAACACGACGCCCTGACCATGGAAGCCAGCGCCGAGGTGCCCGCCAACCATGTCCTGCGGGAGTTCGCCCGCGGCTATCGGTTCAAGGACAGGGTTCTGCGACATGCCCAGGTGGTCGTGTCCAGCGGTCCGGAAAAATCGGCTTGACACGGTCCGGTTTCAGTACACAGTACACCTTATTCTATTGAACGATTTGATCCGGCCGAAGAAGCCGGGAATAAAGACAGGAGAGACAGGAGATTGGGATTATGGGAAAAATAATAGGAATCGATTTGGGGACCACCAACTCGTGCGTGGCCATCATGGAGGGCGGTGACCCCAAGGTCATTGAAAATAGCGAGGGGAACCGGACCACGCCGTCGATCGTGGCCTTTTCCGACAGCGGCGAACGGCTGGTCGGCCAGATCGCCAAGCGGCAGGCGGTCACCAACCCCACCCGGACCCTGTTCGCCATCAAGCGGCTGATCGGCCGGAAATTCAGCGACCCGGAAGTCAAGAAATCGATCGGCGTCAGTCCGTTCGCCATCGTCGAGGGCCCCGGCGGCGATGCCGTGGTTGAGGTGGGCGGCAAGACCTATACCGCCGCCGAGATTTCGGCCATGATCCTGGGCAAGATGAAGCAGACCGCCGAGGAATACCTGGGCGAGACGGTCACCGATGCGGTGGTCACCGTGCCGGCCTACTTCAACGACGCCCAGCGCCAGGCCACCAAGGATGCGGGCAAGATCGCCGGACTCAACGTGCAGCGGATCATCAATGAACCGACCGCCGCCTCGCTCGCCTACGGTCTGGACAAGAAGGGCGAGGAGAAGATCGCGGTCTTCGATCTCGGCGGCGGCACCTTCGATGTTTCCATCCTCGAGATCGGCGACGGCGTGTTCGAGGTCAAGTCGACCAACGGCGACACCTTCCTCGGCGGCGAGGACTTCGACATGCGCATCGTCAACTGGCTGGCGGACGAATTCAAGCGCGACCAGGGCGTGGACCTGCGCAACGACAAGATGGCCCTGCAGCGGTTGAAGGAGGAGGCGGAAAAGGCCAAGAAGGAGTTGTCCTCGGCCATGGAGACCGACATCAACCTGCCGTTCATCACCGCCGACGCCACCGGCCCGAAACACCTCAACATGAAGCTGAGCCGGGCCAAGCTGGAGGCCCTGGTCGAGGATCTGATCGACCGTTGCGAGGGGCCCTGCCGCACCGCGCTCAAGGATGCGGGCCTGAATCCGGCCGACATCGACGAGGTCATCCTGGTCGGCGGCATGACCCGCATGCCCAAGGTCCAGGAGAAGGTCAAGGCCATCTTCGGCAAGGACCCGCACAAGGGCGTCAATCCCGACGAGGTGGTGGCCATCGGCGCCGCCATCCAGGGCGGCGTGCTCAAGGGCGACGTCAAGGACGTGCTCCTGCTCGACGTCACCCCGCTGTCCCTGGGGATCGAGACCCTGGGCGGGGTCATGACCAAACTGATCGAGAAGAACACCACCGTGCCCACCAAGAAGAGCCAGGTTTTTTCGACCGCGGCCGACAGCCAGCCGGCGGTGTCCATTCACGTGCTCCAGGGTGAGCGCGAGATGGCCGCCAACAACAAGACCATCGGCCGGTTCGAGCTGGCGGACATTCCGCCGGCGCCGCGCGGTGTGCCCCAGATCGAGGTGACCTTCGATCTCGACGCCAACGGCATCCTCCATGTATCGGCCAAGGACCTGGGCACCGGCAAGGAGCAGTCGATCCGGATCACCGCCTCGTCCGGCCTGTCCGAGGCCGAGATCGAGCGGATGAAGAAGGACGCCGAACTCCATGCCGAAGAGGACAGGAAACGCAAGGAACTGGTCGAGGCGCGCAACAACGCCGACTCCATGATCCACATGACCACCAAGAGCCTCAACGAGTTGGGCGACAAGGTGGACGCCGACACCAAGGCCAATGTGGAAAGGGAGATCGACAACGTCAAGAAGGCCATGGAGGGCGAGGACGCCGCCGCCATCAAGAGTGCCACCGAAGCCCTGACCCAGGCCTCGCACAAGCTGGCCGAGTTGATGTATGCCCAGGCCAAGGGCCAGGGCGCCAATCCCGGTGACGCCGGCGGCGCCGGTGCCGGGGCGGCGGGAGCGGGGGCCGCCGGCGGCAAGCGCAAGGACGACGACGATGTCGTCGACGCCGACTTCGAGGAAGTGAAGTAAGCGGCTCGCTCCGCCCCACGGGCGGAAAGAGATCGGGGAGCACGGTCCATTCCGTGCTCCCATTTTTTTTGCATTTGCGCTATAACGCTCCGGTTACATGTTCCCAACGTCACCTTTTGAGCACGGACACACCATGAAACGAATACTCTCAGGCATCCAACCCTCGGGCAAACTGCATATCGGCAACTATTTCGGTATGATGCAGCCCATGATCCGTCACGTGGAGTCGGCGGATCTCTATGTGTTCATCGTCGATCTCCACGCCCTGACCTCGGTGCAGGACCGCGACCGGCTGCGCCAGGGCACCCTCGAGGCCGCCGCCGACTTTCTGGCCCTGGGCCTCGACCCGGACCGCTGCACCTTCTGGGTGCAGTCGGATGTGCCGGAGGTCTGCGAGCTGACCTGGATGCTGTCCGTGCTCACCCCCATGGGGCTTTTGGAACGCTGCCATGCCTACAAGGACAAGGTGGCCAAGAACATCCCGGCCAGTCACGGCCTGTTTTCCTATCCAGTGCTGATGGCCGCCGACATCCTGCTCTATCAGGCGCAGCGGGTGCCGGTGGGCAAGGATCAGAAGCAGCATGTCGAGGTGGCCCGGGACATCGCCATCCGCTTCAACAACACCTACGGCGAGACCTTCGTGATCCCGGAGCCGGAGATCAGCGAGAGCACGGCCATCGTCCCCGGTCTCGACGGCCAGAAGATGTCCAAATCCTACGACAACACCATCCCCATTTTCCTCGACGAAAAGGCGTTGCGCAAGCGGGTGATGGCCATCCAGACCGACGCCACTCCGGTGGAGGCGCCCAAGAACCCGGACACCTGCAACCTCTACGCCCTGCTCAAGCTGTTCGCGCCGCCGGAGAAGATGCGCGAGGTGCATGATCTCTACGTGAACGGGGGGGCTGCCTACGGCTATCTCAAGCAGGACCTGTTCGAACTGATCAACGACTATTTTGCCCCGGCCCGGGCCAAGAAACAGGAACTGCTCGCCAACCCCGACCATCTGCGTCAGGTGCTGGCCAAGGGCGCGGAAAAGGCCCGCGCCAAGGCGATGGCGACCCTGGAGTTGGCGCGGGACCGGATGGGGCTCACGTACTGAAAAGAGATGGTGCGGGCCGCGCCTGCAAGCCGGTTGCGGCAAGACAATAAAAAAGGCGGGGACTGCTCCCCGCCTTTTTTATTGTCCGATGATGCGAGCGATCAGAAACTGACCAGCTCGACGTCGAAGACCAGCCAGGCATTGGGCGGGATGACGCCGCCCGCGCCCCGCTCGCCATAGGCCAGCTCGGGCGGGATGATCAGGGTCCGCTTTTCGCCTTTCGTCATCTGGCTCAAGGCCTCGTCCCAGCCGCGGATGACCCGGCCGGTGCCCACCGGGAAGGCGATGGGCTCGCCCCGGTCGTAGGAACTGTCGAACTTGCGGTTACCGAGCAGCAGTCGGCCGGTGTAATGGGCCTTGATCATGGTGCCGGCGGAGGGCGGCTGGCCTTCGCCCTTCTGCTCGATCTGGGAATAGAGACCGGAATCGCTCCGCACGGCCTTGGGCCATTGCTCCCTGATCATTTTCCTGATTTTTTCTTCCTGCGCCTTCAGCGCATTGGCCTCCCGATCCTTGGTGGCGGCGAGGGCGGCATCGAAGGCGGCCTGATCGGTCTTGAAGGTTTCCGCCTCCTTGCCGACGCGAATGATGGTGATTTCCTTGATGGTATCTCCCTTGTCGATCTTGTTGACCACGTCCTGGCCCTCCACCACCCGGCCGAAGACGGTGTGCCGGTCGTCGAGGTGCGGCGTGGCGACATGGGTGATGAAGAACTGGCTGCCGTTGGTGTCGGGACCGGCATTGGCCATGGAAAGCACGCCGGGGCCGTCATGCCGCAGGCTCGGGTTGAATTCGTCGGGAAAGGTATAGCCGGGACCGCCGGTGCCGGTCCCCAGGGGGCAGCCGCCCTGGATCATGAAGTTGGCGATCACCCGGTGGAAGGTCAGGCCGTTGTAGAACGGGGAACCGATCGGTTTGCTGCTGCCGCCCAGGTGCAGGGTGCCCTGTGCCAGACCGACGAAGTTGATGACCGTCAGCGGAGTTTTGTGGTAGTGGAGCCTGACCAGGATGTCGCCCTTGCTGGTGGCGATGTTGGCATACAGTCCGTCTTTCATCTTTTTTTCCTCGGCTGAAAATGCTGGATGTCCGGAACAGAAAAGCAGCACGGGCAGAAACAGGAGGACAAGCACTCTGTTCATTGAAAGTCTCCGGTGGTACTTTTTGGGGTGTCCGGCCATGGGGAACTCCGCGTCTCGGAACCCACGGGACAGAAAAAGAGGGCGTTTCCGGGCGCGGAACATCGGTGTCGCGATTTCGTGCGAAAACGGCAATCAGGGGCCTGCTTACAAAGCCGGCGATGCCTTGTCAATGAAAATGAGGGCTGGGAGCGCCCCGCCGGGGCTGTCGACAAGGGCATGGGCAGGTGTTCAGAGGCGATGGCGGCGGTGGAGGAGCACCGAGGCGCACAGGGCCGCGGCCAGCAGCGCGACGGCCACGCCTCCGGCCAGTCCGGTCCGGCCGCTGGTCAGCAGTTCGCCGCCCAGCAGGGTGCCGCCGGCCTGACCGAGGTACACCACCGAGGTGTTCAGCGAGGTCGAGGCCGAGGCGGCCATCGGATCGGCCTCGATCAGGCGGGCCTGCTGCGCGGCGATGGCCGGGCTCATGCCCATGCCCCAGACGAACAGGGTCGCGCCGGTCAGCGTCAGCAGGGTGGGTTCGCTGATCCAGCAGATCAGACCGGCCAGGATGACGGCGAGAAACGAACTCACCGTGGCACGGACCCCCAGCAGGCCGACCACTTTGGTGGCGGTGGCGGTGCCCAGGATGCTGGCACCGCCATAGATGGCCAGAAGCAGGGCCATGGTCGGCGGATCGGGGGTCAGCCTGGTGGTGAGCTCGAATACGATATAGGGGTACTTGATGTACTGGCCGGCAATGGCCAGGCAGGAGACGGCGAGGATGGCCCAGATTTTGCCTGAGGCGAACACCTTGCCCCAGGCGGCCACCGGGAGGCGATGGGCCTGCAGGCCGCGCGGCAGGGTGATGCAAACGGCGCCGGCCGCCAAAGCGCAGGCGGCGGCCAGAAGCAGATAGGCCGTTTTCCAGTCGGCCAGCGAACCGATCAGGTTGATCAGCGGGATGCCGATGGCCGAGGCCAGGGACCAGCCGAGAAAGATGAAGGTGATGGCGCTGGCCCTGCGTTCGGCCGGAATGAACAGGGACACGGCGCTGGCCGCTTGCGGCGTGAAGCAGGCCACGGCCGGGATCATGAGCAGACGGATCGCCAGCAGTGCGTCGAAGTCCGTCACCAGGGCCGAGCTGAAATGGCCGAGGGCAAACAGCACCAGGGCGCCGGTCAGCAGATGGCGGCGGTCCAGCGGATTGAACAGAAAGGCGAGCAGCGGCGAGACGAGGCAGAGCAAGGCGCCGCCGTAGGCCAGCATGGTGCCGACGGTGGCGGCGTCGACGCGGAAGGCCTGGCCCAGGTCGTTGATCAGGGCGGCGGGCGCCAGGACGCCGCAACCTATGACGAAATTGCCGGCGAGCAGGGTCCAGAGCGTGGCGGAGTGGGGAAGCCGCATGGTCGACGGGCGTTACGGGAAAGATTGCGCGGTCATGTGTCGGGGGACGGCCCGGTTGCCGTCGGACCCCGATGGCCGACGACGACAATAGGCCCTCCGTCGGCCGGGCGCAACAGGAATCGAACCGACCCTGCCGCCGGCAGGACGGCCTGCTCCCTGCCGGGCCGCTCTCTCGGCAAACAGGCTTGACTGCATAGGGGCTTCCCGGTTATATAAATAAATTTTTGTGCCGACGAAACAGAATTGCGGGAGGGGCAGGGGAACCGTGCTGCACCAATTGTACAGTGGTCTGGGCGCGGGGCTGTATCCGCTGCTGGTCCTCCTCCGGCCCCTGATCGAGGCGATCGGCGGCCGGTTCGCCTACGGAATCGGACAGCGGCTGGGCCGGTATCCCGAGATAGCGTCCGTGGCCCGCCCTGGCGTCCGGACCGTGTGGCTGCACGCCTCGTCCGTGGGTGAGGTCCAGGCGGCCATCATTCTGGCCCATGCCCTGCTCGATACCGCAATCGATGTCAGCATCGTGGTCAGTTCGACCACCGAGCAAGGACACCGGCTGGCCAGCAGCAGGCTGCCCGCGGCCACCTGCATCCTGGCGCCGCTCGATCTGCCCCAGGCGGTGCGCCGAGCCCTGCGGGCGGTGCGGCCGGATTGCTACCTGTGTCTTGAAACCGAACTCTGGCCGGTCATGCTCACCGAGGTCAGGCAGGCGGGTATCCCCATGCTGCTGCTCAACGGCCGCATCTCGCAGCGATCCTTCCGCCGCTACCGGCGCATTCGGGGATTCCTGGCTCCGCTGCTGGACGGTTTTCGCCAGGTGGCGGTTATCAGCGAGGCGGACCGCGAGCGGTATGCGGCGCTGGGGGTGCCGGCAGCGCGCATCTGGGTCTGCGGCAATTTGAAGAACGACATGGAGGCAAGGTCGCCGGACCAGGTCCGGGCGGCCAACCGCCGGCGGCTTGGCGTGGATGCCGAGCGGGTTTTTCTCTGCGGCTCGACCCATGAAGGCGAAGAGGAACAACTGCTGGAGGTTTTCCGTGCCCTGGCGGCGCGGGGGCCGGCGGTTTGGGTGATCGCGCCCCGGCATCTCGAGCGGCTTCCCGCGGTGGCAGCCCTGCTCCGTCGGGCCGGGATGGCGTTCGACCTCTTCTCCGCCCTGGCGGCCCAGGGGCGCCGCGCCAACGTCGTCGTAGTCGATACCATGGGCGATCTGGCCGATCTCTACGCCGGCGGCGATTATGTCTTTTGCGGCGGCAGTCTGGTGGACCGGGGCGGGCACAATATCGTCGAGGCGGCCCGTTGGGGGCGGGCGGTCTATTTCGGGCCCCACATGAAGGATTTTCAGGATGCGGCCGACACGCTCGTCCAGGCGGGCGGCGGGTTCCGGGTCGCCGACGCCCGGGAACTGACCGCCCTGCTCCTTGCCCATGTGGACGCCCCGGACGAGTACGCGACGGCCTGCGCCCGTGCCGCCGACATGGCCGCCGGCCAGCGGGGAGCGGTCGCCCGGCAGGCGGCGTTGGTGCGCGAGGTCTTGGCGGCCCGCTGACGGGATACGCCGGTTTTTTCCGTCACTTCTTGGCTGGGACACGAACCATGCTTACTCTAATGACCAGCGCGGTCGTGATGCCGCATGCCACCCGGTGGCCCCGCATGATCGACTCCTTCTGCATTTTCAGGATACCAACACGATGAAAGCATTGATCGGACTTGAAGACGGCACGGTGATGACCGCCCGATCCTTTACCGGACCGGGTGAGGCCGTGGGCGAAATAGTGTTCAACACCAGCATGAGCGGCTATCAGGAGGTGTTGACCGATCCTTCCTATACCGGCCAACTGGTGACCATGACCTATCCCCTGATCGGGAATTACGGCGTCAATCCGGAGGACATGGAATCCTCGGGTGTGCATCCGCGCGCCTTCCTCGTCCGCGAGTACCAGGACCGGCCCAGCAACTACCGGGCCACCGGCACCCTGGCCGACTTCCTCAAGCAGTACGGGGTGCTGGGGGTCGAGGGCCTCGATACCCGCATGCTGACCCGGAAAATCAGGACCACCGGCGCGATGAAGGCCCTGGTCACCACCGAGGACCTCGATCCGCAATCCGTGGTGCGCCGCGCCCGCGAATGGGTGGGCCTGGTCGGCCGCGACATGGTGGCGCGGGTGGCCTGCGCCACGAGCTACCGCTGGGAGAACAACGGGCTGGTGCCGGCGGGCGACTTCCCCGAAGGTGCCGGTTTCAAGGTGATTGCTTTCGATTGCGGCATCAAATACAATCAGTTGCGTCTTCTGACCCGCAAGGGCTGCCGAGTACTGGTGGTGCCGGCCACCACCTCGGCCGAAGAGGTGCTGGCCCTGCGGCCGCACGGCGTCTTTCTTTCCAACGGTCCCGGCGACCCGGCCGGGGTGCGGGGCGTGGTCGGCAACATCCGGAAAATGCTCGGCAAACTGCCGATCTTCGGCATCTGCCTGGGGCATCAGATGCTGGGCCTGGCCTACGGCGGCACCACCTACAAGCTCAAATTCGGTCATCGGGGCGGCAACCAGCCGGTCAAGGACCTGATCACCGGCAAGGTGGAGATCACCTCGCAGAATCACGGCTTCTGCGTCGATCCGACCAGCCTGCCTAAGAGCGTCGAAGTGACCCACATCAATCTGAACGACGGCAGCCTGGAAGGCATGCGCCATCGGGAATGGCCGGTCTTTTCGGTCCAGTACCACCCCGAATACGCGCCCGGTCCCCACGATGCCGAATATCTGTTTGACCGGTTCATGCAACTGATGGAGCAGGCGGGCTGAGCGCCCGGCGAAAAGGAAGAGAGACCATGCCCAAACGGACGGACATTCACAAGATACTCATCATCGGCTCCGGGCCGATCATCATCAGCCAGGCCTGCGAGTTCGACTATTCCGGGGCCCAGGCGGTCAAGGCCCTCAAGGAGGAGGGCTACGAGGTGGTGCTGATCAACTCCAATCCCGCCACCATCATGACCGACCCCGGCCTGGCCGACCGCACCTATATCGAGCCGATCACCCCCGAATGCGTGGCCAAGGTCATTGAGCGTGAGCGGCCCGATGCCCTGTTGCCGACCCTGGGCGGCCAGACCGGGCTCAATACCGCGATTAAGGTAGCGGAAATGGGCGTGCTCGAACACTACGGCGTGGAACTGCTGGCCGCCGACATCGACGTGATCCGCAAGGCCGAGGGGCGGGAGGAATTCCGCGACGCCATGCGCAAAATCGGCCTCAAGGTGCCGGAGTCGGCCATCGTCCACACTGTCGACGAGGCCATGGCGGCCGGCGAGCGGATCGGCTTTCCGATCATCGTCCGCCCGAGTTTCACCCTGGGCGGCACCGGCGGCGGCGTGGCCTACAACCGGGCCGAACTGAACAAGCTGGCCACCGCCGGCATCGATCTTTCCATGACCAACGAGGTCATGCTCGAACGCTCCCTGCTCGGCTGGAAGGAGTTCGAGCTCGAGGTGATGCGGGACAGAAACGACAACGTGGTCATCATCTGTTCGATCGAGAACGTCGACGCCATGGGCGTGCACACCGGCGACTCGATCACCGTGGCCCCGGCCCAGACCCTGACCGACCGGGAATACCAGGAGATGCGCGATGCCTCCATTGCCATCATCCGGGAGATCGGGGTGGAGACCGGCGGTTCCAATGTCCAGTTCGCGGTCAATCCCGCGGACGGCGAGCTGATGGTCATCGAGATGAACCCCCGGGTGTCGCGTTCCTCGGCGCTGGCCTCCAAGGCCACCGGCTTCCCCATCGCCAAGATCGCCGCCAAGCTGGCGGTGGGCTACACCTTGGACGAGATCAAGAACGACATCACCCGCGAGACCTACGCCTCCTTCGAGCCCACCATCGACTATTGTGTGGTCAAGATTCCGCGCTGGACCTTCGAGAAATTTCCCGAGACCGAGGACATCCTCACCACGGCGATGAAGTCGGTGGGCGAGACCATGGCCATCGGCCGGACCTTCAAGGAGGCCTTCCAGAAGGGAATGCGGTCGCTGGAAGTTGGGCGGATGGGCTTTGGCTTCGATGGCAGAGACGACATGTCGGGCCTGCATCAGGACGATCTCGAACGAGGCCTCAACCGGCCCAATTCCAAGCGGATCAGCCACATCTTCGAGGCCCTGCGCCGGGGCATGTCCATTGAGCGCATTTACGAACTGAGTCATATCGACCCGTGGTTTCTGCATAACTTCAAGCAGTTGGTCGACAAGGGCGGGGAGATTCGCGCGCGGGGCTTCGGCGGTCTCGACCCGGACTCTCTCTACGAGGTCAAGCAGTACGGCTTTTCCGATGTCCAACTGGCCAATCTGACCGGGACATCGGAGGACGACATCCGCGACCTGCGCATCGAATTCGGCCTGGAGCCGGCCTACAAGCTGGTGGACACCTGCGCCGCCGAGTTCGAGTCCTACACGCCCTACTACTATTCCACTTACGAGCAGGAGGACGAATCCCGGCGGAGCGACCGCAAGAAGATCATGATCCTCGGCGGCGGCCCCAACCGGATCGGCCAGGGCATCGAGTTCGACTACTGCTGCGTGCACGCCTCCTTCGCCCTGCGCGAGATCGGCATCGAGTCGATCATGGTCAATTCCAATCCGGAAACGGTCTCCACCGACTACGACACCTCGGACAAGCTCTATTTCGAGCCGCTGACCCGCGAGGACGTGCTCAACATCATCGAACGGGAAAAGCCGGACGGGGTCATTGTCCAGTTCGGCGGCCAGACCCCGCTCAACCTGGCGGTGCCCCTGGCCCGGAAGGGCGTGCCCATCATCGGCACCTCGCCGGACGCCATCGACCGCGCCGAGGACCGCAAGCGGTTCCAGCAGTTCCTGCAGAAGCTGGGGCTCAGGCAGCCGGCCAACGGCACCGCCCACACCCTGGACGAGGCCCTGGCGGTAGCCGCCCGGATCGGCTACCCGGTGGTGATGCGGCCCTCCTACGTGCTGGGCGGACGGGACATGCGCATTGTCTACAACGAGCAGGGCATCCGCAACTTCATGGCCATCCCCGGCATGAGCGGGGGTGAGCACCCGGTGCTGCTGGACCAGTTCCTCAAGGACGCCATCGAGGTCGATGTCGATGCGATCTGCGACGGCAGCTTGACCGTGATCGGCGGCATCATGGAGCATATCGAGGAGGCGGGCATCCATTCCGGCGACTCGGCCTGTGTGCTGCCGCCGCACACCCTGTCTGCCGCGATGATTGCCGAAATCACCGCCGCCACCAAGGCCATGGCCGGGGAACTGGGGGTGATCGGGCTGATGAACGTCCAGTTCGCGGTCCAGGGCCAGACCCTGTTCGTGCTGGAGGTCAATCCGCGGGCCTCGCGGACCGTGCCCTTCGTCTCCAAGGCCTCGGGCGTGCCCCTGGCCAAGATCGCCACCAAGGTGATGCTGGGGATGAGCCTGGAAGAACTGGGCTTCACCAGGGAGAAAGTGCTGCATCACTGGGCGGTCAAGGAGGCGGTCTTCCCCTTTGACCGGTTCGCGAACGTCGACACCCTGCTGGGGCCGGAGATGAAGTCCACCGGCGAGGTCATGGGCATCGACGACGACCTGGGGCTGGCGCTGGCCAAGTCGCAGATGGCATCGAATTCGCAGCTGCCGCAGAGCGGCACGGTGTTCGTCAGCGTTCGCCACGGCGACAAGAACGCGGTGGTGCCGGTGGCCAGGAAACTGGAGGAGTTGGGCTATGCCATCCTGGCCACTCAGGGCACGGCCGCCCGCCTGAAGGAGAGCGGCATCGCCTGCTCCGAAGTGAACAAGATTTCGCAGGGGCGGCCCCACATCCTCGACAAGATCCAGGACGGCCAGGTGCAGTGGATCCTCAACACCTCGGCCGGCACCCGCACCACGGAGGATTCCTACATCATCCGCAGGGCGGCGCTCGACTACCACATCCCCTACACCACCACCATCACCGGTGGCCTGGCCATGACCATGGCCATGGAATCGATGCGGCACAAGGATGTGGGTGTGAAGACCATCCAGGAATTCGCAAAGTTCATTGACTGAGAAAAGATCGTTGTTATAGAGTGCATTATTCAATTGACAACAAAGCGATACGCCCAAAGGGCCTCTGCTGTTCCTGTGGGCATGACAACTGAGTGGAGACGTTTTTTTGAATACCTTTTATAAGAATCTCAGTATGTGGCTGGTCATCGGTCTGACGATGATTCTGCTCTTCCAACTGTTCAACAAACCGCAAAGCCAGAGCAATTCGATCACCTACAGCGAGTTCTGGGCCAATGTCGAGAACGGCGCGGTCAACAAGGTCAGCATCCAGGGAACGGAAATCACCGGCATCGACAAGGATGGCCGTCCGTTCAAGACCGTGGCCCCAGACGACACCGGCCTGATCCCCATGCTGCGGGAATCGGATGTCGACATCCAGGTGAAGAAACCCGAGGAAACCCCCTGGTATCTGACCATCTTCATCTCTTGGTTCCCGATGCTGCTCCTGATCGGGGTGTGGATTTTCTTCATGCGCCAGATGCAGATGGGCGGCAAGGGCGGGGCCTTGTCCTTTGGCAAGACCAGGGCCAAGTTGCAGGCCGAGGGCGAGGTCAAGGTCACCTTCAAGGATGTGGCCGGGATCGACGAGGCCAAGGCGGAGCTGGAAGAGATCATCGATTTTCTCCGCGATCCGCAGAAATTCACCAAGCTGGGCGGCCGCATCCCCAAGGGCGTGCTCCTGGCCGGCTCGCCCGGCACGGGCAAGACCTTGCTGGCCCGGGCCATCGCCGGCGAGGCCGGGGTGCCGTTCTTTACTATCTCCGGCTCCGATTTCGTCGAGATGTTCGTCGGCGTGGGCGCCTCGCGGGTGCGCGACCTGTTCAGCCAGGGCAAGAAGAACGCCCCCTGCATCATCTTCATCGACGAGATCGACGCGGTCGGCCGGCATCGCGGCGCCGGGCTGGGCGGCGGTCACGACGAGCGCGAGCAGACCTTGAACCAGTTGCTGGTGGAGATGGACGGCTTCGAGGGCAACGACGGCGTCATCATCATCGCCGCCACCAACCGGCCCGACGTCCTCGACCCGGCCCTGCTGCGGCCCGGCCGGTTCGACCGCCAGGTGGTGGTGCCCGTACCCGACGTCAAGGGGCGGGAGATGATTCTCGATATCTACGGCAAGAAGACCAAACTGGCCACCGATGTCGACATGGCGGTGATCGCCCGCGGCACCCCCGGATTCTCGGGGGCGGATCTGGAAAACCTGGTCAACGAGGCCGCCCTGATGGCCGCCCGGGAGAACAAGGACGAGGTCGACGCCGCCATGCTGGAGCGGGCCAAAGACAAGGTGATGATGGGCGCGGAGCGCAAATCCATGATCATCAGCCCCAGGGAAAAGGAGATCACCGCCTATCACGAGGCCGGCCACGCCCTGGTGGCGCGGCTTCTGCCCGGCACCGACCCGATTCACAAGGTGACGATCATCCCCCGCGGCCGGGCTCTCGGCCTGACCATGCAGCTGCCCATGGACGAGAAATACACCCATGCCCGCGGCTATCTGCTCAACTCGATAGCCATTCTCTTCGGCGGCCGGGTGGCGGAAAAGCTGGTCTTCAACGAGATCACCACCGGCGCCGGCAACGACATCGAACGGGCCAGCGAACTGGCGCGCAAGATGGTCTGCGAGTGGGGCATGAGCGACGAACTCGGACCGCTCGCCTACGGCAAGAAGGAGGAGCACATCTTCCTCGGCCGCGAGATCGCCCAGCACCGCGACTACAGCGAGCTGACCGCGCAGAAGATCGATGATGCGGTCAAGCAGATCATCGTCGAGGCCAACGACAAGGTCACCCGGCTGCTTCAGGAGAACATGGACATTCTCAAGGCCATCGCCGACGAGTTGCTGGAGCGGGAGACCATCATGCTTGAGGACATGGACCGGATCATCGCGAATCTCCGGGGCGAGCCGGCCGGCGAGCAGGCAGAGGAGGCGACGACAACCGCCGCAGCCTGAGCAAGGGCAACGAAGAACCACCCGAGGTGGGACGTCTGGAAGATGGCGCCCACCTTTTTTGTTTGTTGGGAGGACCGCATGCAACAACGCATCACCCTCATGGGCATTCTCAACGTCACCCCCGACTCCTTTTCCGACGGGGGCCGCTGGCTGAGCGAGTCGGCGCTGGAGACCCGGATCGAGCAGTTGCTCGCCGAAGGGGCGGACATCATCGATGTCGGCGGCGAATCCACCCGGCCCTTTGCCGAGCCGGTGGGCGTTGCGGAGGAACTGCGCCGGGTGATTCCGGCCATTCGGAAGATACGGCAGCGCAGCAAGATCCCCATCTCCGTCGACACCACCAAGGCGGCCGTGGCCGGGGAAGCCATCGCGGCCGGGGCCACCATGATCAACGACATCTCCGCCCTGCGCCACGATCCGGCCATGATCGAAGTGGCCCGGTCGTTCGCCGGCCCGGTGATCATCATGCACATGCAGGGTACACCCGGCGACATGCAGGTCGCCCCCCGCTACGGGGATGTTGTCGCGGAAATAAACGCCTTTTTTACGGAGCGGATCGACTGGCTGGAGCAAAACGGTGTCGACCGGTCACGCATCATCGTCGATCCCGGCATCGGCTTCGGCAAGACCATGGAACACAATCTCGCCATTCTCCGCAACATCGCGGCCTTCAGACGCCATGGCTGCCCGGTACTGATCGGCCATTCGCGCAAATCCTTTCTGGGGCAGCTCCTTGGCGTTCCCACGGAGGAACGGGACTGGCCGACCGCCATGGTTTCCGCCTGTTGCGCCCGACAGGGAGCGGATATCCTACGGGTGCACGATGTCAGGAACACCGGTTACGCCGTGCGGCTGGCCCAGATCCTGGATTGTGGCGGGATGGCGGCCTCCTGCGTGGGATAGCCTCATTTTTCTTGACAATACAAGGTGATTTGCTCTAAATTTTCGCGCTCTTGCCTGACGGCCCGGTTTGTATTGCCGGCTTTTTTCCCGGCGTGCACCCGGAATTGTGGGCCATGGCGATGCGCCATGGCGATCGCCGAAGGATGCCATGCCGGCAGGGCGGGGATACGTGAAACAGAGTGATTTTTCCTGAATTGACCACCACCACGAGGGTACCAACATGAAGCAGTTCAGAATCAGAACGATCAACGCCATTGCCAAAGAAGGATTGGCGCTGTTCAGCGACCGGTTCGCCGTCAGCCCCGAGGAGGGCAATCCGGAAGGCATTGTCGTGCGTAGCTCCAAGGTCGATCTTTCTTCCTATCCCGAGCTGCTGGCGGTGGCCCGGGCCGGTGCCGGCGTCAACAACATCCCGGTGGACGAGGCCACGGAAAAAGGCATCTGCGTGTTCAACACCCCCGGTGCCAACGCCAATGCGGTGGTGGAATTGGTGTACACCTCGCTGGGCATCTGGCTGCGCAATGTTGACAGGAGCATCGAGTTCTGTCAGGGACTGACCGGGATGACCGACGAGGAGATCAACCGCGAGGTGGAGGCCCGGAAAAAGAAATTCAAGGGCGAGGAGATGGCCGGCAAAACCATGGCAGTCATCGGCCTGGGCAAGATCGGTGTGGGCGTGGCCAATGCCGGCCTGCATCACGGCATGAAGGTGTTGGGCTTCGACCCCTTTCCGGCCATGGATAACATTCACAACCTCGATCCCCGGGTCACCCTGGCCCGCTCCCGCAAGGAGGCCCTGGCCGACGCCGACTTCATTTCCGTCCATATCCCGCTCAACAAGAATACTCGGGGCTATGTCACCTACAAGGATTTCCTCGAATTCGTCAAGGAAGGCACGGTGCTGATCAACTACGCCCGCGGCCCGGTGGTGGATGAGAACGCCGTCCTGGCGGTCCTGGAAAACGGGAAGCTCCGCGGCCACATCTCCGATTTTCCCTCGGTGAAGTTCATGGGGCACGAGAAGATTCTGCTCACGCCACACCTGGGCGCATCCACCGCCGAATCCGAAGAAAACTGTGCCACCATGGCGGTTCGCGAGTTGAAGCACTATCTCGAGTTCGGCAACATCGTCCACAGTGTCAACTTTCCCAACATCGAGACCATTCCCACCGTGGACGTGCATACCCGCCTGACCGTGATCAACCGCGACCAACCCGGCATGATCGGCTTGATCAGCAATATCCTGGGCGCCGAGCACATCAACATCATGAACTACACCAATAAAAGCAACGGTACCGTGGGCTACAACATCATCGACTGTTCCGGGCCAGTGCCGGCAGAGGTGCAGCAGCAGATCGCGCAGCAGGAGGGGGTGCTGCGTGTCCGGGTGATTCCCTTGGAGATCCGGGGACGGTGATGACGGATTGAGTAAAAACTATCCACTTCGATCGAAGAAATCGAAAAAAACGTTTAAAAAAATGGATTACCTAATACCCTGTTTAAATTGCATGTTCTTGCCTGTAACAGTGTTTTTCCGGGAGCGGGTTTAAAATATTTTACTTTTTCCTCCGTGTACAAGCCTCGTCGTGAGTCTGGTTTCGTGCCTATTCTATTGAAATTGTTATAATATTAAGAATTGGACCGGTGTTGGAAAAAACGGCACGAAGAATGCTTGAAGAAAAGTAATTCTTCATCTCTTCTCTCCTTTTCCGGCTTGATTCCCTGTGGGTCAAGCCGGTTTTTTTTGAGCTTATGCCAGCGGACAGCGCCAGCGTTTTCCTGACGGCCCTTCCTGGGTATGATGAAGAGCACCTTCTGGATGCGGCTGTCGACGGGCTGCTGGCCGCGCTGCCCGGTCGTTCCACCTTGCGCACGGCAAGGGTACTGCTCAAACCCAACCTGATCGCCGCCAGAAACGGGCAACTGGCCTGCACCGATCACCGGCTGATCGTTGCTGTGGCGCGGTGGTTTCAGGCGCAAGGTGCCCGGGTGGCGGTCGGCGATTCCCCTTCCTTCGGTTCGGCCCGCGCTGTGCTTGCTGCCATCGACGCCCTGCCGGCCCTGCAACGGCTCGGCGTGCCGGTTCTCGAATTCAGGCGCAGTAGGGAGGTCGTGTTGCCTCGCGGCCACACAGCGGCCATGGCGGCCGCCGCCCTGGACTGCGATCTGCTCGTCAACCTGCCCAAGGTCAAGGCCCATTCCCAGATGCGGGTGACTTTGTCGGTCAAAAACCTGTTCGGTTGTCTTGCGGGGTTTCACAAGCCTTGGTGGCACATGGCTCACGGCGGGAGCAATGGCTGCTTCTCCGACCTGCTGATCGATCTGCTGGCCGTGTTGCCCACCGGTTACACCCTGGCGGACGGTGTGGTCGCCATGCACCGGACCGGCCCCATCCACGGCGAGCCGTATCCCCTGGGCATGCTTGCCGGCGGGAGCAATCCGGTGGCCGTCGATACGGCCCTGCTCACCGTCCTGGGCATCGAGCCGCACCAGTGCCCCCTGTGGTGTGCCGCCCGGCGGGCCGGCCTTGGCGGGACAACAATGGCGGAACTCGACTTTCCCCTGATGCACCCGGCCAGCCTGGCGGTCCGCGATTTTGCTGTGCCCGAGGCATTGGGGCCGGTTCGGTTCAATCTCTTCCGATTTGTCAAAAATTCCATCAGGCGGGCGCTGCTTCGTGCTGGCGAGGAAGGTGAAGCACGATGCGGGGCCGCAAGGAGGCACTATGATTGATCTGCACGGCAAGGTGGCGCTGGTGACCGGCGGCTCGCGCGGGATCGGCAGGGCGGTGGCGCGACGGCTGGCCGGCCAGGGCGCCGAGGTGATCGTCAACTATGTCCGCCACCGGACCAATGCCGGCGAGGTGGTCGCCGAAATAGAGGGACAGGGAGGGCGCTGCCTGGCGCTTCGCGCCAACCTGGCCGACGAGGAAAGCGTGGCGGCCCTGTTCGACCAGGTGCGCGACCGTTATTCCCGGCTGGACATCGTGGTGTCGAACGCCGCCTCGGGGGTGCTCCAGCCGGTCACGGCCCTGAAGAGCCGGCACTGGGACTGGGCGGTCAATGTCAATGCCCGCGCCCTGCTGCTCATTGCCCAGCAGGCGCTGCCCATGATGGGGCGGGGCGGGCGGATCATCGCCATTTCGTCGATCGGGGCGGTGCGCGCCATCCCCAACTATACGGTGGTGGGCGCCTCCAAGGGGGCGCTGGAATCGCTGGTCCGGCATCTGGCCGTGGAGCTGGGGCCGCAGGGCATCACCGTCAATACGGTCAGCGCCGGGGTGGTGGAGACCGACGCCCTGAAAAAATTTCCCAACCGGGAGGAGATCCTGGCCGCCGCCACGGCGAAAACGCCCCTCGGACGCCTGACCACACCCGAGGACGTCGCCGATGTCGCCCTTTTTCTGTGCAGCAATCTGGCGGCCATGATCCATGGGCAGACCGTAGTGGTCGACGGCGGCTACGCCATCTGCGGCTGAAATTTTTTTGCCGCCAATAAATTGCCCCTTGCAGCATACCATCCGAAAACAGTGGACCTGGGCATGCCGGCGAAACGGTCAACACGGCGCTCGGCCGTTTGCATTGAATTTTCCGTATCAGTTGAGTATAGTTTTTTGCTTTTCATGTCGTCGCACTAGCGGAGCATGCGGACGGCAACTGACCGGCATGACCGAGGCTGCCTGAAGGCGGTCCTTTGCGCCCTGAACGGCAGGGCGCCCTTTTTTCCCCTTTTTCAACGTTCTTATTCCGAGCGGGAGACACTTTCATGGCTCACCATCTCTTTACCTCAGAATCGGTTTCCGAAGGGCATCCGGACAAGGTTGCCGACCAGATTTCCGACGCCATCCTTGACGCCATCCTCACCCAGGACAAACACGCCCGGGTCGCCTGCGAGAGCCTGGTCACCACCGGCATGGCCCTGATCGCCGGCGAGATCACCACCACCGCCTGGGTCGACATGCCCCAGATCGTCCGCGATACCATCCGCGAGATCGGCTACAATTCCTCGGACATGGGATTCGATTGGCGGTCGTGCGCGGTCCTGACCACCATCGACAAGCAGTCGCCCGACATCGCCCAGGGGGTCAACGAGGGCACGGGGCTCGACCTCGACCAGGGCGCCGGCGACCAGGGGCTGATGTTCGGCTACGCCTGCGACGAAACCAGCGTGCTGATGCCCATGCCCATCACCTACGCCCACGCCCTGACCAAACGGCAGGCCGAGGTGCGCAAGGCCGGCATCCTGCCCTGGCTGCGGCCCGATGCCAAGAGCCAGGTGACCATCGAGTACGTGGACAACGTGCCCCGTCGGGTCGAGGCGGTGGTGCTTTCCACCCAGCACAGCCCGGACGTCAGCTATGCCGACCTCAAGGCAGGGGTGATGGAGGAGATCATCAAGCCGGTGCTGCCGGCGGGCATGATCGACGCCAACACCAAGTACTTCATCAATCCCACCGGCCGATTTGTCATCGGCGGACCGGTCGGCGACTGCGGCGTCACCGGCCGCAAGATCATCGTCGATTCCTACGGCGGCCGCGGCTCGCACGGCGGCGGCGCCTTCTCCGGCAAGGACCCCTCCAAGGTCGACCGCTCCTCCTCCTACATGGGCCGCTATGTGGCCAAGAACATCGTGGCCGCCGGACTGGCCACCGAGGTCGAGGTGCAGGTCGCCTACGCCATCGGCATTTCCAAACCGGTATCGATCAACGTCAAGACCTTCGGAACCGGCAAAATTTCCGAGGAGCGGCTGGTGGAGATAGTCGGCCGGGTTTTCGATCTCCGGCCCAAGGCGATCATTCAGCAGTTGGACCTGCTGCGGCCGATCTATCACAAGACCGCGGCCTACGGCCATTTCGGGCGTGAGTTGCCCGAGTTCACCTGGGAGCGGACCGATAAGGTCGAGGCCCTGCGCGCAGCGGCCGGGATGTGATTGTTTGTTTGAATCAAAAACCGTTCCCTCTTCCCGAGGGAGCGCAGGAGAAACCATGACTGATTACAAAGTAGCCGATATGGGCCTGGCCGAATGGGGCCGGAAGGAAGTCGCCATCGCCGAGACCGAGATGCCCGGCCTGATGGCCCTGCGCGAGGAGTTCGGCAAGAGCAGGCCCCTGGCCGGCGCCCGCATCGCCGGTTGCCTGCACATGACCATCCAGACTGCGGTGCTGATGGAAACCCTGGTGCACCTGGGGGCGGAGTTGCGCTGGTCCTCGTGCAACATCTTCTCCACCCAGGACCACGCCGCCGCCGCCATGGCCGCGACCGGTATTCCCACCTTCGCCTGGAAGGGCGAGACCGAGGAGGAGTTCTGGCGGTGCATCGAGCAGACCATCTTCGGGCCGGACAACTGGCGGCCCAACATGATCCTCGACGACGGCGGCGACCTGACCCAGGTGATGCACGACAAGCATCCGGAACTGATGGCCGATATCCGCGGCATCTCCGAGGAGACCACCACCGGCGTGCACCGGCTCTACGAGATGACCAGGCAGGGCAAGCTGCTGGCCCCGGCCTTCAACGTCAACGATTCGGTGACCAAGTCCAAGTTCGACAATCTCTACGGCTGCCGGGAGTCGCTGATCGACGGCATCAAGCGGGCCACCGACGTGATGATCGCCGGCAAGATCGCGGTGGTCGTCGGCTACGGCGATGTCGGCAAGGGCTGCGCCCAGGCCCTGCGCGGCATGGGCGCGACGGTGCTCGTCACCGAGATCGATCCCATCTGCGCCCTGCAGGCCGCCATGGAGGGCTACCGGGTGGTGACCATGGACGAGGCCGCGCCCAGGGGCAACATCTTCGTCACCTGCACCGGCAATTTGCGGGTGATCACTAGGGCGCACATGGAGGCCATGCCGGATCAGGCCATTGTCTGCAATATCGGCCATTTCGACTCGGAGATCGATATCGCGGGCATCCGCAATCTGCCCTGGGAAAACATCAAGCCCCAGGTCGATCACGTCATTTTTCCGGACGGTAAGCGGCTGATCGTCCTGGCCGAGGGCCGCCTGGTCAACCTGGGCTGCGCCACCGGCCATCCCAGTTTCGTCATGAGCAATTCCTTCACCAATCAGGTGCTGGCCCAGATCGAGTTGTGGACCAACGGCCGGGCCTACGAAAACAAGGTCTACTTCCTGCCGAAAAAGCTCGACGAGAAGGTGGCCCGGCTCCATCTGGCCAAGATCGGGGTGCAGTTGACCTCGCTCACCCAAGAGCAGGCCGACTATATCGGCGTGGACGTCAACGGCCCGTTCAAGCCGGAGCATTACCGGTATTAGTGTTTTTCGAGGCGATGCGCACGTTCCGGGCAGGGTGAGGATTCACCCTGCCCTTTTTTGTGGGAGAGAGACAATGATGGACAGAGGGGCAATGACGGTGATCGGCGGCGGGCTGGCCGGGTGCGAGGCGGCCTGGCAGGCGGCGCAGCGGGGCGTGCGCGTGATCCTCTGCGAGATGAAGCCGCTGCGCTTCAGCCCGGCCCACGAGATGGTGCAGCTGGGCGAGTTGGTCTGCTCCAATTCGCTCCGCTCCAATGCCGTCGACTCCGCCGCCGGATTGCTGAAGGAGGAGATGCGGCTGCTGGATTCGCTGGTGATGCGCATTGCCGATCAGACCGCCGTGCCCGCCGGCAGTGCCTTGGCCGTGGACCGGCACCGGTTCGCCGCCCGGCTGACCGAGGCGATCGCATCGCATCCCCTGATCACGGTGCGGCGGGAGGAGGTCGGCCGCATTCCCGAGATGGCGGCCGGGCCGGTGGTCCTGGCGGCGGGACCGCTGCTCGCCGGTCCGCTGGCCGACCATCTGCGAGAATTGACCGGGGATGCACATCTCGCCTTTTACGACGCCATCGCCCCGATTGTCGACGCCGACAGCCTCGACCTGAAGGTGATCTACCGCAAATCCCGTTGGGACGAGGAGGGGCCGGGCGACTACCTCAACTGTCCCATGGACCGGGAACAGTACGCCCAGTTCGTGGAAGCGCTGGGCGCGGCCCAGACCGTGCCCCTGCATGCCTTCGAAAACCCAAAATATTTCGAGGGCTGCCTGCCCATCGAGGTGATGTGCGCCCGGGGGGCGGACACCCTCCGGTTCGGCCCGATGAAGCCGGTCGGCCTGGCCCATCCGGTCACCGGCGCGCTGCCGCATGCCGTGGTCCAGTTGCGGGCGGAAAACCGCGAGGGCACGGCCTACAATCTGGTGGGCTTCCAGACCAAGCTGACCTATCCCGAACAGTTGCGTATCTTCCGCACCATCCCCGGCCTGGAGCAGGCGGTTTTCCTCCGGCTGGGCTCCATCCACCGCAACACCTTCGTCTGCGCGCCGCGGGTGCTCGACGCCACCCTGCAGGTGCGCCAGTTGCCCGGCCTGTTCATCGCCGGGCAACTGTCCGGGGTCGAGGGCTACATCGAATCGGCGGCCATGGGGCTCTTGGCCGGCGGCAACGCCGCCCGCATCGTCCTCGGCCGGGAACCGATCATCCCGCCCGCCGCCACGGCCCATGGCGCCCTGATCGGCCATCTCACCAACTCCGATCCGGCCCACTTCCAACCGTCCAACGTCAACTTCGGCCTGTTTCCGCCGCTCATCGGACGAAAAATTCCCAAAAAAATGCGGGGCCGCATCCGGGCCGAGCAGGCCCTGGAACTGATCCGGCAATGGCGGCAGCGGTTTTCCGGGCAGGACTACGCTTCTTCCACAAATCCCCAATAGGGATAATCAAGCCGGTAAGAGGCGATTCGTCCCGGACTCTGCTCGCGGCTGGCCACCAGCCAGAGGTCGTTGCGGCGCTGTGCCGGCGGCGCGTCAGCAAAGGGGTCCCACTGGGGCAGGAACACCATGGCGTTGTCGGCGGAATAGCCGATGTCACCCGAGCCCTTGAACGAGCCGAGATGGGGCTGGCGGTCGAACTGGCCGTCGGGGTTCCGCGCCAGTTCGGAGATGACGAGAAAGGCGGCGCCCAGTTCGTCGCGGATCGCCTCCAGTTGGCGCAGCCAGCCGTCGATGCCGCTGCGCTTCTGGCTGATGTCCTTGAAGGGCAGTTTGTGCAGGCTGTCGATGACCACCACCGTGTAGTCGCTGTTGGTCTCGTGGCGGAGAAAATCGATGTGGCGCCGCATGGTTTCCGGCGAGAGCGTGCGGTCGTTGACCACCCGCAGCCAGGTGAGCAGGGTACGCAGCGTGTGCTCGGCCTGGACCAGCCGTTGCCGTTCGCCCGCGGGCAGGGCGGCATCCCTGATCCGGTCGATGGCGAGCCGGCCGAGCCGGCTGAGAATGCGGAGATAGATTTTCTGCCGGCCGTTTTCGAAGTCGTAGTAGAGGACCGGAATCTTCCGCAGGGCCATGTCCGAGGCGATCTGGATGAACAGGGCCGACTTGCCCGCCTTGGGCGTGCCGCCCATGATGTTGATGCCGTGGATGCCGGCCAGAGCCCGGTCCATGCGGGCGAAGCCGCCGGTCAGGTTGGCATAGGCCGTGCCGGACTCCTGGAGCAGGAGCTCGCGGAAGGTCTGAAACTCGCCGGCCGGGCTGGCAAAGGGCGAGAAGGCCCGCGCCTGTTGGAGCAGAGCAAAGACCTGCCGCTGAAACTGGGGGCCGCTCGCTATAGCCAACTGGGCAATGGAGCTGTTGCGGGCGGCCTGGTCCGGCCATCGGACGAGCCGCACCTTGTATCCGGTTCGGGTGGCGAAATTTTTGGCCATGGCCTCGGATTCGGCGGTGTGGTTGACCCAGAGGAAGATGGTCCGGATCCAGTGCAGCCGCCGGGGATCGAGATGGTCGAGGTCTGCAGCCGTGGGCACGGCGATCCCCGGCAGCCCCAGTTGCTTCAGCGGCAGCAGGTTATGTTCGCCTTCCACCAGAAAAAGGGTGCCGTTTTCGCAGTGCTCGATCTCCGGGGCATTGAACAGACGGAAGCGCTCGGCGGCAAACCGCTCGTCTCCGTGCCAGAAAAAATCTTCGGGCCGCTCCGGATGGACGCAGCGGGCCGCATAGCAGTTGCCATCGGCCTGGATGTAGGGATAGACCAAGTAGCGGCCGTTGTAGCCGACCCGCAACTCGGTCAAGACTTCGGGGGTTATCGCTGCCCTCTGGAGGCAATCGAGCGGCTCGCCGATCAGTTTGTCAGTGAATCCGGCCAGTTCATGGTTGATGTTTGCGGCCGGATAGTCGACTTCGCGGCCGAAATAGTCACGATCCGGATCGTATCCCGGCACCTCGGCCGGACTGATGGCGCCGGTTCGGGCGAAATGCAGGGGAAAGCCGCCGGGAACGCAACGGTTGCGGCAGCGGAAGTAGCCGTGGAAAAAACTTTCCGGATTGAGGTGGACGGTCAATGTCCCGGCCTGCTGTTTACCCTGGCCGAGACAGAAAGGGCAGGGCGCCTGTAACATGCCGTTCTGCAGGTGGGCTCCGGGAAGCTGGCGGAGATAGAATTCGGTGACGGCATCGGTCATGGCGACGGTCGAAGGCGAAGGTGGTCGAAGGGGCGGAGCGTCAGCCCAGGATGGTGTGCAACCCCTGCTGGTCCAGGGGATGGTCGAATTTGAGGTGCACGGAAAAAACCTTGCCCAGGACGTGGAACGGATGGACCCCGATCACCGTGCCCTTGAGGGTCAAGAACCGCTCCTTGCCGCCGACCGGCAGCTGGGTCTGCATCCGTCGGCCCAACAGCAGACGGGCGCTTTCCCGCCGGGAAAGGCTGACCAGGAAGGCCAGCCCACCCTGGGAGATATCGGCGGTTTCCGCGCGGAATCCGCGGCCGATCGGGGTGTTGCGATTGTCGACCGGATGCACCCGGATCGTGCGCGCCACGGTGAACCGCTGATCGTAGCGCCGTTCCAGCTTTTTCTTTTCAAGTATGGCGCTGATGGTATTGGCGGAAAGAAAATAGGCGTGCAGCCTGGCCCGCAATTCGGGCAACTGTTCCTGAAAGGCATCGAGCGCCGCTTGCTGAAGGACATGAATGCGCGCCGGCGTCAGCGAGGTCAGGGTGACGGTCCAGAAGGAGGGCGAGAAGAAATTGTCGCCGGCAATCTGGCCGCGGTTCAGGGTGGTGATGAACAACTCGCGGCCGTTGACCCGATGGGAGACCTTGACGCTGCCCTGGGCGATGAAGAAAAGGGTATCGTTCCTGTCCCCTTGGTTGACGATGGTTTCTTCCGGCCGGAATCTGCGTTCGTGCAAGGCGCGATATATGGCCTGAAATTCCCGGGTACCGAGCCGGTCGGCCAAGTCGGCCCAGATGGCGAGATCCTCCTTGCTGATTGCCTCCATTCTTTCCCCTTCGTTGCTTTCACCTGAACAAATGATCTCACCCACTGTTCGACAGTCGATTTCGTCGATGCGATTTTTGAGTCGTTCCACTGTGTTGAATACCGCTTCCCTGGCCTCGGCTGGATAGAATCTGCACGGAACCGCCTGTTCGTTCCCACGGATGGCGCCAGACCGCTCATGCACCTCGGAGAGAAGGTCGCTTTGCTGCGGCCGGCGGTGTGAGGGAAGAAGGCATGACGTCTCCGTCGTTACCGTGCGCCGGCGGGGCAGGCCAGACGGTTGTTCCGGATGCGCATCATGGGCGAAAGTCGTGAACGGAAAAGGGAACGGCAGGTCTTGGACGGTGGTAAAAGAGCGCGGCCAGGACGAAGCGGCTCAAAAAACGGTAGCATACTCCCCTGACCGAAGTCAAGGGCGGGCGTCCGTCCGCCGTCACGGAACCATCGAGGAGAAAAGGGCGAATGCCGTCATCCGATCCGCAGCAGGGCATGTTCCAGGAGGGTGCGGACAACGGCATGGACCGGCAGGCCCACCACGTTGCTGCACGATCCGGAGATGGAGCGCACCAGAAAGCTGCCGATCCCCTGGATGCCGTAGGCGCCGGCCTTGTCCATGGGCTCGCCGGAATCGACGTAGGCCCGGAGGACCGGTTCGGCGAAGGTGCCGAAGGTGACCTGCGTGGTGACGGTATCAATCTCGGCGATGTTCCGATTGACGGCCACAATGGCAAAGCCCGTGGTGACCTGATGGGTGCGGCCCTGCAGCGCGGTAAGCATGGCCAGGGCCTGTTTGCGGTTTTCGGGTTTGCCGAAAATACGGTCGTCGAGGGCGACCACCGTGTCGGCGCCGATGACGCAGGCCTCGGGATGGGCAGCGGCGACCGTCTTGGCCTTGGTTGTCGCCATCCGCCGGGCGAAGTCCTGGGGCGATTCATCCGGCATGCAGGTTTCGTCGATGGCGGCCGGCACGATGCTGAAGTCCAGACCGAGCCGGCTGAGATAGGTACGCCGCCGGGGCGAGGCCGAGGCGAGGATGAGCGGACAGCAGGCGGTGAACATGGCGATTATCGGCAAAAAATGGGGACAGCGTAATGGATGCGCTCGAGAAAGAGGCCGCAGGCGGGAGCGGTGGGGCCGGCGGCGGTACGATCCTGGGCGGCGAGCACCGCGGTCAGTTCTGCCGCCGGCCGCTTGCCCTGGCCGATCTCGATCAGCGTGCCGGCCAGGATACGGACCATCTGGCGGAGAAAGCCGTCTCCAGTGAAGCGAAGCGACCAGTGTTCAGCGCACCCCAGCACCGGCACGCAACTGGCCCTGGTGAGGGTACGGATGGCGCCGCGGCCGCAGGTTGCCTCCTTGTCCCGTGAGCCTGAACGCTCGAAGCTGGAAAAGTCGTGGGTGCCGATCAGGACGGCCAAGGCTGGCTGCAACCGTGCCAGAACAAAGGGGCCGGGGCAATGCGCCTGGTAGAGCCGGCTGCCGGGCAGCTGCACCGGACCGGTGCAGAAATCGTAGCGGTAGGTCTTGCCCAGGGCACTGAACCGGCTGTGAAAGTCCGGCGGGGCCTCTTCCGCCCCGAGAATGCGGATGTCCTTCGGTAGCAGGGCGTTGAGCCCTTTGGAAAAGGCCACCAGCGGGATGGCGGCCTCGGTGTGGAAATGGGCCACCATGCCCAGGGCATGCACGCCGGCATCGGTTCGGCCCGCCCCGTGCAGAGTGACCGGCTGCCGGCAGAGGCCGGCCAGACGGATTTCCAGTTCTTCCTGGATGGTCGGCTCGCCCTGCCGCTGCCGCTGCCAGCCGCGGTAGCCGCTGCCGTCGTAGGCGATCAGCAGTCGGATCGTGCGGCGCATCAGGGGAAGAACGGGGCTCCCAGCAGTCCCGCGGTCTCGGGGAACCCGCACATCAGATTCATGTTCTGGACCGCCTGGCCCGAGGCACCCTTGACGATGTTGTCGATGGCCGACATGACGATCAGCCGGCCGGTGCGTGCATCCCGGGCAGAGGACAGATCGCAGCAGTTGGAGCCGCGCACGTGCTGGGTGGCCGGCACAGTGCCGGCCGGCAGCACGCGCACAAAGGGCTCGTTGCCGTAGGTCTGTTCGTACAGGGCCTGCAAGTCGGCAGTCCTGCCCGCCTCGGTGAGCGTGGCGTAGATTGTGCTCAGAATGCCCCGGGAAATCGGCAGCAGGTGGGGGGTGAAGGAAACGGTCACCGGCGTGCCGGCGGCAAGGGACAGCTCTTGCTCGATTTCCGGAATATGCCGGTGCGCGCCGCCCACCTTGTACGGCCTGAAGCCGTCGGTCACCTCGCAGAACAGCGTGCCCACGCTGGCGGCGCGGCCCGCGCCCGAGGTGCCGGACTTGGAATCGATGATCAGGGTGGCCGGATCGATCAGGCCGGCGCGCAGCAGCGGCGTCACCGCCAGGATGACCGAGGTCGGGTAGCAGCCGGGGTTGGCGGTCAGCCGGGCGGTCCTGACCTGCGCGCGGTACAGTTCGGGCAGGCCGTAGACCGCCTCGCCGAGCAGGTGCGGACTGGTGTGCTCCTGATACCAGGCCTCGTACACCGTCGCGTCCCGGATGCGGAAATCGGCGCTCAAATCGACCACTTTTTTGCTGGCATCCAGCAGCCTGGGGACGATGTCCATGGCGGTCTTGTGCGGCACGGCGGTGAAAAAGAAGTCGGCCCGGTCGACTAGTTCCTCCGCCGACAGGTTCTCGCAGAGGAGATCCACTCGTTTGCGCAGGTTGGGGAACACTTCGGCCAGCGGCTTGCCCGCATACTGCCGGGAGGTGGCGACGGTGAGACGGATATCCGGATGACCGGCCAGAAGCCGGGCCAATTCAACTCCGGTATAACCGGAGGCGCCAACAATGCCGACTCGCATCATGATCGGTTTTCCTCGCTCTGGATGAGATTGAAGGGGAAGATGGACGGATTGTTAAAAAAAAAGGGAATAACGAAGCCTCGTTATTCCCTGGATGCGCAGTGATGCAGGAAGAAAATCGTCGCGACAGCTCCGTTGCCGGGCAATTAACGCTTGGAGAACTGGAAGCGGGCGCGAGCGCCACGCTGGCCGTATTTTTTCCGCTCCTTGGCGCGCTGGTCGCGGGTCAGCAGACCGGCCCGCTTCAACGGCAGGCGCATCTCCGGATCCAACTCCTGCAGCGCCCGGGCGATGCCGTGCACCAGCGCATCCACCTGGGCCGCCTTGCCGCCGCCCTTGACTGTGGCCAGGACGTCATACCGGTCGACGGTTTCGGTCACGGCAAAGGGTTTGGCCACCTTGGGCTCGAAGAAGATGTTGCCGAAATACTCGCGCATCTCCATTTTGTTGATGGCAACTTTGCCGCTGCCAGGGGTGATCCAGACTCTGGCGATTGCTGTTTTCCGTCTGCCGGTCGCGTATGTCTGCTCGGGGGCCATAGTTCAGTGCTCCGTTAATCAAATCTCGAGAAGTTCAGGCTGCTGGGCCTGATGGGGATGATCCTTGCCGGCGTATACTTTCAGTTTTTTCAACTGAGCACGACCGAGCTTGTTCTTGGGCAGCATGCCCCGGACCGCCATCCGGATCAGCTCTTCCGGTTTCTTGGCCAGGACTTCGCGGGCCGTCTCGGTTTTGATGCCGCCGGGATAGCCGGAATGATGATGATAGACCTTGTCGTCCCACTTGTTGCCGGTGAGATGAATCTTGTCCGCATTGACCACGATGACAAAGTCGCCGTTGTCCTGGAAGTTGCAGAAGGTCGGCTTGTGTTTGCCGCGCAGGCGATGGGCAATCTCGGCAGCTATGCGTCCGAGCACCTTGCCGTCGGCATCGGCCACATACCATTTGCGCTCAATTTCATTTACCGGCGTGTAGAAGGTCTTCATGCGCTGCGCCTCACCACTTGAAAAAAAAAGGCTCGAACAGAGGTCCGAACCTGGGAGTCTCTTGTGGAGCGGGAAACGAGATTCGAACTCGCGACTTCAACCTTGGCAAGGTTGCACTCTACCACTGAGTTATTCCCGCCCGTTATTCTTCATAACAGCGGCCGAACTTACCAAGTTTTCCGGGACCGTGTCAATAAAAAATTAAACCGGCAAACAAAAACCGGTTCGGGCGCGGAGAAAAACCGCAGCCGCGGGGCGGAGAACTGTTGCCAATCCTGCAAAAGAGGAATAGTATGCCGGTTAACTTGCTTATTATTCTGGGATTCTTCGCGGGGCGGGGCGAAGAATCCCGGCTGCCCGCATCGTCGGGTCTGGGATTCGCGGGCCGCAGCTTAAGCAAACCGGACCGGCAGACCAATCGAAGACGGCCGCAGGCCGATGAGGAACGAAACCATGACAGCAACCACCAGCCGGGCGGCATCCCTGCAACGGACCACCAAGGAGACCGATATCCGGATCGCGCTCGTTCTCGATGGCAGCGGCACTGTCGCCATTCAGACCGGCGTCGGTTTTCTGGATCATATGCTGACCCTGTTTGCGGTTCACGGTTTTTTCGATCTTGAGATCGCGGCGCGGGGCGATGCCGAAGTCGACGACCATCACACCGTCGAGGACGTGGGCATCTGCCTGGGCCAGGCCTTTGCCCAGGCCCTGGGCTACAAGGCGGGAATCTGCCGGTACGGCCATGCCTATGTGCCGATGGACGAAACCCTGGCACGGGTCTGCGTCGACTGCTCCAACCGGCCTTTTCTCCACTATCGGGTGGAGATCAGGGAAAACACGATCGGCCGCTTCGACGTGCCGCTGGCCAAGGAGTTTTTCCGCGCCCTGACGCTGCATGCCGGTTTGACCCTTCATGTCGACCTGCTCCATGGCGAAAACGGCCATCATATTCTCGAGGCGATTTTCAAGGCCCTGGGACGGGCGCTGGCCGCGGCCACGGCGCCCAATCCGCGGGTCAGCGGCCAGCTCTCGTCCAAGGGCATGCTCTGATTGATCGACAGCAAGATGGTTCGGCCGTTTATGCGGGTAACCGGGCTGGCCGATTTCGTGGCCAGCGTAATGAAAAGGAGAAACAGCGTGAAGACATTGGCACAGTTGCACATGGTGGTGGCGGTCTGTTGTTTGCTTGCCGCGGCGGGATGCGCGCAGAAGGATGAACTGGCGCCGGCCGCCAAGGGACCGGAAGTCGCGGTTTCGGGAATTGCCGTGCTGCCCGTGCGGCCGGTGGCCGACCTGGAGGAAAGTCCGTCGCTTGCCGATGAAAACATCCTCATAAGCGGCAGCCGGGTGTTGGACGGCCTGATGCAGGAGACACTGGCCGGCAAGGCCGGTGTCCATTTCGTTGCCGCTGCCCAGGCCGGCAAGGAGATGGCCGGCACCAATCTGGAAACGGCCCGGCGCATTGCCACCCAGCACGGCTGCAATGCCGTCCTGGAAACCACGCTCAGCCGCTACAGCGAGCGGGTCGGCGGCGATTACGGTGTCAAGCAGCCGGCCGCGGTCACTTTTGCCTACAAGTTATATGAGGTGGGAGAGGGGAGGATGCTGTGCCATGGCCGCTTCGACGAGCAGCAGCAGTCGCTGATGGAAAACCTGCTGGCCCTGCCCAAAACCCAGAGCCGGGGCCTGGTCTGGCTGACCGCCGAGGAACTGGCCCGCGACGGCTTGAAGGAAAAACTGGGAGAATGCCCCTATCTTGGGGGGAAATAACCGATTCGTCCGGCTACAGCCTTCGCGGTGCGGTTGCCGAGGGATTCGAACCGGCGGGTCGGCCGGGCCATGCATGACTATGCCATGCTGGCCGACGGCGACCGGGTCCTGGTGGCGGTGTCGGGGGGGATCGATTCGCTGGTGCTGGCCTGGTTGCTGGCCGACTGGCGGAGAAAGGCCCCCATCGCCTACGATTTGACCGCCGTCCATGTCGACATGGAAGCCGGGGACGACGGTCCGGGGGTGGTGGCGATCCAGGTGGGCACGATCGTGGCGCAACTCGGCCTGCCGTTTCGCATTCTGCCCGCCCAGTGGCGGCCCGGCCCGGAAGCGACGGCAGCCGCTCCGGGCGGCCACGATCTCTGTTTTCAGTGCGCCCGCAGCCGGCGCACGCAACTTTTTGCCCATGCCCGCGACTGCGGCTCGACCACCATCGCCTTCGGTCACCACCGCGACGATATCATCGAAACCTTTCTGCTCAACCTGACCTGTGCCGGCAACATCAGCACCATGGTCCCCCGCCAGGAACTGTTTTCCGGCCGCCTGGCCCTCATCCGCCCGCTCGCCTATCTGGACAAGAGCGAGATCGAAACCATCGGCCATCAGCTGGGACTTGCGCCGGTCCGTTCCGCCTGTCCCCTGCGGGAACAGACCCGGCGCCGGGATATTCACCAGCTGGCCGAGCACATCTACCGGCAGATTCCGGGTGCCAAGGAGCACATGTTTGCCGCCCTGGGTAATGTCCGCGGCAACTATCTGCTCAGGCAGACCGGCGGCAGGAGGCCCTGATGCCCTGCGGTGACGGCCTGGACGGGAAACCGGTGCGGCTGGCTGTTCTTGCCGACATCCACGGCAATTACCGGGCGCTGGCGGCCGTGCTGGCCGATATCGCCCAAGTCGGCGTGGACCGCATATTCTCCCTCGGCGACAACATCGGCTACGGCCCCGAACCCGAGGAGGTGGTCCGGACCCTGCTCGAACACCGGATCGTTTCGGTAATGGGCAATCACGAACTGGCGCTGGTCAACCGGAGTTACTGCAGCCGGTTGCACGCGACGGCCCGCGATTCCCTCGCCCTCACCCGGAGCCTGCTCAGTCCCGATTCCCTGGCATGGCTGGCGGCGCTTCCGGCCGTTTACTGCGATGGCGGCGCCCGGTATGTGCACGGCTGCCCACCGCAGTCGGTGACCGTGTACTTGTACGAGCCCACCGAAAGCCGGCTGCAACGGATCTTCGCCGCCTATCCGGAGCGCTTCTGCTTCGCCGGGCACACCCACGATCTGGGATGGCATGAGCGGACCGGCGCAGGGGTGGTGAGCCGGGAAGCGGGGATCGGGCGCACGGCGCTTGCCGCCGGCGCGCGCTATCTGCTCCTGCCCGGCAGTGTCGGCCAGCCGCGCGACGCGCTCAGTTGGCACGCCAAATATATGGTCTGGGATCAGGAGGCGGCAACCATCGACATCAGGGCCGTCTCCTACGATGTGCAGACGACCATCCGGCTGCTGGGCGAGCGCGGCTTCCCGGCGAGCAACGCCAAGCGTCTTTTCTGGTGAGAGCATGCAACGGATCGGCAGATATCAGGTGATCCGCCGCCTCGGCAAGGGCGGCATGGGTTCGGTGTACAAGGCCATCGTGCCGGTGATCGACAAGGTGGTGGCCATCAAGCTGCTCGACCCCAGCGAACTCTTGGAGGATATCCTCGGCATGGACCAACTGCGGGAGATTTTCACCTTCGAGGCCCGGACCATGGCCGCCTTCAACCAACCCTTCCTGGTCACGGCCCACGATTTCGACCAGGACGAGCGGGGCCGGCCCTTTTTTGTCATGGACTACATCTGCAACAACCTTGGCGAGATGATCGGCGAAACCTTCCGCATTGAGGAGGACTCGCGTATCATCCAGGCCGCCAAGGTGCTGCACTACGGCCGCCAGATCCTGGCGGCGCTGGATTTCCTCCACCACAACAACATCGTCCATCGGGACATCAAGCCGCAGAACATTCTGGTTACCGACGAGGACACCGTCAAAATTTGCGATTTCGGCATGGCGCTGGTGGAGGGCGTGGCCTTTTCCGGACCGGCCAACATGCAGATCGGCTCGCCCTGCTACACTCCGCCGGAGCAGCGCAAAAACCCTCAGGAGGTCGATGGCCGCGCCGACCTCTATTCGGCGGCCGTGCTCCTCTACCGCATGCTCACCGGCACCTTGCCCGGCATGCAGAGTTTTTCCCTTTCCCTGGTCAACAGCCAGTACGACCGTTCCTGGGACGACTTTTTCGCCACGGCCCTGCGCTGGCAGCCGGAAGAACGGTTCCGGTCCGCCGCCGAGATGCTGGCCGCGTTCGAGCGGCTCACCCTGGGGCCGGCTCCGCCGCCGGCCAGTTGCCCGCTGCCGGCCCCCGGCGAGGTGCCGATCCGCCTGCGGAACGAACCGGTCAATGTCTGCCGGTCGCGAGCCCGGACACACTTTGCGGTCAATGCGCTGTTTCGCCCGCTCGTCCCGGTGTGCAACCGGCTGGAGGAAGGGGAGGCATTCGTGATCGACCGGACCACCGGTCTGATGTGGCAGCGCCACGGCAGCAGATATCCCCTGACCTTTGCCGGCGCACAGACCTATGTATCCGGATTGAACGCGCGCGGCCATGCCGGCTGCCGGCAGTGGCGGGTGCCCACGGTCAACGAGCTGCTCAGTCTCCTGCCGGTTGCCGAGCAGCGGCAATCGTTCGCCGGGGCGACGGAGCGGGCCGGGCAATGGCTGTGGAGCTGCGACCGCCATGGACAGCACGAAAGCTGGTATGTTAATATAGACATGGGATATGCCGGCGTTCAGGACAGGTATTGTCTGAATCATGTCCGGGCTGTCGCCGTGGCTCCTTGAAACGGCATTCCAGGGGCTATTTCCTTTTTTTCTTCCTTTGTCTTCACCCATCAACGCCTACGCATGGAATATCCTGTTTCGCACTATTTTCTCGTTCGTTCCCAATCGGCTGAGCTTGCCGGCCGGCATGTGGAACGGTATCTGAGCACCAATCAACTGATCAGCTATGCCGAGTTCTTTGTCCGTGCCGAAGAGGTGCTGCGCGGGACAGACGCGTTGTTCTGGCGGACCCTCGAGTACGGCACTGCCGCCAACGACCGGTTCGCCCGGCGGATGCTCGATCATCTCAAGGAAGAGGGGGTGACCACCCTCGAGCAACTGCCCGATTTACAACAGGGCTATGTGACCAAGGTGCTCCACACCCTGACCCATCTCCTCGACGGCTTCATCGGCATCGATTCCGTCTTCTACAATCTGATCGAGGATTCCCATCGGGTAAGCGGCGACCTGTCGACGACGATCCATGCCCATCCGGCAGATTTCTGGCTGGTTCCGGTCCGCACGGGCAAGCTCGAAGCCTCGGTCCTCCATCCGGTCGATTGACACCGGCGCCATCCGGGATTTATCCCCCTCCCATCATGCCGATGCGTGCCTGGAGGGCGCAAACGGGTGCGGTTTGCAAAGAAATATGGTTTAATCAAGGAACAAAACGGCGCATACATTCCGATGCCGTTTGCCTGTTGGCTGCTCGGTGGGGAGATCGATGCAATTCTTTCTCTTTGGCTCCATTCGCAAAAGTCTGATCGTGCTGGTCTTGCTGGCAGTGCTGCCGGCGCTGGCCATCCTGCTCTATACCGGCCGGGAGCTGCGCAGCCAGGTGGTGCAGGAGGCCGAGAGCTATGCCCTGCGCCAGGTGCAGGCCATGGCGGCCCACCACGAGCGGGTGGTCGACAACGCCCGGCTGCTGTTGATGGCCCTGGCCAAGTCCTCGGAGGTGCGGAACCTCAATGTCGCCGCCTGCCGGGCGCTGCTGCCCGACATTCTCGCCAGTAACGCCGCCTACGTTTCCCTCTCCCTGGCCGATGCCGATGGCCATATCCTCGTCACCGCCCCGGCCGCCACCAACGCCGAGATCGGTGCCTCCCCCTTCTTCCGCGCGGCCATGGAGAGCGGCGTATTTACTGTGGGGGATTATACCTTCCAGCAAACCGAGCACCGGGTCGTGGTTCATCTGGCGCAACCGGTCATCGGTCCCGACAACCGGCCGGTCGGCGTGCTGGTGGCCGATTTTGATCTGAATTATTTCAGGCGGATTTTTTCCGATACCCGCCTGCCGGAACGGTCGGTCTTCACCCTGACCGATGCCAAGGGCATGCGGCTGACCCGTTTCCCGGAAACCGAGAAATACACCTGGGTTCGCGATCTGCCGCAGATGGTGGCGCACATGTCCGGCCGCGAGGAGGAGGGCACCTTTCTCGAAACCGGCGTGGACGGGATCAGGCGCCTCTACAGTTTCAAACGGCTGCATTTTCAGGGCGCTGCCTTTCCCTATCTGATGCTTCGCCTGGGGATTCCCGTGGACGAGGCCCTGGGCGAGGCCCGGTCCGTGATCAACCGCAACGTCGGTTTGCTGACGCTGGCAACGGTGCTGGCCCTGGTGACCGCATGGTTTGTCGGAGAATTCACCATGATGCGGCGACTGGCCAGCCTGATCGCCGCTACCGGCAAGGTCAAGACGGGCGACCTGAGTGTCCGCATCGGTGCCGGTGCCGGTTCCGGCGAATTGGGACAGCTGGCCGGTGCCTTCGACAGCATGGCCGAGGAGTTGGAGCGAAAGGAGGGCGATCGTTCCGCGGCCGAGGAGCAATTGCGCCGGCTGAACGAGGAACTGGAAGAGCGGGTGGTGCGGCGGACCGAAGAACTGGCCGGCGCCAACCGTGACCTCCAGCAGACGCTCGACGACTTGCAGCGGATGCAGAAGCAGTTGGTGCTCTCCGAGAAGCTGGCCGCCCTGGGCGAGTTGGTGGCCGGCGTGGCCCATGAAATCAACACACCGGTGGGGGTGGCCCTGTCGGCCGGCTCGACGCTCGCCGAGAAGAACCGGGCCCTAGCCGATCTCTTTGCCCAGGGCGAGATGAAGCGCTCGGATCTGACCCAGTTTCTCGACGATTCCCGCGAAGGCACCGAGATGATTCTGGTCAACCTGAACCGCGCCTCGAATCTGATCCGCAGCTTCAAGATGGTGGCGGCCGATCAGGTTTCGGAGCAGCGGCGGTCGTTCAACGTGAAGGGGTACATCGACGAGATCCTGCTCAGCCTGCGGCCGAAACTCAAGAAAACCAGCCACCGGATCGCGGTCGCCTGCGACGGGGACTTGGTTATCGAGAGCTATCCCGGCGCCTTCTCCCAGATTCTGACCAACCTGATCATCAACACCCTCACCCACGGGTTTGCTCCCGAGCAGGCCGGCACCATCCGCATCGAGGTGCGCCGTACCGACGGGAACCTGGAACTGCGGTACGCCGACGACGGCAAGGGCATGGCCGCCGAGGTTCGCGACCACATCTTCGAGCCCTTTTTCACCACTTCCCGCAGCCATGGCTCGACCGGCCTCGGCATGCATATCGTCTTCAACATCGTCACCCGGACCCTGGGCGGCACCATCGTCTGCGAAAGCGCACCGGGGCAGGGGGCCGTTTTTGTCATAACCATGCCGGTTTGACACGAAAAAGACCATGACCGAACCCGACGAAATCCTGTTCAAGAACGAACCCCCGGAGCCGACCCGGAGCCCGGCCTCCCAGGCACCGGTCCGCGGCGAGCCCTGGAAGATCCTGATCGTCGACGACGAGGCCGATGTCCACAGCGTCACCACCTACATGATCAAGGGGCTCGATTTCCTGGGCCGCGGCTTCGCCTTCTTCCATGCCTACAGCGGCGTGGAGGCCCGGGAAATCCTGCGCGAGCACCAGGACATGGCCGTGGTCCTGCTCGACGTGGTCATGGAAACCGAGGACAGCGGCCTGCGGCTGGTGCACTATATCCGCGAGGAGCTGAACAACCACGCGGTGCGGATCGTGCTGCGCACCGGCCAGCCCGGCAAGGCGCCGGCGGCCAAGGTGATCGTGGAGTACGACATCAACGACTACAAGGAGAAGACCGAACTGACCCTGGACAAGATGCTGGTCACGGTGATTTCGGCCCTGCGCAGCTACCACTTCATCACCACCCTCGAAAACAACCGCAAGGGCCTGAAGAGGATCATCGACGCCTCCTCCGACATTTTCGAGCGGCAATCCCTGCACAAGCTCGGCAGCGGCGTGCTCAATCAGCTGACCTCGATCCTCCAGTTGCAGGATGACGGCATCTGCGAGTATGCTTCGGGGCTGACCGCTTCGAACGTCGAGGGGCAGTCGGTGGTGCTGGCGGCCACCGGCACATTCAGTCGCTATGTCGACCAACCCTTCACCGAGGTGGAAACCGTGCTGATGCAGACCGCCCTGTCGCAGGCGCAGTCCCGGCAGCACGGCTTCTTCTGCGAGGAGGGCAAATGCGCCTGGTATTTCAAGAGCCAGACCGGTTCGGAGAATTTTCTCTATTTCGAGATCGCCAGGGAACTGGATGAAAACGATCGGGATCTGCTGGAGCTGTTCTTCACCAACGTCTCCTTGGCCTATGACAATCTCTTTTTGCACAAGGGCATCGAGGACACCCAAAAAGAAATTATCTTCCAGATCGCCGAAACCATGGAGTGCCGGTCCGCCGAAACCGGCAGCCATGTCCGGCGGGTGGCCGAGTACGCCCGGATGCTGGCCCTCAAGTACGGCCTGAACGAGGAGGAGGCCGAGATGCTCAAGCTGGCCTCCACCCCGCACGACCTGGGCAAGATCGGCATCCCGGACTCCATCCTCAACAAACCCGGCCCCCTGACGCCGGAGGAATACCAGATCATCAAGACACATGTCTACCGCGGCCACGACCTGCTGATGCATTCGTCGAGCCCGATCATCCAGGCTGCGGCCAAGATCATCCTCCAGCATCACGAGCGGTGGGACGGTCAGGGCTATCCCCAGGGACTGCGGGGCGAGGAGATCCATATCCATGGACGGATCATCGGCGTGGCCGATGTTTTCGACGCCCTGTCCAACCGGCGCGTCTATCACGAGGCCTGGACCTGGGAGGAGGTGTTCGCCCATTTCCGGGAGCAGCGGGGCCGCCACTTCGATCCCAGGCTGGTGGACATCCTCCTGGACAACCAGGAGGAATTCAAGGCCATCTGGGCGCGCTACAACGCCCTCGGGGTGCAGTTCACGTAAGGCCCCGCAAGCGGGAAAAACATTTTTCCGTTATCGCGGCCATTCGCTTTTTCTTGAACTCTTTCAGCCGCTCAGGGTAAGAGATGGGGGCTGAAAACAATGGCGGTTCGCCGCCGCATCAATCCACTGGAGAGGAACGGACAGGATGGGAAAAATCGGGAGAAATCACCCCTGCCCCTGCGGCTCGGGCAAAAAATACAAGCATTGCTGTCTGCCCGCCCGGCAGGCGGGGGCAAACGGTAGTCCGGCCAATCAGATGAAGATCTCGCTGATGGCCGCCATCGAAAAGATCCAGGCCCAGGCTGGCGAGAAGAAGGCGGCCTTCAACGAACTCGGCGTTTTTCTGTTTTTCAGCGACCACGAAGGGGATGCCTGGCTGTTGGAGGCCACCGAGTCCGATGCGGTGCAGCTCGCCCGGGACGGACAGCCCCTGAAGGTGCCCATCGACGAGAATCCCGAGACCATCGAGATCAACTTCAGCCACACCTTTGCCATTCGCGACCGGCAGCTGTTCCTCACCGCCTATGCCGACAGGGCCGAAACCCGGCTCGACCGGGCGCCCGTCCAGCAGATCCACGCCGCCATCCGTCGTCTTTTCAAACGCTATCCCAAGGAGATGCTCGCGCGCATGCATGTGGACCCGAGTGGCGGCGAGGCCGAGGCCTAGGGACCCGGCATGGACCGGCCGAAGGCGAGATGCCGCCTGCTCCCCGTGCTCCTGGCCATGGGGGCGATTTTTTACCAGTCGCACCAGCCGGGAAACAGTTTTTCCCTGCCGGAGATCGACCATGTCGACAAATTGCTCCATTCCCTGGTTTATGCGGTGCTGGCGCTTGCCTTTCTTTTTGCCCTGCCGCCGCAATGGCGACGGCAGCGGCCGTGGCTGGCTGGATGGGTGACGGTGCTGTTCTGCCTGCTGTACGGGATTTCCGATGAGGTGCATCAGGCCTTCATTCCCGGCCGGCATGCTGGCATCGACGATCTGGCGGCCGATGTTGCCGGCGGCCTGCTGGCGGTGGTCGGCTGCTGGGGATGGCGGCGATGGCGAACGATCATGAAGAGCCGAGGACTTCCCCATGAGCCGTCTTGTTCTGGATGAACGGCATCAGCTCTTTTATGAGCGCCTGGCGGGCGAGGCCGGCCGCCCCTGGCTGGTGTTCCTGCACGAAGGTTTGGGCAGCGTGGCCCAGTGGGGGGACTTTCCCCGCGATCTGTGCCGCCGGACCCGCTGTCCGGGCCTGGCCTACGACCGGCTCGGTCACGGCCGTTCTACCGGGCTCATCCGGCCCCGCACCAACCGCTATCTCCATGAATATGCCCTGGACGAGTTGCCCAGGGTGCTCGCGGCCCTGATTCCCGGCCAGCGCTTTGTGCTCGTCGGTCATTCCGACGGCGGCAGCATCAGTCTGATTTTCGGCGCGGAAAAGCCTGCGGGCCTGGTGGGTATTATCACAGAAGCCGCCCATGTCATGGTCGAGCAGGTGACGGTCGACGGCGTGCGGCAGGCGCAGGCGGCGTGGGCGCAGGGCAAGCTCAGGAAGGGGCTGGCCCGCTCCCACGGCGAAAAAAGCGAGACCCTGTTCCGGGCCTGGGCCGAAACCTGGACCAGTGCCCCATTCCGCTCCTGGTCCATCGAAGATCTGCTGCCATCCATCGAGGTGCCCCTACTGGTGCTCCAGGGCCGGAACGATCAGTACGGCACCCCGGCCCAGGTGGAAGCCATCGTCAGCCGGTCCGGCGGCTCCGCCACCCCGCTGCTCCTGGAGGAGTGCGGCCATTCTCCCCACCTCGACTTCCCGGCATTGACCCTGGACCTGATGGCCTGCTTCGTCAACCGGATCGCCCGCTGAGACGAAAAAACGAAAGCCTGGCGGCGGAGAAGTGTCCGCTGGCAGGCTTTCGTTTGGAGAATGGTGGCCCCGTGAGCGGGATTACTGCCCGTTTGCCAGCAGCCGGGCCATGTCCTTGGCGAAGTAGGTGAGGATGAGGTCGGCGCCGGCGCGGCGGATGGCGATCAGGGATTCGGCCATCACCCGCTCGCCGTCGATCCAGCCCTTTTCGGCGGCGGCCTTGATCATGGCGTATTCGCCGCTGACCTGGTAGGCGGCCACCGGCAGGTCGAACTCGTCGCGCAGCCGGCTGATGATGTCGAGGTAGGCCAGGGCCGGTTTGACCATGAGGATATCGGCACCCTCGTCGACATCGAGGGTAGCCTCGCGCAAGGCCTCCCTGCTGTTGGCCGGGTCCATCTGGTAGCTGCGGCGGTCGCCGAATTGCGGCGCGCACTCGGCGGCGTCGCGGAACGGGCCGTAGAAGGCCGAGGCGTACTTGACCGCATAGGACATGATCGGCACCATGTGGTACGAATTCTCGTCGAGCGCGGTACGGATCTCGCTCACCCGGCCGTCCATCATGTCCGAGGGCGCCACCATGTCGGCCCCGGCCTGGGCATGGGACAGGGCGGTCCTGGCCAGCAGTTCGAGGGTGGCGTCGTTGTCGACCTCGTTGCCGGCCAGGCAGCCGCAGTGGCCGTGGTCGGTGTACTCGCAGAGGCAGACATCGGTCACCACGGTCATCTCCGGCGCCTTGTTCTTCAGCTCGCGGATCGCCCGCTGGACAATGCCGTTGTTGGCGTAGGCGCCGGAACCGAGGCCGTCTTTCTTCTCCGGCAGGCCGAACAGGATGACCGAGCGGACCCCGAGGGAGAGGCATTCTTTCGCTTCCCTGGCCAGTTGGTCGACCGACAGCCGGAAGACGCCCGGCATGGAAGACACCTCCTCGCGGACGCCCTTGCCGGGAAGAACGAACAGGGGATAGATCATCTGCTCCGGCGCCAGCCGGGTTTCGCGGATCATGGCGCGGAAGGTTTCGGTTCGGCGCATTCGGCGCGGGCGGTATTCAGGAAAAACCATGGGATGCCTCAATCGAAAATGGGTTGGTTCAGTGGTCGTGTTCGGAAGAGCGGGGCGGTGCCTGTTGGGGCCGATGCCGGGGCCAGCGGCGTCCTCGGACATCCGCCGGCGATGACGCTATTTTACCGCGATGCCCAGGGCCTTCACTTTCTTGTGCAGGTGGCTGCGCTCCATGCCGATCTGCTCGGCGGTTTTTGAGATGTTGCCGTCGTTTTCCGCAAGCCTGGCCTGCAGATACTCGGTCTCGAAGCGGCGGCGGGCCTCCTTGTAATCGAGATGCCGGTAGGCCTGGTCCACAGGCCGGGCCGGCGGCTCCAGCAGGGGGGCGTTGCCGAGGAACAGGGCCACATCCTCGGCCTCGATTTCGTCGGCCGGCGTCATGATCACCAGCCGTTCCACCAGGTTGCGCAGTTCGCGCACATTGCCCGGCCAGGCGTGCCGCTGGAGCAGATGCAGGGCCGCGGCGGAGAACTGTTTGCGGCCGATGCCCTTGCGGCGGAACTGGTTGATGAAGTCGGCCACCAGCAGGGGAATGTCCTCGCGCCGGTCCACCAGGTCGGGCACCATGATGGGCACCACGTTGAGCCGGTAGAAGAGATCGGCCCGGAAGGCGCCCCTCTCGATTTCCTCTTCCAGATTCTTGTTGGTGGCCGCCAGCACCCGCACATCGACCTCGATGGTGCGCGAGCCGCCGACCCGCTCGAATTTCTGTTCCTGCAGAATGCGGAGCACCTTGGCCTGGCTCTTCAAGCTCATGTCGCCGATTTCGTCGAGGAAGAGGGTGGAGCCGCTGGCCTGGTCGAACTTGCCCTTCTTGTTCTCCGTCGCCCCGGTGAAGGCGCCCTTGACATGGCCGAACAGCTCGGACTCGATCAATTCCTCGGGAATGGCCGCGCAATTGACCGCCACCATCGGCTGCCGTGCCCGGCGGGACAGGCGGTGGATGGTCTGGGCCACCAACTCCTTGCCGGTGCCGTGGCCGCCCCGGATCAGCACCCAGGCGTCAGTGGGCGCCACCCGTTCGATCTGCTGCCGCAGCTGCACCACCAGCGGGCTGGTGCCGGTGATGTTGACCGGGGCCGGGCCGCTCTCCCGCAGCAGCTGGTTTTCCCGCTCCAGGTGCGCCAGCTGCAATCCCTTTTTGATCGAGAGAATGGTTTTGTCGTAGGAGAGCGGTTTTTCGATGAAATCGAAGGCACCGCTACGGGTGGCCTGCACCGCGGTTTCGATGGTGCCGTGGCCCGAGATCATGATCACCGGCAGGGAAAAGCGCTGCCTGATCAGTTTCAGGGCCTCCAGACCGTCCATGCCCGGCATCCAGATGTCGAGCAGGACCAGGTGCACATCCTTTTCGTCCAGCATCTGCATCCCCTCCTCGGCGCTCGCCGCGGTCAGGGGCGCAAACCCCTCGTCGGCCAGGATGCCCGCGAGGCTGTCGCGGATGGCGGCCTCGTCGTCGATAATGAGAATGGTGTCGGGCATGGGCAGGTGGCGAAAAAAAAGAGCGGTTGCGGTGCGCGGAGCGGCTGTTCGCGGGCGATCGTTCAGCTGAACGATGGCGCCATCATATCAGGTATCCAGCGGCAGCTCAACCGCAAAGACCGTGCCGGCGGGGGTGTTGTCGTGGACCCGGATGGTGCCGCCGTGCTCGCTGACGATGGTGTGGGCGATGGCCAGGCCGAGGCCGGTGCCCGATTTGCGGGTGGAAAAATAGGGCTCGAAGATCCGCACCTTGACCTCGTCGGCAATGCCCGGGCCATCGTCGGCCACCGCCATGCGGACCTGGCCGGCCCTGTCGCCGAATCCGAGGGAGACCGTGATGGTGCCGCCGTCGCCCAGAACAGAGACGGCGTTGTCGAGCAGGTTGATCAGCACCCGTTTGAGCTGGACGCCGTCGAAGAGAAATTCGGGCACCGCCGGGTCGATCCGGCAGACGATGGTCAGGTGCTTGTGTGCCTCCTGATAGAGGATTGCCATTTCCCAGATCAGGTTTCCCAGGTTTTTCCGCTCCTTGCGCAGTTTGGGCATGCGGGCGAAGTCGGAGAACTCGCTCACCAGTTTCTTGATCTCGTCGACCTGGTTGACGATGGTGGCGGTGCACTGGTCGAAGATCTCCCGGTTGTCGTCGATGCTGTCCAGGTAGCGTTTGCGCAGCCGCTGGGCCGAGAGCTGGATGGGCGTCAGCGGGTTCTTGATCTCATGGGCGATGCGGCGGGCCACTTCCTGCCAGGCGGCGAGCCGTTGCGCCTTTTCCAGGTTGGTCAGGTTGTCGAAGACGATGACGAAGCCGATGGGCTGCTGCCAATCGTCCACCATGCGGGTGACGTTGACCTGGAGGGACAAAGTTTCGCCCCGGCGGATGGTCACCCGCAGATGCCGCTCGATCGTCTGCCTGCCGCTGGCCAGCAGTTCCTTCAAGAAACTCTCGACGATGAGCACGTGCTGTTTGGGCAGGGCGACATGGAAATCCCTGCCCAGGAAGGCGGCGGGCCTGATGGCCAGCAATTCCTCGGCGAAGCGGTTGATGGTGGTGATCCGGTTGTTCTCGTCCAGGGCGATGACGCCGGCGGCCACGTTTTCCAGGATGGTTTCGAGGTAGCGGCGGCGCTGTTCCGACACCTCGGTGCTGTCCTGCAGCGCCTGGTGGGTCCGGGCCAGTTGCCGGTTCGACGCCAGGATCTCCGCGGTCATGGAGTTGAAGGAGTCGACCAGCATGCCCATCTCGTCGTCCGCCTCCTTCTCGACGATGAAATCCATATCGCCGTCGGCCACCCTCCTGGTGGCCTCGGCCAGCTTCTTGATCGGTCCGGTGAGGCCGCGGGCGATGTAGAAGCCGAACCAGATCGCCCCGAACAGCACCAGCAGGGTGATGATCAGGAGCATGATGATGAGGCTGAATTTGATCGGCGCCTTGAGCATGACCAGTTGCTGGTAGCCGGTGATGCCCCCGGAAATGGACTGCATGGCTTCGAGCCGGGCGGCGGGGACCAGAACGGTGGTGATCAGGAACCAGGTTTGCGGGGTTTCCAACCTGACCTCCACCGGGACGATCGCCTCGATCAATTCGCCCAGGGCGGTTTTCTGGGTGACCACCTCGGTGCGGTCGAAGGTGGCGGTCAGGCGCAGGGCCTCCGAGGGCGGAGAGGGCGGCGTCATGGCCTGGAGACGGGGACCGGTCACCGAGACGAGCGGTTTCCGTTCGTTGTCGAGCAGGAGGATGGAGTCCGGGGCGCCCGGCAGATCGATTTCGAGCGTCTTGGAGAAGAATTGCTCCAGGGCATTTGCATCGGTCAGATCCAGGGTGCCGCTTTCCAGGATCGAGGCGAGTTGGCGGCCGGTGTACTCGGCCTGCTCGCCGCTGTCGTGGAGGGTCGCCTGCGCCAGCTTGAGCGAGGACTGGAGCGAATCCTCCACCTGGGCGTTGAACCAGTAGTCCATGGAGGTGGAGACGAAGCGCAGGGCCACGAAGAAGAGGATGGCCGTGGGGATCAGGGAAAGCGAGACGAAGCAGATCACCAGCCGGGTGCGCAGACGGGAGCCGAGGATTTTCTGATTGCGTTCGAAGATCAGCTCCACCAGGTTGCGCAGCACCAGGTAGAGCATGAGCAGCAGCAGCAGCCCGTTGACGTTGATCAGGGCGAAGATCAGGATGGTGCTGGAAATGGGCAGGTTGAAATCGCCGCTGAGCAGGCCGCGCTGGACGTAGCCCAGAACCGGGATGAGCAGGAGGCAGAAGACGATGACGATGCGAACCAGCCGCTGCTTCTTTTTTCTCTGTTCCGCGGTGAGCATCGGTGGCCGGAACCGGGGGTCAGTACCTGAATTCGATGGTTCGCCAGTCGGTTTCGAAATCCCACAACGCGGCAAAGGGAAGCAGGCGGTGCATGCCGAATGGCAACGAGCCCTTCTTCAGGGTCACCTTGAAATGAATGGCATAGGGTGCATCGGGCACCAACCGGGCGAGGGCGATCACCTTGACGCCGTTCAGTTCGGCCATCAGTTGCTTGGCCTGGTCCAGGTCGGCGGTGGTCACACTTTTGTTGGCCTGGTCGGAAAGAACGACCGTGTACGCCTTGGTGGCCGTGTCAAAGGAAAGGGTGTGCGTGACGGCGGATTCGACCAGGGTGGTGTTGAACCATTTGCCGTCGGTCTTGATCAGTTCCATGTGGTAGGTGAACACAACGGGGACGCCGTTGTGGATATCGTCGAGCATTCCCTTGGTGAAACCGTCTTTCACCGTGGCGAAGAGCAGGAGATCGGTGTCCGAGGTGGTGACGATGATGTCTTTGACTTCAGGTGATTCTTCTGCCAGGGCCGACGGCAGGCAGGGATGGAACGCCAGCAGGTAGGCGCAGAGAAAAAGCAGTCGGATGTCGAAAAATTTCATTCTATGGGGTAAAGGCCGCAACGCCTGTGCTCGGTAAGGAATCAACTGCAAATATACCCAGAGCATATACCTGATTGACAGATATTTGTCCACGACAAGGACCGGCCCGCCGGGGGAGAAGTGAGGGCTGTCCGCGCCTCGTCCCATCCGGGCAGCGACCGGACCGCCTGCCGATGACAGTGCGGGGAACACGATTACCACTCGATCCGGAGGAGGTTGTCCAGGGGACGCACCCGGGCGAGCCGGATACGGACGATGTCGCCGGGATCGACCGGAAAGGACGGATTGGGCGGCAGGTCGACGTCGAACAGGCAGTCGCAGAGGAGCAGGTTGACCCGCTTTGGGCCGACGCCGACCACCAGGGCGTTGGCCCTCTGGCCCTCCTTGGGCGCCAGATAGCGCAAGATCCAGTAGCGGTGCCGCTGCTGTCGGATGGCGTTGGCCCGGGCCAGCTTCTGTTGGATGATCCCGGTGAAGGCCTTGCATTCCTCGCTGGAAAAAAGGATGCCGTGGCCGTGGAGCATGTGGCTCAGTTGGTGCTGCATGGCCAGGTCGAGAAAACGGCGAATCGGCGAGGTGATGGTGGTGTAGCTGTTCAGGCCGAGGCCGCTGTGCGGCTTGGGGTGCGAGGTCAGCTCGCCCCGGGCGAGATAGCGCCGCTGGTGGGCGATGTCGGCCAGGCTGTTCTGGACGCCGGCGATGATGCGCTTGCGCGGCGGCGGCTGCGAGCGGAACAGGCCGGGCGCCTCTCGTGCCGCCAGGTAGGCGGCGGCAAGGCCGTTGGCCAGGATCATGCATTCGGAAATCAGGTTGCGGGCCGGCGTATCCACCGGCGAGAGGTAGACCTGGATATGCTCGCGGTCGCGAATGTCGATGTTGACGTCCGGCAGGGAGAGCAGGAGCGCACCCCGGTCGACCCGCTGTTGCCGCAACTGCTGCCGGACCACGTTGAGGGCCGCCAGTTCGGGGTCCCGGTCGATCAGGTTGTCCGCCTCGCGGTAGCTCAGCTGGCGCTTGACCTCGATGACCGCCGGCACGATGGTGGAATGGATGAGGCTGCCGTCCGGGTTCAGGGTGACGAGAAAGCTGATGGTCGGGCGGATTCTGCCCTGGATCAGGCTGCACAGATCGAGCGACAACTGCTTGGGCAGCATGGGGATGTGCCCCTCGGGGAAGTAGATTGAGGTCGATCGTTCCTTGGCCTCGGCGAAGAGCGGGCTCTTGACCGGCACGTAGTAGCTGACGTCGGTGATGTGGATGCCGAGTTCGATCTGGCCGTTTTCCTTGCAGGCGATGTGGACGGCGTCGTCAAAATCGCGGGTGGACGTGCCGTCGATGGTCAGGATGGGCAGCCCGCGCAGATCCTTCCGCTTGGGATCGCCGAGCAGCTCCTCGGCCGTGGCCTCGTGCAGGGTTTCGGTGATGTGCAGGCAGGCCTCGGGAAACTCGACCGGCTGGTCGGAGCGGAGCAGGGCCAGGTTTTCGTCCTGATCCCAAACCCCTGCTTTCACCAGCAGTTCATGGCCGGCATGGGGGGCGGTCAGTCCCGCCTTTTTCAGGACCTGGCGGATGAATTCGTCTTCCGGGGCCTCGCTGCCGAACAGGATCGATTGGGCCAGCCAGTGCAGGCATCGCTCCCGGTCCGGCCAGTCGGCCGGGGCCGCCGGCTCGCCCCGCACGATCGCCTGCAGCTCCTGCGCCGCTCGTTCCAGCAGTAGCGCCTTTTCCTGTTCCCGCTGCCGCTGCTGCCGCAGGTGGGCGACCTGTTCCGGCGTGTGCGCAACGATCTGGCCGTTTTTGTATTTGAAGAAGAGCGGGTCGGCAAACACCGCCCGCAGAAAGGCGGCCCGCTGGTCGTCGTCCACCACGCCGCCGAAATGCAGTTCGGTGAGGAAGTCGGGAGAGAACTCGCTGTCGGTCTCCTCGCAGACGATTTCCCACAGCGGCTCCAGATCGATGGTTCCGGCCAGGGCGAAACGGCCGTCGTTGTGTTCCCGCAGCAGGGCGGTGGTCGCCTCCCGGCCGGCGTTGCAGGGATAGAGCTGGCGCGACACGCTCAGGACCCTGGCCTCCGGCAGATTGATCTCGCGGCCGTTCTGGCTGAGCAGTTGGATTTTCTTCTCGGCCACGCCGGAAACCAGACCGCAGAGAAACCTGCCGCCGTCGATGAATTCTATGAGGCTGCCGGGGGCGATCATCGGTTTAACACGTTGCGAAGTTGGGGGCTCATGGTAAGCTTACAGTGGATAGCAGGATTCCCTTTCTTTGTCATGCTTTTCTTTTTCGATACGGCTGCGGCCGTCAACAAAGGAGCGCCCTTGAACAGTACACTCCACCGCTCGGGGGTGGTGGCCATCATCGGTCCCCCCAATGCCGGCAAGTCGACCTTGCTCAACCAACTGCTCCGGCAGAAGATCGCCATCGTCACTCCCAAGCCGCAAACCACCCGTAACCGGATCATGGGCATCGTCACCGGAGCCGGGTATCAGATGATCCTGCTGGACACGCCCGGCCTGCATGCGGCAAGGGAGGAGATGAACCGGCAGATGGTGCGGGTGGCGCTGGAGAGCCTGGCCGAGGCGGATGCGGTCCTGTTTCTGGCGGACAGTGCCGACATGCCGGCGACCAAGCTGGAGCGGCGGGCCGAGGAGTTCCGGGGATACCTGGACCGGATCGGCTGCCCGGTGGTCTTGGCCCTGAACAAAATGGACCTGCTGCCTCCGGAGCGGCTGCTGCCGGTGATCGATTGGTACCGCGGGCTGCACGCCTTTGCCGCGGTCGTTCCCGTCTCGGCCCTCACGGGTGCGGGGATCGACACCCTGCTGGCGGAGCTGGTGGGGCTCATGCCCGAGGGGCCGCAGTATTATCCGGACGATATCCCCACCGACGCCAGCGAGCGGTTCATCGCCGCCGAGATCATCCGGGAAAAAATCTTCCTGCGCACCCGAGACGAGATCCCCTATTCGACGGCCGTGGTCATCGACACCTTCGAGGAAGGCGAGCAGGTGGTCATCCGGGCGACGATCCTGGTGGAGCGGGATTCACAGAAGGGTATCCTGGTGGGGCAAAAGGGGGCCATGCTGGCGGCCATCCGCAAGAGCGCCGTCGCCGATATCGAACAGCTGCTCGGCTGCCGGGTGCGGTTGCACCTGTGGGTCAAGGTGAGCAGGAACTGGACGGCCAACGTCAACGTGCTCCGCGAGTTGGGGCTGGCCTGACCGATCCGGGACCGGGCGTGCCGGCGCCGGTCGGTGTTCTTGCTACCGCTGGCTCGAGGGGCGGCCCAAACTTTTGAGGGTGGCGAAGGCGGCCCGCAACTGGTTGTCCTGCTCCATCCGCTTGGTGATCTGGCGGATATCTTCCATTTGCTGCAATTCTTCCTGCTGGTCGCCGTCCTCGATCGCCTCACCCCCGGAACGCTTGGGGCCGCTCTTGTCGTTTTCCAGATGGCCGGGCAGGTCTTTTTCCCTGATGGTCTTGGCCGGCGGGGCGGAGACGGCCTCCGGGGCGGGTGTCGTGGTCAGCGGCACCACTATGTCGGGCTTGATGCCGGTGGCCTGGATCGAATCGCCGCTGGGAGTGTAATATTTGGCAGTGGTCAGGCGGAGACCGGCGCCCTCGGGCAGGGGCAGGATGGTCTGGACCGAGCCCTTGCCGAAGGTGGTGGTGCCCATGATCACGGCCCGCCGATGATCCTGGAGCGCCCCGGCCACGATTTCCGAACCGCTGGCCGAACCGCCGTTGACCAGCACCACCATGGGAAAATCGGTGTAGCCGTCGTCCGGATGCGCCTCGAACACCATCTGCTCTTCCTTGTTGCGGCCCTTGGTGGAAACGATGACCCCCTTGTCGAGGAAAACGTCGGTCACCTTGACCGCCTGGTCGAGCAGCCCGCCGGGGTTGTTGCGCAGATCAAGGACAACCCCCTGAATGCGGTGTTTTTTCTTGACGTTTTTCAGGGCGTTGCGCAAATCCCTGGTGGTGGTGGCCTGAAAGTTGGACACCCGGACATAGGCAAAGCCGGGTTCCAGTTCGGTGTACTTGACCGACACCAGGGGAATGGCCTCCCGGATCATGGTGAAATCCTTGGGCTCCTTCCACTCCTGCCGGTGGACGGTGATGGTGACCGGTGTGCCCTTGGTGCCGCGCAGCTTTTTGACCGCCTCCATCAGGGTCATGGTCTTGGTCAGTTCACCGTTGATGCGGACGATCTGGTCGCCGGACTTGATGCCCTGGCGGTCGGCCGGCGTTCCCTCGATGGGGGCCACGGCGGTGAGCACGCCGTCACGAATGGAAATCTCGATACCGATGCCGGTGAAGCTGCCCGAGGTCTCCTCTTCCAGATCCTTGAAATCCTCGGGGGTCATGTAAGCCGAATGGGGATCGAGCGAGCCGAGCATGCCGTTGATCGCACCGTTGATCACCTTGCTGGAGTTGATCTCGTCCACATAGTACTGCTGGATCAGGGTCAGGACATTGGCAAAGGTTTCCAGATCGCGGTAGATGTCGCGCTCCTGCGTGTTTTCGTCGGCATGGGCGGAAGTCCAGAGGCAGCATAAACCGAGGAGCAGGAGGGAAAGAAGGCGTTTCATGGGGCAGCGGCGAGACCGAATGGCGGAAATGGGGGAGCAAACCTCGGCAAGCGGAACCAATATGGGCGGCAGCGTGTCCGCACCGGGCGGGGAGCTGCCGGGAATCCCTATAATTATTCAGCTTAACGGGAAATACCGGGGGTGGCAACGGTTATTGTGGTACATCCCGGAAAAACGATGGCCGCGGCCGACCGTTCAGCGGGTGGGCAGAGCCCCGGGCCGGATCCAGTCGAGGGGATTCTCCGGTTGGGTGCCGTGACGGATTTCAAAATAGGCGCCCTGGCCGAAGGGCGTGAGTTCCTCGCTGCTGGTGCCGATGATCTGCCCCCGCCGGACCACATCGCCTTCCTGAACCCGGAGATCGTCGAGCCGGGCGGTGACGGTGTAGTATTCCTGATCGTGCTCGATGATGACGACCCTACCGTAGCCGCTCATGTATCCGGAAAAAAGAACCAGGCCGCCATAGACGGCAAATACCTCCGCCTGGGCCGGCGGCAGGATGGTGATGCCTTGGGCGAAGGTGGTATCGTCGTCGTCCGGGGGGGATTCCTGAAACCGGCGGACCACCTTGCCCCAGACCGGCGGCGGCAGCTTGTTCCTCTGCGCGCCGAAACCGAAGGGGGCGTTTTCGGGGGACTGGCTGTGTTTCTCCAGGGTGGCGAGGAGGGTGCTCTCCGCCTTCTTCATCTCCCGCAGGGCCTGTTCGTACAACCCCTTTTCGGTCCGGATCCGGTGCAGAACCCTGTTTTTTTCGTCGGCGGTGCGTTGCAGTCCCTCCTTTTCCGCGGCGGCTTCGGCGAGGAAGTGTTCCTGGACCGATTGCTCCAGCTCGTGGGCCCGTTTGGCCCGGTCGATCTCGACGACGCTGGTGCGGTACTCGGAAAACAGCTCCTGGTCGTAGGTGACCAGCGAATGATAGGCATCGTTGGCCACCATCAGGTCCGGGAGGGTGCCGCTGGAGAAGACGATGTCGAGAAACCCGGTCGTCCCGTTGAGGTAGAACGACCGCAGCCGCTTGATCAAATGCCGGCGCAGGGAGTCGGTTTTCCGGGTCACTGCCGCCAGTTCCCGTTCCTTGGCGGCGATGATCCGCTCCTGTTCCCCGAGCCGCGCCTGCAACTCCTCGATTCTGGCCTTTTGCCCGCCGATCTTGGTATCCAGCCCCTCCAACTCCTCCAGCAGGGAATGCTCTTCACTGCCGGCTTGCTCGATCTTGTCCTGATGCCTGGAGATTTCCTCGCGGAGCTTGCCGATGGAGATGATCTGCGTCTGCGGGTCCGCTTCCTGCGAACCTTTCCTCGATTCGGCGGCCAGCAGGCCCTGGACCGGCAGGCTGACGAGCAGGAGGAGAAGAACGGCGCAACGGAGCGGCATGGCGGGCGGCATCAGAAATGCAGGAACCGTCTGATCGCCGAAAAACTGCCGGCAACGCAGAGCAGGGTGGCCAGGCCGATGATGGCGGCGATCACCGGCCATTGGAAAAAGGCAAAGGCCGGCAGCGGGATGGCGGCCGGTCCCGCGAACTGAAGCGTGATCCAATTATAGAGCAGCAGCAGTGCCCCCAGGCCGCAACAGGCGCCGATGCCCCCCTGGAGCGCGCCCTCGAGCAGGAAGGGCATGCGGATGTAGTTGTCGGTGGCCCCGACCAGGCGGAGCAGTTCCAGCTCCTGCTGCCGGGCGAAGAGGGTGAGCCGGATGGTATGGGCGACCATGAAGGTGGTGGTCATGATGAGCAGCGATCCTGAAAGGAGGATGATCACCCGCATCAACTGGATGAAGGCGTAGAAGCGTTCGATCCATTCCTTGCCGTATTGCACCTTGAGCACGCCGGGCAGGGTTTGCAGGTAGTCGGAAAACCGCTTGATCCGGGAAAGGCTGTCCAGGGTCCGGACCGGATACACCTCGATCGAGGCCGGCAGGAAATCGGTGGGCACGCCGGTGAGCACGTCGCTGTTTTCGCCGAGAATCCGTTCGAACCGTTTGTAGGCCTGCTCCCGGCCAATGAACTCGATGCGGTCGACCTGATCGAATTTGAGGATTTTGTGCCGGTATTCCTCCTGGAGCGGCGGCGCGGGTTCCTCGTCGAGATACACCACCAGGCGGAGATCGTCGCCCAGTCTTTCCCCGACATGCAGGGCGTTGACGTACACGAGGTAGAAAAACGAGAAGATGAGCACCGACAGCGAAACGGTGAACAGGGTCATGCCCTGCGATTTCCAGGTGTGCAGCATGTTGCGGCAGGTATGGCGGAGAACGACGATCCAGAATCTCATGCGCCGGTCTCCTCGAACAGGGCGGGCGGGGCCTCGAAAGGGGCGGGGCCGTCGTCCTTTCCCGCCTCGCTTCGGGACAGGACCCGACCGAAACGGAGTTCGATGACCCGGTGCGGCGTGTCCTCGAAGAGCGACCGGTCATGGGTGGCGATGATCAGAGTGGCACCCTTGCGGTGCAACTGTTCGAAAAGGGCCATGACCCGGGCGGTGGTTTCCGCGTCGAGATTGCCGGTCGGCTCGTCGGCCAGCACGATCTCCGGACCGTTGGCCACGGCACGGGCAATGGAGACCCGTTGCTGTTCGCCCCGCGAGAGCTCGCCGGCACGGGTGTTGTATTTTCTCGTCAGGTCAAGCTGTTCCAGGAGTTCCCTGGTCCGTTTCTCGATGAAGGACCGGGGACGGTACACCACCTCCATGGCAATGGCGATGTTGTCGGCCACGGTCCGCTCGGGCAGCAGTTTGAAATCCTGGTAGGCCATGCCGACCTTGCGCCGCAGCAGGTGGATGCTGCTTTGCGGCAGTTTGATCACATCCATGCCGGCGACATCGACCATGCCCTTGGTCGGTTTTTCCATCCGGCTGATCAGGCGGAGCAGGGTGGTCTTGCCGGCACCGCTCATGCCGGTGAGAAACACGATCTCCCCCCGGGTCACGGTCAGGGAAACATCGGCAATGGCCTGGACATCGGGGGGATAGGCCTTGCTCACCTTGATCAGGTCGATCATGGTGACGGGAGGTGAGGATTTCGGGTTCATCGATGGGGTGACCGCAGCAAAGGAAAAGGGAAAGCGGGGCAGACCGGGGCAGACACCGGGACATCCGGTCCCGTACCCCGCCTGTCCGCTGTATATCGTAAAATATTCATCTTTTCAATTCTATAGCTTTTTGACTGTTTGAGACAACAGAAAAGTGCGGCGACAGACCGCTCCAAAGGGAGCGCGGACGCAACACGGGAAAAAACATTTACGCCCGGAGAGGCGCCCGGTTATAGTGGGCGCGGTCGCACGTTCGCGGTCCTGCCACGGGCGACGGGCCACGGCGATGCATGAGAAAATCGAAGCGAGGAGAATGTCTGCCATGCGGTATCATGCTGTCCTGTTCGATCTGGACGGAACCCTGCTCGACACCTTGGAGGATCTGGCGGCGGCGGCCAATCGGGTGCTGGCCGACCAGGGGCTGCCCCGGCATCCGGTCGACGCCTACCGGCATTTTGTCGGCGACGGTCTCCGCGTGCTGGTGGAGCGCATGCTCCCGGCCGACCGGCGCGACGCCGCGATGGTGGGCGGTGCCGTGGCCGCCTTTCAGGAGGCGTATGCCCGGACCTGGCACGACCGGTCCGCACCCTATCCCGGCATCGCCGACCTGCTCGACCGGCTGACTGCCGAAGGCGTGCGGCTGAGCATCCTGTCCAACAAGCCCGACGCCTTCACCCGTCTCTGCGTGCAGCGGCTGCTGCCCCGCTGGCATTTCGACCCCCTGCTGGGGCAACGGGACGGCGTGCCGAAGAAACCCGATCCGACCGCTGCCCTGGAAATTGCCCGGCTGCTCCATCTGGACCCGGCGCAGATCCTCTACGTGGGCGACAGCGGCGTCGACATGCGGACCGCGCGCGCCGCCGGCATGGTCGCGGCCGGCGTCCTCTGGGGATTCCGCGACGAGGCCGAACTGACCCGCACCGGCGCGCAGCACCTCGTCGCCCGGCCCGAGGAACTCCTGCCACTGGTCTTGTCCTCGTAACCTCCCTCCTGCAAAGAAAACGCTGTGTTCACCATCGATCCCGCCCTGCTCGGCTCTCTGGCCCACCCCTGTGTCGGGGCCTTTATCGGCTACCTCACCAACAAGGTCGCCATCGGCATGCTGTTCCGGCCGCTGCGTCCCTGGCATGTCTTCGGCATCCGCGTGCCGATGACCCCCGGTGTCATCCCTTCCAAACGGCGCGCCCTGGCCGCCAACATCGGCGAGATGGTGGGGCGCCACCTCCTGACCAGCCGGGATATCGGCGCCGCCATTTCCGATGAACCGTTCCAGGAGCATCTGGCCCTGCTGGCCGACCGCAAGATCCGGGAACTCTTCACCCGTGACCTGGGACCGCTGCCGGATCTCGTTCCCCTCCGTTTCCGCTCCTATTTTCAGGTGGGCGTCAAGACCCTGAAATACCGGGTGGCCGAGGGGATCAATGCTTACCTGGCCGGCAGCGGCTTCGAGGAACAATGCATCGCGGCCATTGCCGGCCGGCTGGACACGCTCGCCGGCCGGGAAATCGATGCCCTGTTCGCCGCGGAAACCCGGCGGGAAATCTATCTGGGCATCGATGACCTCATCCGGACGATTCTGTGCAGCGAGCAGACCGAAACCTGGCTGGCCGGACACCTGGCCGGCAGTCTGCGCCAGGCCGCCGCCCGCGGGGCCGTCATCGGCGATCTCGTCCCGGCCCGGTTGACCGATCTGGCGAAGGACGCGCTGCGGGAGCATGCCGGCCCCCTTCTCCAGCGCATGGGAGCGCAACTGGCCGATCCGGTGCTGCGCGCCCAGGTGATCAAGGGTATCCTGGACGGCGTCGATCATTTCCTCGAAACCCTTGGAGCGGTAGGGGCCATGGCCAAAGGGTTTCTGGAGAGGGACACCTTCGAGGAGAAAATCGGCACCTATCTGGAGGCAAAGGAGGAGGATCTGGCGGCCTGGCTCGCCAACCCCGAGGTGCGGGCGCGGATGGTGGCAGTGCTGGAGGAGGTCATCGACACCCTGATGCGCAAACGGCTCGACGTACTCCTCGCCAAGGTGGAGGAGGAACGGCTGGCCGGACTCTGCCGGGAATGCGCCGGCCAGTTGCTGGCCGCGTGCAGAAGCGAGGCGACCCACACCGGCCTGCGGGCGCTGCTCCATTTCGGTCTGGAGCATCTGCTCGATGGGGGCCGGCGGACCCTGGCCGATCTTGCCGGTCAATTTTTTCCCGGCGCGGGCGGCGGCCAACTGCGGGAGACGATTGTGCGGGAGTGTCTGGCCCTGTTGCGGTCCGGTGCCAGCGAACGGCTGGTCCATGCCATGGTGGGCGCCATGATCGACGCCCTGCTCGCCAAACCGCTCGGCCGGCTGTACGATATCGTGCCCCACGGGGTCCGCCAGGGCCTGATCGAATACACGGTGCTCACCACCAATCGGATACTGCTCCAGGAAGTGCCGGGGGTGGTCGAATCCCTGAACCTCAAGAGGATCGTGACCGACAAGGTCGATTCGCTCGACCTGCTCCAACTCGAACGGCTGCTGCTGTCGATCATGGAGGAGCAGTTCAAATACATCAATTTGTTCGGGGCGTTGCTCGGTTTTCTCATCGGCTTGGTCAATCTGGCCCTGGCCCGGTTGCTGTGAGCCGGCAATCGGCCCCGGCCGCGCCGGCCCAGGAGAACAGCGGCACAAAAAAAGCCCTGCCAGACGGCAGGGCTTTTTGATGTTCACGTGACGGAAACGACGGTCACGGTGCGATCGCGTGCAGTTCGATCCGCCGGTTTTTCTGGCGCCCTGCGGCGGTGGCGTTGTCGCCGACCGGGTTCTCCGCCCCGTAGCCCTTGGCGCTCAGGCGGGCGGCAGGCACGCCCTTGCCGGTCAGGTAGGCGACCACCGCCTGGGCCCGCTGGGCGCTCAGGGTCAGGTTGCGCTTGGCATCGCCGACGCTGTCGGTGTAGCCCGCCACCTCGATCCTGGCCTGGGGGACCAGCGCGAGCGTTGCGGCGGTCCGGTCGAGTTTCTTCCGGGATTCCGCAGTCAGGACCGCGGTTCCCGAGGTGAACCCAACGCCTTCGAGGACAATCCCTTTGTGCTGCTGGCAACCCAGCGCATTGACCGGTACGCCGGCCGGGGAGTCGGGACAGAGGTCGGCGGCGTCGGCAACGCCATCCCCGTCGGCGTCGGTTCCGGCGGCCTGCCGGTCGGTGGACGCCGCCGCAGAGGCTCCGGACGTCGACGGGGGTTGTGCCTTGACGGCTTCCAACTGTTTGCGCAGATCGTTGAGCGCCTGCTGCAAACCGTCTCGCTCCGTTTGCAGGATCTGCGCTTTCTGGGCGGCGCTTTTGGCCTCGTCGCTCTTGGCCTGCGCCGTCGCCGTCGCTTCGGCCATCTCTTTCTTCGCCAGGGCAGAAGCGGTTTCCAGTTGAATGACCTGATTGCGCAGGGTGGCGATCTGCTGGTTGAGGGTGGGAACGAGGTCCTGTTGCGCCTGCAGCAGGTTCTTGTCGGTCAGTTCCTTGATCCGGGTCCGGGAAGCGATCAGTTCCCCTTCCAGCGTTTTCAACTTGCCGTTGCTCATGGCCAGCGATTCGTTGCACCGTTGCATCGCGGCCTCGGCGTCGGCCGTCTTTTTCTCCGCTGTCTGCCGGGCTGCTTCGGCCGCAGTTGCCTTGGCTTCGAGAGCGGCGACCTGCTCCTTGATACCGGTCAGTTCCCTGACCTTGACCTCGGCCAGCGCCAGAGCGTTGCTTTTTTCGTCGATGGTCTGTTTCAGGCCGCCGACATCCTGCACCTGGGCCTGGACGGCCGCCAACTGGCCGGCCAGATCCGATTTCTCCAACTCCAATTGCTTGACGGCGGCGGCGGTGGCCTCGGCCTGCGTGGCCGCCTCGCCGATTTGCGCCTGCAACGCGGCCAGTTCCTCTGCCTGCTTGGCGGCGTTCTCCAGGGCCGTGTTCTTCTCCGCCAGGGTCTTGTTCATTTCCTCGATGCGTGTCTGGAGCGCGGCCATCTCCGAGAGTTTGCCCTCGGCCCTGGCCAGGGCTGCGGCCTGGTCCTCGAACGAATTCTTCATGGCGATCAGGCTGTTGTTGTCGGCCTGCAGGGCCTCCAATTGGCTGGCAAGTCCGAGTTTTTCGTTGCGAAGCGAGGTCGCGGCGGCGGTCAATTCGCCAATCCGGGCCTGAACGCCGCCCAGCGCGGTCTCCTTCGCCGCAAGTTGGGCCTCAAGGGCCTCCCTGCCGGCCAGGGCCGCGGCCAGTTTCTGCTCGGCCTCCGTCAGGGCGGCCTGGAGCGTGGCGCGGGCCGTTTCGCGTTCCGCGCCCTCCTTGCGGGCGGCTTCGGCTTCGGCTGCGCCCCGTTCCACTTCCTTGGCGGCCTGGATGTTGTTCTTGTTGAGGGCGACCACCTGTTTGCTCAACTGCTCGATCTTGGCGGTGGCCTCCTGGTTCATCCGGTCATATTCCTGGGTGCGTTCATCGAGCAGGCGCTGCACCGTGGCCACGGCCTGCGGTTGCGCCGCGACCTCCTGCCTGAGCGACTGGATGGTCAGCATGGCCTTGTCCAGGGCCTCGCTTTTTTCGGCGAGTGCCTGTGCCACCGCCGCCTTTTGCCCGACCAGGGCGTTGGCCTGCTGTTCTTTTTCGGCACTCAGGCGGATGAGCGCCTCCGCCTTCTGTCCGGTTTGTTCCAGATCTTTTTTGGTGGCGGCCAGTTGGTCCGCGGTTTCGGCGAGTTGGCTCTTGATCCGGTCTACGGTGCCGGTCTGCTCTTGAAGCTGCTGCCGCGCGGCGGCGAGGAGCGCCTCCTGTTCCTTGACGGATTTTTCGGTTTGCGCGCCGGCGGCCTGCATTTGGGCGAGGCGTTGCTGCATCTGCGCCAACTCGGCCCTGGCCTGCTTGACCTCGGTCTCTTTTTGCTCCCGATCGGCGGTCAGCGCTGCAATCCGGTCGGCCTGCTCCTTGAGTTTCCTGTCGGTGGTTTCGGTCGCCAGGGCCTGCTGCCGGCTGGATTCCTGACGCAGTTGCTCGACCTGTGCCTTGGCGGTGTTCAATTCAGTGGCCAGCCGGTTTTTCTCGGCGGTGAGCGCCTCGATCTGCCCGCTTTGTTCCTGGAGCAGCCTGTCCGAGGATTCGGCGGTTCCGGCCGTCTCGGCCTGCACGGAGCGTTCCCTGGCGATGATGGTTTCCTGGGCGTCGAGCAGTTGCTTGATCTGTTGCTCCTTCCGTGCCAGTTCGTCGCGCAGTTGCCGGAGTTCCCCTTCGGCTTGGGGTTCGGCCGGTGTCTGCACCTGGGCCTGGACGGCCGGCTGCGGCGCGGACGGTTCCGCTTGCGGCCGCTCCTGGGGGACCGCCGGTTGCGCCGGAGCGGGTGCGGCCGCCTCCTCCTGCGCTACGGGCGCGGGTGCCGGCTTGTCGGCCGCAGGCTTCCTGTCGGCACGGGCCTGGGGCGACGAAACCTGAGCCCTCTCCTTGGGAATCTCGGTTTCCCTGATGATCTTGCTGTTGAAATTGGCGAGCACGACATAGGCCGCGAGACCGGCGATGGACAGGAGAATCAGACGGATTTTCATGGTGTGTGTGGTCGTAGGGTTGAGGTCACATGGAAAAGGGGCTAGACGTCATTCTGCACGGGTTTGAGCCACAACGTGGCTAACGGCGGCAGGGTCAGCGACAGGCATTGGTCGAAGGTATGGCAGGATTCGGGCAGGGTGGCGAGCGCCGGTCCGTTGCCGAGACCACTGCCGCCGTAGATCTCCAGGTCGGAGTTGATCAGCTCCCGGTACGCCCCGGCCCTGGGCACGCCGATGCGGTACCGTTCGCGCACCACTGGGGTGAAATTGCAGACCACGACGATGAAGTCTTCGGCATTTTTGCCATAACGGAGAAAGGAGAAGACCGAGTTGTCGGAATCGTTGGCGTCGATCCAGCGGAAGCCGTTCCAGTCGAAATCGACCTGGTGCAGGGCCGGTTCGAACCGGTAGACCAGGTTGAGATCGCGGACCAGCCGCTGGACACCCCGGTGGCGCGGGGCCTCCAGGGCCAGCCATTCCAGGCCGCTGTCGTGGTTCCACTCCTGCCACTGGCCGAATTCGCCGCCCATGAACAGCAGCTTCTTGCCGGAATAGCCCCACATGAAACCGAAATAGGCGCGCAGATTGGCGAATTTCTGCCATTCGTCGCCGCTCATCTTGTTGAGCAGTGCGCCCTTGCCGTGGACCACCTCGTCATGGCTGAGCGGCAGGACGAAATTTTCGTGGAAGGCGTAGAGCATGCCGAAGGTCATCTGGTTGTGATGGAACCGCCGGAACAGGGCATCCTTGGCCATGTAGCTCAGGGTGTCGTGCATCCAGCCCATGTTCCATTTGAGGCTGAAGCCGAGCCCGCCGACATAGGTGGGCCGGCTGACCATGGGCCAGGAGGTCGATTCCTCGGCAACGGTCAGCACGCCGGGAAAGATGCCGTGCAGGACCTCGTTGACCTTGCGCAGGAAGCTGATGGCGGCCAGGTTCTCCCTGCCGCCGTATTCGTTGGCGATCCACTGCCCCTCCTCCCGTGAATAATCGAGGTAGAGCATGGAGGCCACCGCGTCGACCCGGAGGCCGTCGATATGGTATTTGTCGATCCAGAACAGGGCGTTGGAAATGAGAAAGGCGCGGACCTCGTTCCGGCTGTAGTTGAAGATCAGGGTGCCCCAGTCCTGATGCTCGCCCTGCATGGGATTGGCATGGGCGTACAACTGGGTGCCGTCGAAGTTGTTCAGGCCGGCGCCGTCCTTGGGAAAATGGGCCGGTACCCAGTCCAGCAGCACGCCGATGCCGGCCGCATGGCACTCGTCGACAAAGAACATGAAATCTTCGGGGGCGCCGAAGCGGGAGGTGGGGGCGTAGAAACCGAGCACCTGATAGCCCCAGGAGCCGTCGAAGGGATGCTCGGCGATGGGCAGCAGCTCGATGTGGGTGTAGCCCATCTCCTTGACGTACGGAATCAGTTCGGCGGCCAACTCGCGGTAGGTGAGATAGCGCTGGCCCCAGTGCGCATCCGCTTGCCGCCGCCAGGAGCCGAGGTGGACCTCGTAGATCGAGATCGGGCCGTCCAGGGGCTGGTGCCGGGCGCGGCCGTCGACCCATTCCCTATCCCGCCAGGGGTAGCGGTCGAGGTCCGCGACCACCGAGCCGGTGCGCGGCCGTTCCTCCATGGCGAAACCGAAGGGATCGGCCTTGTCGACCTGGTCGCCCGCCTGGGTGGTGATTCGGTATTTGTAGACCGAGTATTCGCGCAGATCCGGGATGAACAGGGTCCAGATGCCGCTATCGGACGAATGCATGGGATGCCGGTCCGGGTCCCAGCCGTTGAAATCGCCGATCACCGCGACCTGGCGGGCGTTGGGCGCCCACACCGCAAAAACGACCCCTTCGGCATCGGCAAAGCGCACCAGATGGGCGCCCAGTTTTTCGTAGGCCCGTTCGTGCGTGCCTTCGCTGATCAGGTAGCGGTCGAAATGGCTGAGCCATTCCGCCGGCACGGCCTTTCCGGCCGGGATGTCGTGCTCCATTTTTCGCGTGTGCCTCGCCTTGGTTCCAAGGTTGCAAAACGCGTCCAACTTACCGCATCAACCGATGAATGTCATGGGGAAATGTCGCTTTTCTCGCCACAATGGTGCGGCAGGGTGCCACCTTTTGGCGTGGTGTCCCGGTCTGTTTTCGACCGCTCCATCAGTCCAGGCAATGGCGAAGAATGGCGGCGACCCGCTCCGGGGTGCAGTCGGCCAGCCGCCAGGTCCGGGCCAGCCCCCGGGTATTGGCGGCGATGGCGGGGATTGCCGCGGCCGGGATGCCGAGATCGTCCAGGGTCAATGGCGCCTTGACGTCCGCGAGCCACTTCGCGAACCGGGCGATGGTCTGATCCGCCGCGGCCAGCGGTTCCGATTCGGCGAGCCGGAAGAGCCGCCCGCCGAGGCCGGCGATCCGGTGGGCCAGGGTCGTGCGGTAGGCGCGCAGCCAGCCGGGCAGGATCACGGCCATGCCGGCGCCGTGGGGAACATCGTAGAGGGCGCTTAAGGAATGCTCGATCAGATGCATGGGAAAGCCGACCCGGCCGAGACCGGCGGCGGTCAGGCCGTTGAGGGCCAAGGTGGCGGTCCACATCAGGTTGGCGCGGCCGTGGTAATCGCAGGGATCGCGCAGGCAGCGTTCGCAGGCGACCATGGCGTTTTCGATCAGGCCCTCCATCAGCCGGTCCTGCACCGGGGTGTCGGTGTCGCTGGCGGTGAGGTAGAATTCCAGCACATGGCTGATGGCGTCGACCGCGCCGAACACGGTCTGGTCCGGCGGCACGGTGCAGGTGGCCTGGGGATCGAGGATCGAGGTCCTGGGGTGGAGTAGGCGATGGCCGAACCCGAACTTCTCCCTGGTGTCGTCGTTGGTGAGCACCATGCCCGAGTTCATTTCCGAGCCGGAGGCGGCCAGGGTGAGCACTGTGGTCACAGGCAGGGCGGTTTTGATGCTTTTTTTGCCGGTGAAGAATTTCCACACGTCGTGCTCGACCGGTGTACCGGCGGCAATGGCCTTGGCGGTGTCGATGACCGAGCCGCCGCCCGCGGCCACGATCACCTCGGCTTGCCGGGCCCTGGCCAGGCGGATGCCCTGGCGGGCATGGGAAAGCAGGGGATTGGCGCGCACGCCGCCGTGCTCGACCACCTCAAGTCCCGCCGCATGCAGCGAGGCGAGAATCCGGTCGTAAAGGCCGCTCTCCTTGAGGCTGGACCGGCCGTAGACCAGCAGCGCCCGCCGGCCCCAGGCCCTGGTTTCCGGGCCGATGGCCTCGATGGTGCCCTGGCCGAACAGGATCTTGGCCGGATTGTGGAAGACGAAGTTGTGCATGGCGCTGGTCGGCGGGGCAGAGAAAAGCGGTTACCTGGCGAGGGAGGAGCGGAAAGGGATGCCGCTCACCAGAACTGCCAGAAGCCGGTCAGATAGACAAACAGGGCCAGGGCGATGTTGGTGACCGCGTGCGCCGTGATGCAGGCGATCAGATCCTGCCGGCGGACCCACAGCCAGGCCATGAGGAGGCCGTAGGCCACTGCGGCCGGCCATTCGGCCACGGCATGGCCCGAGGCAAAGGCCAGGGTCGAGATGATGACCGCCGGCCACGACCATGCGCCGGGGGCGATCTCGTTGATCGAGCGCTGATCCAGGGCGGTGAGCAACGGCTCCGCCTGACTGTCCCGCCGTCCCTGGTCCCATTGCAGGACCAGGCGGAAGATAAATCCCCGCATCATCAACTCCTCGAACAGGGGCACCACCAGCCCGGCGCTGAGCAGGCGCAGGATAAATCCCGGCACGGTCCAGGGGGTGGCGTCGTCGGCATGGACAAAGGGGGCCAGCAGTCCGAGCCACAGCACCAGCCCGGCCAGTCCGGCGAGGGTGCCGGTAACGATGGACCCGACCAGGGGCCTGGGACCGGTGAGGGAACAGTACCAGCGCCAGGCCCAGACCATCAACAGGGGGACGACAACGAGCCGGCACAGATAGCTGAGGTGCGGCGGCAGTACAGAGGGCGGCACCGAGGCGATCCCCACGTAGGCCAGGTAGGGCGCGGCGTAGGGGAGAATGAGCTGACGGTTGGTGATCACGATTTTCCGGGTGCTGGATGGGGCGATCAGTTGGCCGGCGGTTCCGTGTCCTTGGCCACCTGCTCCGCCTTCTCCCGTTTGCGGGTGCGGATGAAATCGATGATTGCCCACACCAGGAGCACGCCGCCGGCGATCCGGTTGAACAACTGGTGCTTCAGCATCTCCGGATCGGTGGTGAACCAGCCGTCGTAGACGCACCAGAGGCCGAATCCGGCCAGGAGGGCGGGAAAGATGTAGGGGCTGATCTGGGGCGGGGCGGGTGTTTTTCGTTCCGTCATGATGGCAGAGGAGGGGTGAAGGGAGGAGTGGGGACGACCCGGCTGAGTGCGTGGCACAAACGGACGAAGTCTTCCAGTTGCAAGGTTTCGGCCCGGACCGAAGGGGTTAGGCCGCAGGCTTCGATGCAGCGGACCAAGCTCGCCTTGTCCGGCGCCAGCACGGCCGCGGCCAGGCCGTTTTGCAGGGTTTTGCGCCGCTGGCCGAAGGCGGCGTGAACGATTCGGGCCAGCAGGGCGCGGTCGAATGCGCCCAGGGCCTGGACCCGCGCCGGTTGCGGCTGGAAGGCGATGCGGATCACCAGGGAGTCGACCTTGGGCCGGGGGTGGAATTCCGCCGGGTCGACCGCCAGCAGCGGCCGCACCTCGGCGCAGGCGGCGAGCAGCACCGTGGGCGCGCCGTACTCCTTGGTGCCGGGCCGGGCCATCAGCCGCAGAGCCATCTCTTTTTGCAGCATGACCACGGCGAAATCCATCAGCTCGGCGTGATCGATCAGGCGGAAAAGAAAGGGGCTGGAGATGGAGTAGGGCAGGTTGGCGACGATTTTCAATCGCTGGCCCGGTGCGGCCAAGGCGGCGAAGTCGACTTTGAGCACATCGGCGTGGACCAGTTCGACGTTGGCGGGCAGGTCCTGCTGCTCTTGGTGCAGGCGGATGATGCCGGCATCGGCCTCCAGACCGACCACATGGGCGCAGGCCGCGGCCAGCGGCCGGGTGAGGGCGCCCAGGCCGACCCCGACCTCGATCACCCGGTCGTCCGGATGCAGCCCGGCCAGATCAACGATCCGTTTCGGCGTGCGTTCGTGCACCAGGAAATTCTGGCCCAGCTTTTTGTGCGGGGCCAGACCCTGCCGCCTGAGAAGCTGTTTTGCGTGCACAGGGGCCATGGCGCCTCAGTTGAGCGGCGAGCGCGAGTAGGCGTCGGTGTCGGCCGCAGCCAACTGCCCGGCGAGGAAGCGGTAGTAGCCGGCCAGTCCGATCATGGCGGCGTTGTCGGTGCACAGGGCCGGCGCCGGCAGGAACAATTTGAATCCCCGCGCCGCGCACCGTTCGGCCAAAACCGCCCGCAGGCGCGGGTTGGCCGCCACCCCGCCGCCGAGCACCACCCGCCGGTGGCCGGTCCGCTCGGCCGCGGCCAGGGTCTTGTCCGCCAAAACATCGACCACCGCTTCTTGAAACGAGGCGCAGATATCGGCCACCGCCAGGGGCGCGCCGCTCCGGCGCTGGCCGTCGACATGGGCCGCCACCGAGGTCTTGAGGCCGCTGAAGCTGAAATCGAGGCTGTCCTCACCCAGCCGGGCGCGGGGAAAGGCGATGGCGGCCGGATCGCCGTCGGCGGCCAGGTGGCTGATCGCCGGTCCGCCGGGGTAACCCAAACCCAGCAGCTTGGCTACCTTGTCGAAGGCCTCGCCGGCGGCATCGTCGCGGGTGCGGCCCAGGCGGGTGAAGGTGAGCGGATCGTCGACCGCGAACAGCGAGGTGTTGCCGCCGGAGACGATCAGGGCGGTGTAGGGAAAGGCGGGCTGCGGGTTTTCGAGCAGGCAGGAGAGCAGGTGGCCGGCCATGTGGTCGACCCCGACGCAGGGCAGGCCGCGCACCAGCGCCAGAGCCTTGGCAAAGGTGAAGCCGACCAGGAGCGAGCCGACCAACCCCGGTCCCCGGGTGGCGGCGATCAGGTCGATGTCGTCCAGGCCGACTCCGGCCTGCGCCAGGGCCTCGTCGACCACGGGCCGGATCATCTCGATGTGGCGGCGCGAGGCCAGTTCGGGCACGATGCCGCCGAAGCGGGCGTGGATCTCGTTCTGGCTGCTGACCACCGAGGAACGGACCCGGTTTTCCGGTTCGAGCACAGCCGCCGCCGTGTCGTCGCAGGAGCTTTCAATGGCGAGGATAAGCATGGCGGCCGGTTGCAATCGCTCCGTATCGGTGTTATCAGTACAATGCAGTCACAGGTTGTCCACACGCCCTGGGACGAGGCACTCTTTTCTCCCGGGCACCATACACAATGACACAAAAAAATACCACAATTGCCCCTCGAACAAACGGACTTGTCGATCTCTTCGCCCGCTCCATCTCGTATCTGCGCCTGAGCCTCACCGACCGCTGCAATCTCCGCTGCCTGTACTGCGTCACCGAAGAGGAATCCGACGGTGTCCTGACCAAGCTCACGCATAACGAGTTGCTGTCATACGAGGAGTTGCTGCGGGTGGTGCGGGTGGCGGTGGCCATGGGCATCACCAAGGTCCGGCTCACCGGCGGCGAGCCCCTGGTGCGCCGCAACGTGATGCGGTTCATCCGCGAACTGACCGGGATCGAGGGACTGGACGACGTCCGCATCACCACCAACGGCGTGCTGCTCGAACGCTACGGCCGGGAACTGTATGAGGCCGGCGTGACCAAGGTGAACATCAGCCTCGATTCGCTCAAGCCCGAACGGGTGGCGGCCATCACCGGGGTCAACTGTTTCGACGCGGTCTGGCGCGGGATAGAAACGGTGCTGACGCTCGGCTTTGCCCCGGTGAAGCTCAACATGGTGGCCATGCGCCACATCAACGACGACGAGATCGTCGATTTCGCCCGGTTGTCACGGCGGCTGCCGGTGCAGGTGCGGTTCATCGAGTTCATGCCCATCGGCGAATCGAGCCGCTGGAACGCCGACACCTACATCAGTACCGACGAGATCATGGCCCGCATTGCCGCCCTCGGCGAGCTGATTCCCCTGGAAAAGGGGAGGAACGACGGCCCGGCCAGGGTGTTCCGCCTCGGGGCGGATTCGGTGGGGACGCTTGGTTTCATCAGTCCGCTCAGCCACCATTTCTGCAACCGCTGCAACCGGCTGCGCCTGACCTCGGCCGGCGCGCTCCGCTCCTGCCTGCTCCACGACGACGAGGTCGATCTCCGGACGGTGCTGCGCAACGGCTCGGGCGACGAGGCCGTTCGCGAGGCCCTGCTGGCCGCCATCCGCAACAAGCCCGAGGGGCATCACCTCGAGGAACGGCTGCGCCGCTCCGGCGGCGACTGCCATGGACGGATGTCGCGCATCGGCGGCTGAGACTGTTTATATCCCCGCTTCCTGTTATTCCGTCTTTCCCTGCCGGAGCCGCTCCAGTTCGTCCCAGCGCTCGTAGAGCTGCTCGGTGCGCGTCTGCACTTCCTGCTGTTCCTGCCAGTAGCGCTGCAATCGGCCCGGATCGGCCGCCACTTCCGGATCGGCCATCAGGGCTTCGAGTTCAGCCAGCCGGGCCTCGGCAGCCAGGATGTTCTCCTCCATCCGGTCGTATTCGCGCTGATCCATGTAGGAGAGCTTGCCCGGCCTGGGTTTCGCCGCCGGTTTTTCCCTGACCGGGGCCGGTGAGCTCGCCTCTTCTTCGCGGTCCCGTTCCTGGAGCATGGCCAGCCACTGGTCGTAGTCGGCGAAATACTCGGCCCGGCCGGCGCCGTCGAAGCCGAGCACCAGGTTGCAGACCCGGTCGAGGAGGAAGCGGTCGTGGGTGACCAGCACCAGGGCGCCGGGAAACTCGCACAAGCTCTCCTCCAGGACATCGAGCGAGGGGATGTCGAGGTCGTTGGTCGGTTCGTCCAGCAGGAGGACGTCCGCCGGCCGGAGCATCAGCCGGGCGATGAGAATGCGGGCCTGTTCGCCGCCGGAGAGCCGGTAGACCGGGGTTTCCAGTTGGTCGGTCCGGAAGAGGAAGCGCTTGGCCCAGGTGACCACGTGCAGAGACTGGCCCTGGTAGAGGACGCTGTCGCCCTCCGGGGCAAGGGCGCGGCGCAGGGTGGCGTCGGGATCGAGCGCCTGGCGGCGCTGGTCGAAGCTGACGATGCGCAGGCCGTCGGCAAGGACGATGGTGCCGGCATCCGGCTTGAGGCCGCTGTGGCCTTCGGCGGAGGCGAGGATGCGCATCAGGGTCGACTTGCCGCTGCCGTTGCGGCCCAGCAGGCCGAGGCGCAGGCCCGGCGTCAGGCTGAGGTCGAGGCCCGAGAACAGCGTCCGGCCGCTGAAGCCTTTTTCCAGGCCGGTGGCGGTGAGCAGTTTTTTGGTTTTGCGGCCGGTGGCGTCGAAGGCGATGCCCACCTGGCCCAACGAGCGGTTCCGGCTGCGGATCTCGCCCAGTTCGTCCTGGAGACGGCCCGCCTCCTCGATCCGGTAACGGGCCTTGGTGGTGCGGGCCTTGGGGCCGCGACGCAGCCATTCGGTCTCGCGGCGCACCTTGTTGGCCAGCCGTTCTTCCAGGTCCTGCCGCTGAAGCAGATAGTCGGCCTTCTTTTCGAGGAAATCGGCGTAGCCGCCGCGCACCTGGAATGAACCTTCGGGGTAGACCGGGGCCAGTTCGATCACCCGGTTGACCGTGTTTTCGAGGAAGCGCCGGTCATGGCTGACCATGAGCACCGCAGCCGGGCTTTCGGGCAGGGTGGCGCCGAGCAGGCGTTCGAGCCAGAGAATGCCCTCGATGTCCAGGTGGTTGGTGGGTTCGTCCATAACCAGGACATCGGGCCGGCCGACCAGGGCCCGGCAGACGGCCAGCCGCTTGCGCCAGCCGCCGGAAAGCAGGCGGACCGGTTGCTGTGGGTCGGGGAAACGGGCGCGGCTGAGCAGGGCGTGCACCCGGTTGTACTGCTCGGCCTCGTCGAGTCCCAGCCCCTGGCAGGCGGCATAGAGGTTGTCGGCGCAGTTGGCCTCCTCGGCGAACACGTCTTCCTGGGGCAGGTAGCCGATGCGGAGCAGCTTCTGGACAAAGACGGTGCCGCTGTCGGGTTGTTCCAGGCCGCAGAGGATCTTGAGCAGGGTCGATTTGCCCGAACCGTTGGGGCCGATCAGGCCAACGGTGTCGCCGGCGTTGATGACCAGGGTGACCCCGGAAAACAGTTCCTGGGCGCCGAAGGCCTTGGCCAGTCCCTGGCCGCTGAGAAGGGCGCACATGACGGTGGCGGGAGAATCGGCAGCCTTGATCGCGTTTTTAGTCGAGGCTGCCGTTCAAGTTGATGTCGTCGGCCCGCGGATAGGAGCCGAGCAGCTCGAAATAGGCGCAGATCTGGCGAAGGATGTTGCAGGCCTCGTGGATGACCGGGTCCTCGATGTGGCCGATCATGTCGAGGAAGAAGAGGTAGCTCCACTGCTTGTCCTTGGTCGGCCGGGATTCGATCTTGGCGAGGTCGATGTTTTTGGCGGACAGAATGGTCAGGATCTCGTTGAGCGCGCCGGGGCGGTTGATCAGGCCGATGAGGATCGAGGTCTTGTCGCGGCCGCTCTTCTTGGGCGACTTGCGGCCGATGACCAGAAAGCGGGTGGTGTTGCCCTGATAGTCCTCGATGCCCGGCACCACCACCTGGAGCCCGTAGGTGTTGATGGCCAGCGAACTGGCGATGGCGGCGACATTGGGGTTGTTGGCGGCCATCTGGGCGGCGGTGCCGGTGGAAAAGACATCCAGTGTGGGGATCTTGGGCAGATTTTTCCGCAGCCAGTTGCGGCATTGGGCCAGCGGCTGGGAGTGGGAGGCCACGGTCTGGATGTCCTCGATGTTGCCCGAACGGTTGACCAGGTTGTGGGTGATGGCCAACTGGATCTCGCCGCAGATCTTGACCTTGTACTTGAGGAAGGCGTCGAGCGAATAGGTGACCGCGCCTTCGATGGAATTCTCCACCGGGATGATGCCGTACTGGACCCGCTCCTTCTCCACCTCCTCGAACACCTCGGCAATGGATTCCATGGGCAGGTACTCGGCGGTCTGGCCGAAATACTTGACTCCAGCCAGATGGGAAAAGGTGGCTTCCGGGCCGAGATAGGCCACCGAGGCCTTGCGCTGCGACAGGCGACAGGTGGTGATGATTTCGTGGAAGATCGAGCGGAGCGCCTTGTAGGGAAAGACGTCGTTGTTGCTTTCCCGCAGCCGCTCGTAGATCTCCAGTTCGCGCTGTGGGTCCCATTTGGCCCGGCTGGTTTCGCTTTTGAGCAGGCCGATGGTCTTGGCGCATTCGAGGCGCTCCTTGAGGAGTTCCAGAATGGTGTCGTCGATCTGGTCGATGCGCTGGCGCACCTGGGGAATGCTCGGTTTCGGTTCTTGATCCATGATTCGGCGTGGTTGAAAAAAGCTCGGCTGGACTGGGGTCGGGCGGAAAACGCTCCCACCCCCTGCCTGATTAAGGCCGCCACTATAGCATTGTTCGTGGGTTATGGGAACCTTTAAGGATGGTCCGGTTTGTTTCGACTGCGGCGCCCGCAAGGGGCGACGGAAGGTTTCTTCATTGTTTTTAAGAATTATTCGCTTGCGTTGACGGCGAGGATCGGGTACAGAGTCATATCCACATTTCCTGGCATGTTCCTTTTCTGCTATCCCACGTTTTCATCCCGAATCCTTCGATATCCGAAAAGTTCCTGCTAACTACCCCCCTTGCGGGAAGGAGAGGCATGAAACTTTTTGTCGGCAGTCTTCCTTACACTATCACCGAAGCGGAATTGTCCGACCTGTGCGGTGCCTTTGGCACGGTGGTCAGCGTGAAGCTGATCGTCGATCAGTTTACGGGGCGGCCCAAGGGATTCGCCTTCGTCGAAATGGCCAACAGGTCCGAAGGACACAAGGTGATGGACGGCCTGAACGGCAAGGAATACAACCATCGCAAGCTGGTCTGTAACGAAGCGAAACCGCCGGCCAAGAAAGGCCAGAGGCGCCGGTAGATTATTTTCGCAGACAATTTTCCCCACAGCCGACCCACGTGCGCATCGGACAACGGTTCGATGCGGCACTCCCAACCCAACCCATCCGGTTCCGACTGTCCATCAACGCCACAATCCAGGAGCTGCGGCTTTCGATCGCAGCTTTTCATCAACATTTTCAGTAATCGGCCCCTGCTGCCGGCCGCCGACCCTGTCCCATGGGGGAAGGGGGCTTCTGCGGCCGGCTGTTGCAATTGCCGCCGATTACCGGAGCGCTCATGAGTTTTAACCGTTTTTCTTTGCATCCACACATTCTTCAGGCAATGCATCAATGCGGCTACACCGCACCAACCCCAATCCAGGAGCAAGCCATTCCCCCGATTCTCGGGCGGCGCGATCTCCTCGGTCTGGCGCAGACCGGCACCGGCAAGACAGCGGCCTTCGCCGTGCCGATGATCCACCATCTCCTGCAGACTCCCGCCAAGGGGGTGAGGGCGCTGATCCTTGCCCCGACCAGGGAACTGGCCGAGCAGATCAACGACTTTATCCGCACGATCATTGACAAAACCGGGCTGCGCTGCATCGCCGTGTACGGCGGGGTCAGCAAACAGAAGCAGATCGGCGGCCTCCGCAACGGAGCCGATATCGTGGTGGCCTGTCCGGGCCGTCTTCTCGACCTGCTCAACGACAAGGTGCTCGACCTCGGCCAGGTGGAAATCCTGGTTCTCGATGAGGCCGACCACATGTTCGACAAGGGGTTCCTGCCCGATATCCGCCGGATTCTGCGCCAATTGCCCAAACAGCGCCAATCCCTGGTTTTTTCCGCGACGATGCCGGCCGAGATCCGGCATCTCGCCGAGGATATGCTCCATGACCCGGTCACCGTACAGATCAATCCCACCCGTTCGGTGGACGGTATCACCCATCATCTCTATGCGGTCGAACAGGGACAGAAGACGTCGCTGCTCATGTCCCTGCTGCAGGAAGAGACGATGACCAGCACCCTGGTCTTCACCCGCACCAAGCACAGGGCCAAGAATCTGGCGCTGCAGTTGACCCGGTCGGGAGTCAAGGCCACCTCGCTGCAGGGCAACCTGTCGCAGAACAAACGGCGGCAGGCCCTCGACGGCTTCAAAAGCGGAACGTTCAATGTCCTGGTGGCCACCGACATCGCCGCGCGCGGCATCGATGTCTCCGGGATCTCCCACGTCATCAACTACGATGTGCCGGATACCGCCGAGGCATATATCCATCGGACCGGCCGGACCGGCCGTGCCTCGCGCACCGGCGATGCCCTGACTTTTGCCACCGGCGAGGATGGGCGGATGATCCGGGCCATCGAGGGGGTGCTCGACAACAGAATGTGCCGGCACGGTCTTCCCGCTCTGCCTGCGGCCGCAACCCGGCCGCGGCTGCAGGAAACCGGTGAGGAGAAAAAACGGCCTGCAGCGGCTCGATCCCCCCGTCAGGGGAGAAAGGGCGGTGCCGAAAACGGACGTCCACAGCGCAAGTCCGGCACCGGCCTGAACGTTTTCGGGTTGAGCAGGCGTTCGGAATGATTGCAGGAACCATCGAAATGCCGTCCCGCCATAACGGGACGGGAGAACACCAGGCCCCAAGGGGGGGCCGACCGCAAACCGTGCGCAGCGCGCACCACAGAAGAGGAGAAGGAACAATGGCTGAAGGAACTGTAAAATGGTTTAACGATTCTAAGGGGTTCGGCTTTATCGAGCAGGATGGCGGCAAGGATGTGTTTGTCCACCATTCCGCCATTCAGGCCGACGGATTCAAGTCGCTCCAGGAGGGGGAACGCGTGAGCTTCAATGTGGTCGACGGCGCCAAGGGGCCCGCCGCCGCCAACGTCGTGAAAAAACGATAAGCGTGCCCTGCCACCTGATGAGAACCCCCGTCCTCCGGGGCGGGGTGTGGAACAGCGGCACAATCTGTCAACCACCGCGTTGGGGAGCAGTGTGATGAAGCGCACGAACTACAAGCAGGAAAAAAGGCTCAAGGAGCTGGAAAAGCAGAAAAAGAAGGAAGCCAAGAAAGAAAAGAAGATGCAGCGCGATAAGGTGCCGCAGACGGGCGAGGAGAACGTGGATTATCAGGAGGAACCGGTCTGACCGGTTCTTCTTGCGTCCCGCTTGTTCTTGTCCTTCGTTTTTTCCCGTTGTTCAGGGAGAGAGTTGCGCCACCGCGGTGGCGAGATCGGCGCGGATTTCTTCCGCGGTTTCGTAAAAAACTTCGGCGCCCGCCGAAAAATGGAGCAGGATATTGTTGAGCGCCTCGGGAATGTAGGGGAAGAGCTTCTTCAGGTTGACCACCCTGTTGGGCACCAGGAGGGAGAAATCGCCGGGCGCGAGCGCATCGGCCACCGACGCCCCCAAGGCGGGATCGGCCAGAATCTCGCGGAGATGATAGTCGCCCCGGCCGATCAGGTAGAGCAGGAGGTTGCCCAGCTCGAACAGATCGAGGGCAAACGGCTTTTCCGGCAGATAGAAATCGTAGTCGAAGTCGATCCAGTACAGTAGACCGGTGTCGCGGTGGGCGAAGACATGGTCCCGCCGGATATCGCCGTGGCGGAAGCCGTGGCGGTGCAGGAAGGCGATCCCCTCCAGGCAGCCGAGAAACCGGGTGAGAATATCCGGTAGTTCATTGAAAAAATACTCCCGGTGCGTGCTGCCGGTATGGATGACCTTGTCCAGCCGGTTGCCGGCCACCGGTACCAGGACCCGCACCAGATTGCCGGCCGCGTCCACCAGGGTTTCGCCCTGCATGAAGTTGGGGCGGCCCTGCACCAACTCCAGGATCCTGGCCTCCTTCTCGGGGCTGCGGTAGCAGGTGACCGCGAACCGCCCCAGCCGCATGTCGAACGTTTCCCTGAATTCCAGCTTGAGGATATAGTGGTCCATCGTGACCAGGTCCACCACCTTGGGGACCCATGGCTTGATCTGCTCGTCCACCCCGAACCGGCCCTCCTTGGTGTAGGAGGTGATCAGAAAATACCGGCCCTCCACGGCGATGACGTCGCCGTAGTCGATGGAGGTGAAGTCGGTGGTGTCGGTGTAGACCCGGGACGGCCGCCGCAGGCTGCGGGTGACCCTGTGCTCCCGAAGGGCATGGGCCGCCTCGTCCGGCAGGGCGGCGATACTCTGGTAGGGAATCATCAGCCGATCACCCAGACCGCGATGTCGCGGCCGTTGTGGATGAGGGCGTTGGAGATCGAGCCGAACAGGAATTCCTCGGCCTTGGAGATGCCCCGCTTGCCCACCACGATGGTGCCGTATCCCTTCTGGGTCTGGAGTTCGAGGATGGCGGCGCTGATCGATTGCTGACCGGCGATCCGGCAGCGGGTGGCGATGGCCTGCGGCGACACGCCGTGGGACTGGAGGATGGCGCCGGCTTTTTCGAACAAAGCCGTGGCCCGTTCTTCCTGCTCCCGTTTGTAGTCGTCCAGGGTGGCGCCGGATTGGTAGAAGCCGGGCGGCGGCTCGGGATAGATATGGAGCAGGCAGAGACGGATGTCGCGCAGGTGGCCGGCGATGCTGCCGACATAGTCGACTGCGTTGAGGGAGCGAGGAGAATCGTCGATGGCGATGATGATCCGTTTCCAGTCACTCATGGGGCACCTCCTCACGGATACGGGGAACGCGGTCCCGGCTGTGGGATGCTTTTTTTTACCATAAGGTGGTTGGCGGCACGAGGCAAGTTTTTCGCCGGTGTCACGGACCGCTGAGGTGCGTTGGGGCCGTTTTTCGGTTTCATGCCCCGATCCCGCCGGCGGCACGGACGAAAAAGAGGTGCCAGGCCTCGGGAACGTCGACGATCGCCGCGCCGATGGTCTTGCCTCTCCAGCCGGTCCGTTGCCAGCGCGGTTCGATATGGAGGACCGGCAGGCCGGGATCGTCGCTGGAAAACACGGTCAGGCGGCCGGCACTGTGGTAGAGTTGTTCGGGCAGATTGCGCAGGCAGATGCCGCAGGGGGAGATGTCGCCGATTTCGGCTGTGGCGCACAGGCAGCCATCGGTGACCCGGACGAGAGTGTTCTTGAGGGGGATGCGGCGATGGCGGCGTTTCTCCACCGGGACCGCAGCGGTGGACTGGGCGGTGTCGGCCGTCCGACCCGTCCGGGTGAGAAGCGAGCCGACGGAGCGCCGCCATTGCCGCCGCATCTCCCGCAGCAGCCGCCTGATCGGCGGTTCGGCGGAGAGGGAAAAGTCGTTGTCGGGGAAGGGTGCCATTGTGTTGTTCCGGGGACCGGAGAATGATGCGGTCATGCCCTGAATGAAGGAATTGTTCCTATTATAAAAAGAGAAGCGGCCAAGGCAAAGTAAAGAAATCCGTCGCGGCCGAAATGAAGGCGAGGCGGAAACATATGGCCGGAGGGCGGACCGACCGGCAACCAATCACAGGGATGATGACCATGGCGGACACGATCGTACTGGCAACCGGCAACCGGCACAAGTTCGCGGAATTGAAAGAGGTACTCGGTGGCATTCCAATCGAGTTCCGAGGCCTGGTCGATTTCGCGCCCGCGCCCGAGGCGATCGAGGATGGCGCCACCTTTGCCGAGAATGCCTGCAAAAAGGCGGTGCATTACGCCCGCCTGTTCGGTCTGCCCTGTCTGGCCGACGATTCCGGCCTGGTGGTCGATGCGCTGGCCGGCCGGCCGGGGGTCCATTCGGCCAGATATGCCGGACCGGACGCCACGGACCGGGCCAACTGCGACCTCCTGCTCCGGGAAATGGCCGGGGTCGGCAAGCGGACCGCCCGTTTTGTCTGCGTGCTCACCCTGGCGACCCCGAACGGCGCCAGCCTGTCCTGGGAGGGCCGGTGCGAAGGCGAAATCATTGCCGAACGGCGGGGGGAGCACGGATTCGGCTACGATCCCCTGTTCCTCATCCCGGAGCTGGACAAAACCCTGGCCGAGATCCCGCTGGAGGCAAAGGGGGCGTTCAGCCACCGGGGCAGGGCCCTGGCGCAATTCATCGACGAATTCGACCAAATACAAAAATGGCTGCGGCAGCAGCCGGCGGGTCCGGCCTCCCGGCGCGAGGGAACGGTGCCTTAGAGCGCGGCCGGCTCACCGCTCTTTTCGCTTCATCTGCCGGCGGATGATCATTTCGCAGGCCGCGCAGTCGAACTCCACGGTGTAGCGGCCCGTCTTGTCGGCAAGGATCAGGGGCACGGCCGGCGTCTCTTTATTTCCGCCTTGGCGCGGACACAGCCCCAGTTCGGCCCGCAGGCAATATCTGCTGGTCATGAGGGCGCCATCGGCCATCTCGGCGGCCCGCAGCGGCGGGCGGTCCAGCCGCAGTACCCCGTGGCGGCGATAGAAGGCGGCGGCATGGCTGTTGCTGATGTTGTCCAGGTAGTCCACCTCGGCGGCGGGCCAGGGTGCCGCGTTGGGCGCACGTTTCTTGGTCGGCGAGGTGTACGTCGCGAGGCGCGCGGCCAGATAGGCGGCGAATCCCTGCCGCCGCAGTTCGTTGCACACGGCCACCGGAACGAAGAGATCCGGCCGTACATCGACCGCCACCTCGGTCACCGAGAAGATGCTCTCGCCGCTTTTCACCAGCTGCCGGGCGGCCATGGACTCGATCATGCCGGAGGTGCGCGCCTGTTCCTTGCGCACCGGCAGCGCCACCGCGGACACGATGCCGTCCTCATCCTCGATGGTCAGGCGCAGGCCCGTCTCCGTTTCCGCAAGCCGCAGCCGCACCGCAATGGTCCGGCAGAGGGCGCTTCGCGCCAGAATCCTGTTGAATTCCGCGTCGTCATTCCGAAAAATTTCCGTGCCCACCGCCAAATGCAGCCGGGCGGCGCCGTCCCTGGGATACACGGTCCGACCGGCCACCCGGTTCACCTTGATGCCCACCAGGGTGTCGTCCCCATCGAAAAAACAGAGGCCGTCGCCGTTGTGCACCGCTTCCTCTCCGGAGAGGGTGAACGAGGCCGCGCCCGTTTCGGTCACGCATCCCACCTTCTTGCCGATCGATTTGGGGGTGCGGATCGCCGCGACCCGCTTTCTCCGCCCGGTGAGGAACAAATCGGTGGCCCCGCGATGGAACGACCGTTCCGGGTCCGGGATAAAATCGAACCGGCACCGCCCGGCGGAGGAGCGGGCCAGATCGGGCCGCGCCTCGATGAGGGCGTCCAGGGCCAGCCGGTAGGCCGCGGTCACATTCTTGACGTAATTCTCGTCTTTCAGCCGGCCTTCGATCTTGAACGAGCGAATGCCGGCATCGACGAGCGCGCCCAGATGGGCGGACAGATCCAGGTCCTTCAGGCTGAGCAGGTGGCGGCCCTTGACCAGAGTCCGTCCTTTTTCGTCCAGGAGGTCGAATTGGTGGCGGCAGAATTGGGCGCACTGGCCCCGGTTGGCGCTCCTGCCCGCCACCACCTCGCTGAAATAGCACTGGCCGCTGTAGCAGACGCACAGGGCGCCGTGGACGAAAAACTCCAGCGGCACCGTGGTGGCGGCGCGAATGGCCCGGATTTGGGCCAGGCTCAGCTCACGGGCGAGCACCACCTGGGCGAATCCCGCCTGTTCGAGAAAGCGGACCTTCTCCGCGGTACGGTTGTTCATCTGGGTGGAAGCGTGCAGGGGAATCGGCGGCAGGTCCGCCTCCAGCAGGCCGACATCCTGGACGATCAGCCCGTCGGCGCCGAGTTCGTGCAACTGGCGGCACAGCGCCACCGCCCGGTCGAACTCGTCGTCTTCGAGAAGGGTGTTGAGGGCCACGTAGACCCTGGCCCGAAATTGGTGGGCATAGGCCACCAATTGCCCGATGTCGGCCAGACTGTTGGCCGCCGCCGACCGGGCGCCGAAGAGCGGGCCGCCGATGTAGACGGCGTCGGCGCCGTGGTTGATGGCGGCGATGCCGCAGGCGAGATTTTTCGCCGGGGCCAGCAGTTCGATGGGCGATGGGGGCATGGGACAAAGGGCAATGGGTCAAGGTTGGGGCGGCCGGTCATGAGACTGATACGCCCTTTCCCGGAAAAATCAATCCATGTGCCGGAAAAAACCGCCGGGTTCGGTTCGCCGCTCTCTTTGCGCCGTTTTCGTTTTTTTCATTGGTTGAAACGGCGCCATAGAAATTTTCTTGTTCAATATAATCAACATATTATCATTTATTTTATTGCCGGTTCCGACTGTGTGTCCACAGGCATCAGGCCAGGGTAACCGATACGGCCACATGGATAATTCCGCTGGAATATCAGGCAACTCTGCGGTATGATTCAAGTGATTTGGAGATAACGGCCGGCTGGCGCGTTTCAGGCCGCGGCCGTTGTTGCAGGATGTACGGAAAAAGGAGAACGACAATGAAGAAGAAACGGATGGTGGTGCTGCTGGCGGCGGGGTGGCTGGTCGCCGGTGCCGGTGCGCCGGCGCAGGCGCTCGATCTCTACGGATTCGCCAGTTATTGGGACAAGGGCGATGCCGACGGCAAGGCCGGCGTCGGCATCGGGCTCGGCATGCCTCTCTTGTCCGAACATCTCAGGCTCGACGGCCGGACGTACTTCATCGAGAAGAGTTCCCTGTCCCGCGACGACGACCTCACCATGATCCCCTTCGATCTCGGCCTGCAACTGCACCTGCTGCCGCACGCCGACCTGAACCCCTACGGCCTGGCCGGCGTGTCCTACATTTATGCCGACGCCGACCGCAGCGATGTCGATTCGAGCTTCGGCGCCTATCTCGGCGGCGGCATCGAATGGGCGCCGATTCCCTTCCTCAGGCTGTTCGGGGAAGGCATCTACCGCTTCCAGGAACTGGACGGACGCCGCGGCAGCGATATCGATGTCAGCGGCCTGACCGGCAATGTGGGCGTGAAGTTCTTTTTTTAAAAAAGGCGAACATCGGTCGCCTGCACGGAGTGTGGACCCGCTGCTCCCCGACGATGCCGCTTCCTGCCCCACCCCTGTTTGTCCCCATGACAATGCCGCGAGGGGAGACGCCGCCGTCTCCCCTTGCTTTCCTCCCTTTTCCGCTACCGGACAAACCCTCCTCTACACGCAATGATCGCGCCGTGCGTCGTCAGACTCCCGTGACGGGCGCCCGGTGGGCTCAGCGGCCCTGGCGCATGGCGCCGGCGATTTTTTCGACATTGCCGCGGAACATGTCGATGTAGGTCGGCGCCGGGCCGTCCTGGGCGGAGAGGGCGTCGGAGTACAGGGCCCCGCCGACGGCGACCTTGCTTTCCCTGGCGATCTGCTCGATTAGCCGCCGGTCGCTGATGTTTTCGACAAAGACCGCGGTGATGTGTTCCTTGTTGATCTGGCGGATGAGTTGTTTCACATCGCCTGCCGACGGTTCACTGGCGGTGCTGACGCCCACGGGCGAGAGAATCTGGATGCCGTAGGCGTCGCCCAGATAGCCGAAGGCGTCATGGGAGGTGATCATCCGCCGCTGCCGGTCGGGGATGGCCGCGAACTGCTCTCCTGCCCATGTCGCCAGCGCGGTCAGTTCGGCCAGATAGGCCGTCTCCGCCTGCCGGTACGCCGCCTCGTTGACCGGATCGGCCTCGATCAGCGCCTTGGCGATGTTCTTGGCGTACAGCTTGCCGTTGTCGATGTTCTGCCAGGCATGGGGATCGATGTCCGAATCTCCGTGGGCGTGGCCGTGATCATGGCCGTGCTCGTGTTCGTCTTCCTCGGCCATGGTGCGCGGCTTGACGCCGTTACTGGCCACGATGATTTTTCCCTTGTAGCCGGATGCCTTGATCAGGCGATCCAGCCAGCCCTCGAAGCCCAGGCCGTTGACCACGACCAGATCGGCGTTGCCCACGGTTTTGGCGTCGGCCGGGGTCGGTTCGTAGACATGGGCGTCGCCGTCCGGCCCCACCAGGGTGACGACCTGCACCTTGTCACCGCCGATATGGGCGACGATGTCACCGAGAATGCTGAAACTGGCGACCACCTTGAGCGGTGTCGCGGCCGAGGCGGTGCCGTCGAGCAGAAAGAGACCGAGCAGCATGGCTGCTATCCGAGTGACGATGGACATAATTTTCCTCCTGTGTTTGCTTGTGGTTAGCCGGTTAAATGGGGGCCTGACCGATACCGGCTCAGCAGGCTGCCCTTTGCGCCGAAAAGGAGCGAGAACGCGTAGCAGCATCCGGCGACGAGAATGATGGCCGGGCCGGACGGCAGATTGCAGTGAAACGACAATAATAGGCCGGAATAACCGGAGAAGAACGCGATGACCACGGCGATCAGCGAGGCCGACCAGAAATGCCTGCCCCAGAAATGGGCGGCCGCGGCCGGCAGCATCAGCATGCCCACGGCCATCAGGGTGCCCAGGGCGGTGAATCCGGCGACCAGGTTCAGGACGACGAGCACCAGGAAAATGGAGTGCATGGCGCCGCCGTGGCCGCCCACGGAGCGCAGAAAGTCGGGGTCGAAACATTCGACGATCAGCGGCCGGTAGATCAGGGCCAGGGTGAACAGGGTAAGGGTGGCGATGGCCGCGACCAGGATAAGCGCCGGGTCGTCGACGGCGAGGATGGTGCCGAACAGCACATGGATCAGGTCGATGCTGGTGCCGCGCATGGAGATGATCAGCACGCCGACGGCGATGGCGACCAGGTACAGGGCGGCGAAGCTCGCATCCTCGCGCAGGGTGGTGCAGCGCGAGACCGCCCCGGCGATCAGGGCCACCAGCAGGCCGGCGACCGCGCCGCCGATGGTCATGGCGTACAGGGACAGGCCGGAGAGGAGAAAGCCCACCGCGGCGCCGGGCAGCACCGCGTGGGACAGGGCGTCGCCCATCAGGCTCATGCGCCTGAGCACGAGCAGCATCCCCACGGGGCCGCAGCCCAGGGCCAGGGCCAGGCAGGCCGCCAGGGCGTGCCGCATGAAGAGGAATTCCCCGAACGGCGCGATGAACAGGGCGAACGGATCGCTCATGCCGCCTCCTGCCGGCAGATGGCGGCCGACTGGTCCCAGGCCTCGGACATGGTCCGCGCCCGGTCGAGGTGCGCTGCGGTCAGGACCTGCCGGGTTTCCCCCCAGGCGATCATTTCGCGCGCCAGCAGCAGCGTTTGCGGAAAGAAATCCCGGACCAGGGCGAGGTCGTGCGCCACGACCAGGATCGTACGGCCCTCGGCGTGCCAGCGCCGGACCACTTCCAGCAGGTCGGCCGTGGTCTGCTGGTCGATGCCGTTGAACGGCTCGTCGAGGACGAGCACCGGCGCGTTCTGCAGCGACATCCGGGCGAACATCACCCGCTGGAACTGGCCGCCCGAAAGCTCGTTGACGGTCCTGGTCTCAAAACCCGCGAGGCCAACGGTGAAAAGCGCTTGTGTGACCCTGTCCCAGTGGGTACGCTGCATGCCGGCGAACATGCCGATTTCCTGCCACAACCCCAGGAGCACGGTGTCGAGCACGGTGATCGGGAAGCTGCGGTCCGCCTCGAGATGCTGCGGCAGGTAGGCGATGTCCTTCGGTTTCAGGCCGCCCCGGTCGATGGCGCCGGCCAGTGGCCGCAGAAAGCCGGTGATGCCCTTGAGCAGGGTGGTCTTGCCCGAGCCGTTCGGCCCGACGATGGCCGTCATGGTTCCGGATGCGAAGACGCCGGAGAGGTGGTGGACGGCGGGATGCCGCTCATAGCCGAGGGTCAGGTCGTGCAGGGTGATGGCGGGCATGGACCGGTTCATTGAGGGGCCAGGGCCCAGAGGACGACGGTCCACAGCACGAGCGAGACGCCGGCGGCGACGAGCAGGCGACCTGCCGCGCCGCAGGCCAGCGGCGAAAAGGGGTGTCGGGCGCGGGCCCTTTCAGCCTGAGGCGGGTACTGTCGATGGGTCATGAGAAGTAAATGAAAATTTTTTTATTCTATAAGAGAAAGTGGTTAGCCTGTATCCGGTGATTTTTCAGCGGTCGTTCTGCAATTTTATCTTTAAATATATTGTTATATTGTATAGATATAAAAAATGACGCTGCTTGGCGCGCAACGATTTTTACAGTACTGTTAACGAGAAATTATGTCAATAAAGAACGAGGGGAGCCTGCTGTCGAAGGAAGAACTCAAGGCCCTGTTCAACCGGACGGGGTTGCGGTTCACGCCGCAGCGGGAGGCGGTCTGGCGGCTCTTTGAAGCGCACCCGAACGGGTTGACCGTGGCCGAGGCCACGGCCATACTGTCCGGGCGCGGCATCAGCCAGACCACGGTGTACAGGACGGTGGGCGCCCTGCAGGAGTTGGGCTGCCTGAAATGGGTGCACAACCAGCTCGGCGAGCACAGATTCGTGGCCTCGCGGCCGGGACATTCGCACCTGCTCGTGTGCAGATCGTGCGCAAAGGCCGTGGAGTGCACGGATTGCGACCTGTCGGTCCTGGAAAAGCTCATCGCCCAGAAGACCGGCTTTGCGGTGGAGGGGCACCACCTGGAATTCTACGGCCTCTGCCCGGATTGCGCATGAACGGAGATCAACTCGCTCCTCTGCCGGTCTATCGGCCCGAGGCGCCGCCGGTGCGGTCCGGCCTGACCCTCGAGTTGTCGTGGCTGGCCGGGCTCCTTTTCCTGGCCGTGGCCTTCCTGCTCCTGCTGCTCGGGCAAACGCCCGGCTGGAAACATCTGGTCGGCAGCGTGGCCATCAATTTTCTGGCCATGGTGGTGGAGGCCATGCCCTTCATGCTGATCGGTTCGCTGGTGGGCGGGCTCATCGAGGTGTTCGTGCCGGTTGCCTGGGTGGAGGGCGTCGTGCAGCGCCACCGTTTCGGCGCGGTGTTCGTCGCCGGCGCCATGGGACTGGTCTTTCCGGTGTGCGAATGCGCGGTGGTGCCGGTGATCCGCCGCCTGCTCGGCAAGGGCGTTCCCTTTGGCGCGGCCATCGCCTTCCTGCTCGGCGGCCCCATCGTCAATGTCCTCGTGGCCGCGTCCACCGCCGTGGCCTACAGCTTCGACTGGAGCGTGGTGGCCCTGCGCCTGGGCTGCGGCTACGGCATCGCCGTAGTCATCGGTCTGGCGTTGAGCCGTTGGTTCACCAACGACAACGCTCTGGTCCGCGAGGCACGGCCCCGGCTGAACACATGCTGCGGGCACGACCACTGCGGCCATACCGAGTCCCGGCCGGGCCTGCCGGCACGGCTCTGGCATGCGCTCGGCCATGCCAGCGACGATTTTTTCAGCGTGGGCTTCTATCTGATCATCGGCACCTTCATCGCCGCTTTTGTCCGCAGCGTGGCGACCATGGACCTCTTCACCCATTTCCTGGCGGCCCCGTGGCTGGCCATCGTGCTGATGATGGCCATGGCGGTGGTGCTGAATCTGTGCAGCGAGGCGGACGCCTTCATCGCGGCGAGCTTCAGGGGGTTGTTGCCGGCAAGCGCCCAACTGGCCTTCATGGTGCTGGGGCCGATGTTCGATCTCAAGCTGCTGCTGATGTATTTCGGCATCTTCACCAAACGGGCGATCGCCGCGCTGGTCGCCGCCGTCCTGGGGACCGTGTTCGTGGTCATGCTGGCCGTGCACGCCCTCGTTCCCCTTGATTTCTGAGCATCCCATGATCACCAGACTGTTGCAGGCGGGCATCATGGCAGCCTGGGCCGTTTTTTTCCTGTGGCTGGTCGCCTTCGGCCAGAACGAACTGGCGCGGCTGCTGCATCCGCGGCTGTGGTGGCTGGTGCTGTGCGGCGCGTTCATCCTGGCGCTGTTTTTCGTCGTCGTCGCAAGCCGGCTGACCGAGCCGCATTCCGCCGGTCCGCTACGCTGGCAATGGCCGTCGTTCGTCATCCTGCTCGTGCCGCTGCTCTATTTCGTGCCGATGAAGACGGCGCGGTTCGACAGCCAGACCTTCCTCAGCCGGTCGACCTCGATCGAGGCCCCGTTCGAGCCCCCGGTCGGCGAACAGGACAGCGAGATCGTGCCCGACGATGCCGCGCTCCCGTCGCAGGAGGAAGCGGAGGAGGACGATGCCTCGTTCGGCCGGATCGCCCTCAACCCGCAGCAGTACGATGGCAAGACGGTGGAGGTCGCCTGCCAGACCCTGAACGACCAGCGCCTGCCCGACAATCTCTTCATCTGTTACCGGTTCAGAATCACCTGCTGCGCCGCAGACGCCCAGCCCGTTTTTTTGCTTGTCGAAAAGGGCGCGGCTGCGGCTGCGCCGGCCAACGACTCGTGGGTCAAGGTGAAAGGGCCGCTCTCGATCCGCCAGATGGAGGGCATGCGGTTTGGCCTGATCAAAGAGGCGACCGTCACGCCCGGCAAGGAACCCATCTTTCCGTTCGTCTTTTGACGAATTGTTTTTGGTTGGACACGCCGCAGCGGCATGACCGCAGGAAAGCATGCGGCCGGGCCGAACAGACCCTTGCGGACGATCGGCCGGACCGGGTATGCTGCCCTCCTCAACCGCGTTGCGACAGCGGGGCGGCCGGTCGGCGACCGTCCCCGTGGATCGCCAGGAACCCCGCGCCCAATCGCCCATGCCCGTATCGCCCGCAGCCCCGCCCTTCACCCGCGCCGCCCTGGCCGTGCTGTTCGAACGCTCGAATTTCCATGCCTTCCAGAAACCCGGCGCCCCGTCCCACTACTGGGCGCCCCTGATATCCGCCTGTGCCGGCGCCCGGCGGGACGAGATCTTTTTCCTCACCCCGGACGATATCCAGGTCATTGAGGGCGCATATTTTTTCCGGCTCCGGGCCACCGGTTCCCGGCACGGCGGTCCGGCCGCCCCGGTCCGCCTCGTCCCGGTGCATCCCCTCCTGATGCGGCTGGGCCTGCCCGACTTTGTCGAAGAGCGGCGGCAACGCCATCCGCAGGAACGGCTCTTTTCGGAATACAAGGCGGGCCAGGAGCACGCCGGCCTGCTCTTTTCCCGGGCCTTTGTCCAGTGGATCAGGTCGACCGCGGCCCGCCTGCCGGAGGAGCGGCGGCACCTGTTTGCCGACGATTTCCATTTTCCCTCGCTACGGGCGCTGTTCGCCGTCGAGGCCCGGCGCGTTGGCGTGAGCGAAACCGTGGCGCGGGCGATCCGGAACACGGAAGGCAGAACGGAGACTCTTGCCGACGAGGAGCGGCAGTGGTGCGCCCGCGCCGTTGCCGAAATGGCGCGGATCGAGATCGAGACCTGCTTCCCGACGCTCTTTCCCTATCGGGAACTCATGGCATGAGTTCTCGCCCATCGCCTTCTTTGGACAGCCCCGCCTATGCACCCCGCGATTTTTGACACCTGGACGGAGCGGTACGACAGCTGGTTCGCCACGCCGGTCGGCCGGCTGGTCAGGGACTACGAGGCCGATCTGCTGCTCGACTTCCTCGATCCCCGGCCCGGCGAGCGGCTCCTCGACGCCGGCTGCGGCACCGGCATCTTCACCCTGGACGTCCTCGCCCGGGGCGCTCTGGTGACCGGCATCGACCTGTCGCTCCCCATGCTGGCCGGGGCGATGGCCCGCACCAGGGGCTCCGGTTTCGCCGGCCTGTGCGCCGACATCTGCGCCTTGCCCTTTGCCGACAACAGTTTCGACCGGGTCTTCTCCATGACCGCCATCGATTTCATCGCCGACGGCGGCCGGGCCATGGCCGAACTGAACCGGGTCGTCCGGCCGGGCGGCCGCGTGGTCGTCACCACCCTCAACAGTCTCGGGCCGTGGGCGGAAGAGCGCAGGCGCAAGGGCCGGGCCGGCCACGATCTTTTCGCCCGCATTCATTTCCGCTCCCCGGCGGCGATGCGCGCCATAGCGCCCGGTCCCTGCGTGGCCAGGACCGCCATCCATTTCCGCCGGGACGAATCCCCGGAGGCCATCCCGGAAATCGAGCGGCGCGGCCGCGACCAGAACCTGGACACCGGCGCCTTTGTCGCGGTCCGCTGGGACAAGGCATGAGGTGGTGCAGCCGGCGTCTCCTTTTTTCTCCGCGAGCAGGAACATATTGACTAGGGGCCTGTTTTTTTATAGGAAACGAAAAGATGCGTGTTGATTTCGCGGTGCCTGCGAAGACGGCTGGCGGCTCTCGCGGCAGGAGCCGCGAGAATGTTGTTTCGCCCCACGACGCGATGATCCTGGCGAAACCGGACCGGAGCCCTGCTGCTTTCTCCGGTTATCCGTGCCGCTGTTGGCCTTCGGCTTATTGAAACTATCCGGGATTGTTTATGTACGACGTCTTCAGCCTGCCTGCCATCCGTTTTCCCGAGGGTTTTCTGTGGGGCAGCGCCACTGCCGGCCATCAAATCGAGGGCGACAACATCCATTCCCAGGCGTGGCACAACGAGCAGCAGCCGGATTTCTATCGGGACGATCCGAAGCGCGCGACCCGCGCTCCTTCCGGCAAGGCCTGCGACCACTACCGGCTGTACCGCGAGGATGTGGAACTGCTCGCCTCGCTCGGCCACCGGGCCTACCGCATGTCCATCGAGTGGAGCCGGATCGAGCCGGCGGAGGGGCGTTGGGATCACGAGGCCCTGGCGCATTACCTCGATCTGCTCGAGCGGCTGGCGGGCAAGGGCATCCACATCTTCGTCACCCTCCACCACTTCACCCATCCCCTCTGGTTCGAACGGCTGGGCGGCTTCGGCGTGGCGGACAACCGCCGCTTTTTCGAACGTTACCTCGCCTTCCTCCTGCCGAAGATCAGTCCCTTGGTCAGCGGCTGGAACGTGATCAACGAGTTCAACCAGTGGGGCGGCCTGACCGCGGGACCGGCGATCGCGTCCCTCAAATTCAACATGCTGCGGGCGCACGCCCTGGGCTACCACCTGATCAAGCGGCATTCGCAGGCCCCGGTGAGCAGCGCCCACGCCTTTGTCCACTGGTTTCCGCGCCGGTTCCACGACGACCTCGACCGGCGCATGACCGCATTCGCCGACTTCGCCACCAACGAGTTCTTCTTCCATGCCCTGCGCACCGGTGAGCTCGTCTATCCGGGCGTGGATGCCGAGTACGACCCGGACGTGAAGGGCGCGCTCGACTGCTGGTCGGTCAACTACTACACCCGCCACATGATCGATGCCCGCCGGGCCGGCCTGGAAGGGCCCCGGTTCCGCCACAAGGAGCTGCGCATGATCCCGATGCGCTTCTATCTGGAGGAGATGTATCCGGAGGGGCTGATCGCCAACCTGGAGCGGCTGCGCGACTATCCGGTCTATATCACCGAGAACGGCTGCTGCGCCGACGACGACCGCTTCCGCATCGTCTACCTGGCGCTGCATCTCTCCGCGCTGCACGAGGCGCTGGAGCGCGGCGTGGACGTGCGCGGCTACCTGTACTGGTCGCTCATGGACAACTACGAGTGGACCACCTTCATCCCCCGTTTCGGCCTGGTGGCCGTGGACTTCCAAACCTTCCGGCGCACGCTCAAGGCCAGCGCCTTGTTCTACCGGGAGGTCATCCGGGACAACGGCTTCAGCGGCGAGACGGTGCGGCGCCATCTGGATGCCCTGCCCACCCTGCCCCAGGACAGCACATGATTGCGGCGCGCGTCCGCGCCCCGGCCCGCGGTCAATCCCGCTCCATGCATCAATCCATGAGGCAACATGCTTGCATCAAACAATTTTTTCATTGAATTCCTTCGGCTGGCGAGGCAGTTCTGGTGTTCGGAACACAAGCTGAAGATCCGGGGCACCATCCTCCTCCTGGCCGCCCTCACCGTGCTGCAGATGGTCATGGCGGTACTGATGACCCAGTGGAGCGCCGATCTGTTCAACGCCCTGGAGGAGCACTCCATGCGCGGGCTCATCATCCAGGTCGGCCTGCTGATCGTCCTGTTTCTCGCCGACCTGGTGCTGACCGGAACGCACCTGGTCACCAAACGCAATCTGCAGGTTTCGTGGCGCGACTGGATGACCGAGCATGTCTTCTCCCGCTGGATGGACGCCGGCCGCCATTATCTGATCACCCCGCTGCCGGGCGAGCACGACAACCCGGACGGCCGCATCGCCGAGGATTGCCGCGTCGCCACCGAGTCGGCGGTTATCCTGGGGCATTCGCTTTTGTACAGCATCCTGCTGCTGGTCGGCTTCACCGAGGTGCTCTGGTCCCGCTCCGGGGTGGTGACGCTCGACCTGGGTTTCGCCCAGATCCCCATTCACGGGCATCTGGTCTGGATCGCGATCGTCTACTCGGCGCTGGCCTCCTGGTTCGGCTGGCTGCTGGGCCGGCCGCTCACCGGCGCCACCAACGCCCGCCAGTCGGCGGAGGCCAACTTCCGTGCCAGTCTGCTGGAGGCGCAGGAAAACAGCCAGGCCATCGCCCTGATCCATGCCGAGGCCTGCGAGCGGCGCCAGTTTCGCGGGCTGTTCGACAAGATCCGGGTGGTCTGGGACGCGCAAACCGCGGCCTGGCGCAATATAACGATGTTCGGCACGGGCTACGCCACCCTTTCCATGGCCTTCCCCATTCTGATTTCCGCGCCCCGCTACATCACGGAAAAAATCACCCTGGGCGCCCTGGTGCAATCCGCCCAGGCCTTCCAACACATGACCGCGGCCCTTTCCTGGCCGGCCAACAACATGGGCGGGATCGCCGAGTGGCGCGCTTCGGTGGAACGCATCCTCAGCCTTTTGAAATCGCTGGAGAACGTGGATGCAGAGCTGGCCAAACCGGACCACCGCATTCAGGTGGTGTGCTCCGATCGGCCGGTGCTGGCGTTCCGCGATCTCAGAATCGGCAAATATGACGGCACGATCCTGACCCCTGAGATCACCATGGAGATCGGCAAGGGCGAGCACGTGCTGATCTCCGGCAACGCCTTCACCGGGGCGCGATTGTTCCGCGCCATCGCCGGCATCCGGCCCTGGGGCAGCGGTATCATCGAACTGCCCAGCCAGGGCCGCCTCTTCTTTATGCCGCCCCGGCCGTATCTGCCCACCGGCACCCTGCGCTACGCCATCGGCTATCCGTCCTCCCGCCGGGTCTTCACCCAGGAGCAGATCGAGCAGGCCCTGCGCCTGGTGGGCCTGGAACGCCTGATCGATCAACTCGATCAGCGGGAGCACTGGGCCAACATCCTCACCCCGGAGGAGCAGCAACGCCTGGGCATGGTGCGCCTGCTCCTCAACCGGCCCCAGTGGGTCTTCCTCCAGGAGTCCTTCGACGCCCTGGAGCCCGAGGACGAGAAGCGGATGATGCTCCTGATCTGCGAGCAACTCTCCGATACCACCCTGTTGGCGATTTCCCATTCGCCCAACGGGAGTTCCTTTTACACGCGCCGGCTGGCGCTCTGAGCAAACAACGCAACAGACAAATGTTGAGGAGATCCTCCATGGCGACTGCAACGGTTCACGAAAGCGGCGGCAGACTGCGCGGCGTCAATCTGGGCGGCTGGCTGGTGCTGGAAAAATGGATTACCCCCAGCCTGTTCGCCGGCCTGCGGGCCACCGACGAAACCACCTACTGCGCCGAACTGGGTGAGGCCGAGGCCACCCGGCGCCTGCACCATCACTGGAACACCTTCATCACCCGCGACGACTTCGCCTGGCTGGCCCGCGCCGGCATCAATACCGTGCGCCTGCCGGTCGGCCACTGGCTGTTCGGCAAGGACTACCCTTATCACCGCGCCTACGGCGAGACGCGCTATCCCTTCGTGGAGGGCGGATCGGCAATCGTCGACAAGGTCTTCCAGTGGGCCGGCGAGTTCGGCCTGCGGGTGCTGCTCGATCTCCATGCCGCGCCGGGCTGCCAGAACGGCTTCGACAACGGCGGCATCCTGGGCGTGTGCGAGTGGCACACCAGGGAAGAATACATCCGGCATGCCCTGGACGTGCTCGAGCGGCTGGCGCAGCGGTACGGCGGCCATCCGGCGCTGCACGGCATCGAGGTGCTCAACGAGCCGAGCTGGGACATCCCCACCGACCTGCTCAAGCGCTACACCGCCGAGGCCTATCACCGCATCCGCCGCCACTGCCCGCCCGAACGGGTGACCGTGGCGTTCCACGACGGCTTCCGCGACTTCCGCGAGTACGCCGGCTTTCTCCAGGAGCCGGAATTCCGCAACGTGGCCATCGACATCCACCGCTACCAGTGCTTCGTCCGTAGCGACCTCGACATGGACATCTTCGGCCACATCGGCAAGAGCGCCATCGATCTGCGCAACGAGGCCGACGAAATCGTCCGCGAGTCGGGCTATCAGGTCTACTGCGGCGAATGGAGCCTGGGGCTGGACCTGAAGGTGGTGTCGCTCTGGGCGGAGGGACCCTACAACCATGCCCTGGAGGGAATGGACGAGTTTCAGATGGCAACGGCCCTGCGCGGCTACGCCTCGGTCCAGTTGCTGGCCTTCGAGAAATACGCCGGCTGGTTCTTCTGGACCTACCGCACCGAAACCACTCCGGAGTGGAGCTACCGCGATTGCGTGGATCAGGGCATCATCCCCGATTTGGGCCGGCCGGAGCAGCTGGCGGGCGTCCGCACCATCATGGACCGGGCCGGGCAGGTGCCATGACACGGGCATCGCGGCCATGATCAGGGTGATGAGCTTCAACATCCGGTACGGCCTGGCCGCCGACGGAGTGAATCACTGGCACCACCGCAAGCGCCTCGCCCTGGCCAGAATCCGGGCCTTCGGCCCCGACCTGCTCGGCCTCCAGGAGTGTCGCGACGACGAGCAGGCCGAATTCATCCGCCAGGGCCTGCCGGACTACCATTTCTTCGGGGTCCATCGCCAGGGCCCCGGCGACACGGCCCTGGAAATGGCGCCCCTGCTGTTCCGGAAGGCAGCGTTCGCGCTGCTCGACACAGGCTGCTTCTGGCTGAGCGAAACCCCGGAGATTCCCGGCAGCATGAGCTGGGACAGCGCCTATCCGCGCACGGTGAGCTGGGCCAGGCTGGCCTGCCGGACGACAGGTACGGTGCTCACCTATGCGAACACCCATTTCGACTACGAACCGGCAGCCATCGACGGCAACGCCCGCTGCCTGCGCCGCTGGCTCGATCAGGTCGGCAGCGGCACGCCGCTGATCGTGACCGGCGACTTCAATGCCGACAAGGCTTCGGCCGCCTACCGTCTGCTGACCGGCGACAACGCCCTGATAGACGCCTTCCGGCAGGTCCATCCGCACGGACAGGACGAAACCACCTACCACGCCTATGGCCGGGAAGAGGAGCGGGCTGCCATCGACTGGATCCTGGCCTCCGATCATTTCCGCGTGCTGGAAGCGCAGATCGACCGCACCCGCGAGGGTGCTCTCTTCCCCTCGGACCATTACCCCATCACCGCCGTGCTCGACTGGAAGACCTGAAAAAGCTCCCGGCCCGGTTTCCGCAGTCTCATGAAAAAAAGCACCCGGCCAAACGGACCGAGGTGTTTTTTCGTTGCTCAGCACAGGCAGGAAAGAAAGGCATGGTTTTGCAACGCCGGACAGCAGTATCCCAAACCGCTTGCCCACTTTTCCGGGAACGATTCTCTTCGCGACTGACGCACACAAAAATATTGCGCATGTGCCGAATCTGTGTTTTTTGTTTCATCACGTGCACATTGTCTGTTGTTTTGTAACAGTGTCCGCGCAACACTCTCCCCCTTACAATCAAATCAGCGAAAAACAGTAGAAGAAACAACTCCTTGCCGTTCAGCCAGGCGAGGGTCGTGGATAGGCGTATCTGAAGCCGTACTGCTCATCGGCCGCCACATTGTAGCTGGTGGCCCCCTGTGACATGCCACTGGAGTGCCCATGCGCTTGACAATGACATGTTCTCTCTCCCTCACGAAAACTGACGGTCTCGACTGCGCCCGCAGCCGAACCGCTTGCTTCACCACCCACAGAGTCACCCTGTCGTGTTGTCCCGTCACCGACCGGCAATACCGTTGCCAGCGGTCGGCGGCCAAAAGAAAAAACGACCGGTAAGCATCGGCGATGCCTCGGCATCCCGGTCACGCTGTCTGTTATATGTTGGCAACCACGCGGTCCAATTGAACAGAGGAGGTACAGGATGGCTTGCGCGAAGTTAGGCTCGGTATGTTTTCTTTTCCTCTTTGGCCCCGCCGCGGCCGCTCAGGCGGCGGCGCCCTCAGCCGACCCGGCCGCCGGGATGGCGTTTGTCCCGGTCAAGGGCGGCTGCTATCAAATGGGCGATTCGGTCGGCGATGGCGAGCCGAACGAACGACCGGTGCATGAAGTCTGCATCTCCGATTTTGCCATCGGCCAGACAGAAGTCACCAACGGCCAGTATAGAAAATTCCGGCCGCAGCATAACAGCGGCGCCGCCCAGGGAGCTTCCCTGGACGGCGACAACCAGCCGGTGGTCAACGTTTCCTGGGAAGATGCCGTGGCCTATGCCAAGTGGCTCTCCCAGCAAACCGGCCAGACCTATCGCCTGCCGACCGAAGCCGAGTGGGAATATGCCGCCCGGGCCGGGTCGAGCCACAGCCGCTTTTGGGGCGACAATCCCGACGAGGCCTGCACGTATGCCAATGTCGCGGACATGACGGCCAGGAAGCAATGGGCCAAATGGACGACCTTCGCCTGCGACGACGGTTATGCCGTGTCGGCGCCGGTGGGCAGTTTCGCGCCGAATGGCTACGGGATCAGGGACATGCTGGGCAATGTCTGGGAGTGGTGCGAGGATGTCTACAACAGCGAGGCCTACGCCAGGCTGCCGAAGAACAGTCCGGTCTACCAGGGCGCGGGTGAATATCGCGTCATGCGCGGCGGCGGCTGGAGTAACGGGCCCATGGGCATCCGCAGCTCGCACCGGGTCGGCCTCTCGCCCGACTTCGGCCATCATGCCCTCGGGTTCCGCCTGGTCAAAACCGGACCGTGAGGCACGATATGTCCGAACCCGCCGATTATCCCAAACGAAAACCCGGAGGAACAATGAAGAACAAGTGCCTTGGTTTGTTTCTTTTGCCGCTCAGCCTGCTCCTTCTCTTTTTCGCTCCGTCGACCGGCGACGCCACGGATGACAAGGTGGCGGACGACAAAAAAGGTTTCATCGGGGCGATCACCTGCAAGGACTGTCACGAAACCCAATACGAAACCTACGCCAAATCGGTCCACTTCCAAAAGTACATCAAGGGACCGCAGTCGCAGGATGCCTGCGAAACCTGCCATGGACCGGGCGCAGCGCATGTCGAGAAGGGCGGCGGCCGCGGCGTCGACATCTTCACCTTCGACAAGAACTCCGGCCATACGGCCGAGGAAATGAGCGCGGTCTGTCTCAAATGTCACGCCACCACGGCCAGGATGACCTTTTGGGATATGGGCCAGCACAAGAAGAACGATGTTCAGTGCACCTCGTGTCATACCATCCATGTGCAGCAGCGCACCAAGGTCGATCAGCTCGCGGTCTGTTTCCAGTGCCACCGCGACACCAAGGCGCAGGTCAGCAAGCAGTCCCGCCACCCGATCCTGGAAGGAAAAGTCAAATGCAGCGATTGTCACGACGTCCACGGCACCCTGTCCAAGGCGATGATCAAGGCGGAGACTCCCAATCTGCTGTGCTATACCTGCCACGCCGACAAACGCGGCCCGTTTGTCTGGGTCCATCCCCCGGCGGAAGAGAACTGCCTCATCTGCCATACCCCGCACGGCAGCCGTCATGAAAACCTCTTTGCCGACAGGATTCACGTGATCTGCCAGGATTGCCACGACGACGCCTCCCACCACGGCGCGGCCTATGACGCCACGTCGGGATTCGGTGGCGCCAACGTGAGCAACCGTTTTGTGGCGCGAGCCTGTGTTGAGTGTCATCACACCATGCACGGTTCGGTGAACTTCAGACGCTCTTTCAGTAGATAAGGAGGCGAGCCATGATAAAAAAGGTCTGCACCGCTTTGTCTTTACTGCCGTTTGCCGCCCTCCCGGTCTCCGCTGGAGCCGAGGAGGAAGCCTTTGTGTACCGGGGAGTGATTGAGGCCGGTGTGCAGGGCGTTGACGTCGACAGCAACAACAGCGCCAAGTTCCAGGAATATCGGGATCTTGACGACGGCTTTATCGGAAGCCTGCAATTCGATGCGCTGAAAGGGTCCTATTTCTTCCAGTTGGATGCCGCCAATCCCGGACTCGACGACCAGAGCCTCGACGTGCACGGCGGCAGATACGGCAAGTTCAAGTACAACCTGTATTTCGACGAGATGCCCCATAATTACTCGTTCAACGCCCGCTCCTTCTACCGGGGCCTCGGCACCAACCACCTGGTGGTCCCGGCGGATCCCACCGCCAATCCTCCCAATTCCTTCGAAACGAGCACGGACACCTGGTCGGTGTTCGATTACTCCGTGCAGCACAAGAAATACGGCGGCGAGGTGGAAGTCTCTCTTGCCACGCCGTACTACATCACCTTCGGGGTGGAACGGCGCGAACAGGACGGCATGCGGCCGTACAGCGTCCGCGAGAATATCGAGGCGCCTCAGCCGATATCGTACACCACGGACAACCTGAACCTGAAGGCCGGTTATCTCGGCAAAACCTTCTCCGCCTCGATCTCCGGATATATCAGCTCATTCGACAACGACTACAAATATCTGCTGTGGGACGACCCCAGCCCGACCGGCAACAGCATGGCCAACGTGACCCAGAATGCGGTCACGGACCCGGACAACAATTTCAGCAAACTGGCGGCCGATTTCAGTTGGCGGGGGCTGCCGCTCAAATCGGCCCTGGCGATGAGCGCCAGTTACGCCAATCTGTCCAACAGCGTCTCGGCCAACGAGATCAACGTCAACAGCGCCACCATGGCTGAGTTCGACAGGTTGAACCGGACGAATTTCGACGGCGACATCGACTATACCAATTTTTCGGCCGTCCTGGTTTCCGAGCCGGTGGAGAAACTGGATACCAGGCTCTACTACCGCTACCTGGAACGGGAAAACAATTCGAGCCGCATTTTCTACAGCACGGGCGAAGGCGACAATGCCAGGGAACTGCTGAGTTACGACAAGAACACCGCTGGGGCCGAACTGGGCTACCGGCTGCCGTACCGGACCAAGGCCAACGTCGGCTACGAGTACGAGAACATCGACCGCTCCACGCCGCTGCCCGCCTTTGTCGAAGCGCCGGAAACCTACTACCGCTACGACAAGCCGGAGTCCACGACCAACGACACCTTCTTCGCCAAGCTGAAGAACAACTGGTTGGGCTGGCTGAGCGCCTCGATCAAATACAAGCACCTGAAGCGGGATTCGGACTTCAGCGGCCTCGTGTACGATCCGTACCAGAATGTGGGCGTGATCCGGTTCGATGCCGCCAACAAGACCATGGACGAGGTGAAATTGGGGTTTGAATTCTCCCCGTTCGACCGGCTCGACTTCGGGGTGGATTGCACCTACCAGATGAACGATTACGACAACAGCCGCGAATCGCGTACCGACGACGAAAGAAAAAACATCTATTTCGACGTGGCCTGGCGATTTTTCAAGAAGGCCACGCTCAGCGGCTTCGTCGGCTTTGAGCACACCGAGACCGACGCCAACAGGATCACCAACCTGGAGGATGACCTCGCGCCGGTCTACGCCCAATACGTCGACGACGATTACTGGACCTACGGACTGGCGCTCACCCTGCCCGACATCGTCGACAAGCTGACGTTCAAGATTTCCTGGCAGTATCAGAAATCGGACGGCTCGGTGGAATACAACAACAGCCTCACCGGGACCGACCTGGTCAACATCGAGGATTCGGACGATTACACCAAGCAGACGCTGGAGGCCAGGGCCATCTACGCCTTTGACGCCAACTGGTCGGTGACCGTGGGCTATCTGTATGAGAAATTCAAGTTCAGCGATATCGCCTATGCCAATTATCAGTACATTCTCGACAACAGCGACTATTACAGCGGTGTCTATTACGACCAGAACTACACTGCCAATCTCGGCTATGTGATCCTCTCCTACAAATTCTAGCCAGCTGCGCTTTTCTCAAAAAGCGACAGCGCCGAACGAGGGCGAGGGGTGGCCGGGACGAGCCGCCTTTCGCCCTTTTCGTTTCTGTCGTCCCGCTTGATTCACGGTTGCCGGCACGGCAGGATCAGGCAAGAAAATGGCAGGATCGGCCATTCTTTTTTCACGGACCCTGCATTAGTTTTGTCGATGGACGTGCGGTCCGAAACGTTCCGCCGTGGCGCTGAACCAAAAAACAACGGTTCCGCCGATCCGAGGCGGAACGAGTGCCGATACTTTCGTTCATCACATTGGAGGCATCATGAGCATCCTGTTTTCCCCCATCACCCTGCGGTCGGTTGCCATGCGCAACCGCATCTTCGTTTCGCCGATGTGCCAGTACTCCTGCCAGGACGGCTTGGTCGGCATCTGGCACCTGGTCCATCTGGGCAGCCGGGCGGTCGGCGGCGCCGGCCTGGTCATGGTCGAGGCGACGGCCGTCAGCCCGGAAGGGCGCATCAGTCCCCAGGATACCGGCATCTGGGGCGACGCCCACGTCGACGCCTTCCTGCCCGTCACCCGTTTTCTTGCCGAACAGGGGGCCGTGGCGGGCATACAGCTGGCCCATGCGGGGCGAAAGGCGTCGTGCGCCGTGCCCTGGCAGGGGGGCAAGCCGATCCCGGCCGGTTCCGGCGGCTGGCAGACCCTGGCCCCCAGCGCCGTGCCCTTTGACGTGGGAGACCCGGTGCCCAAGGCTTTGACCGCGGACGACCTCGACGCCCTTGAGGTGCAGTTCCGGACCGCCGCCCGCCGGGCCCTGGCTGCCGGCTTCAAGGTGGTGGAGATTCACATGGCCCACGGCTACCTGCTCCACGAGTTTCTCTCGCCGCTTGCCAATCGGCGGGAAGACGAATATGGCGGCAACCTGGAGAACAGGCTCCGTTTTCCCCTGCGCATCGCCAGAGCGGTCCGGGCGGAATGGCCGGACGACCTGCCCCTGTTTGTCAGGATTTCCGCGACGGACTGGGTCGGGAACGGCTGGGATATCGAGCAGTCGATCGTCCTGGTCAAGGAACTCAAGAAGCTGGGCGTGGATTTCATCGACTGTTCGTCGGGGTTTGTCGTGCCGAACGAGCCCGTGCCCTTCGGGCCCGGATTCCAGGTGCCTTTTTCGGCCCGGATCAGAGCGGAGACAGGTATCGCCACCGGCAGCGTGGGCTGCATCACCGATCCGGCCCAGGCGGAGCAGATCGTCGCCACCGGCCAGGCCGATGCGGTCCTGCTGGCGCGGCAGTTCCTCCGCGACCCGTACTGGCCGCTGCATGCGGCCAAGGCTCTGGGCGTGGACATCCCGTGGCCGAATCAGTATCTTCGCGCCAAGTAGGCAGTCGTTACCTCGTCATGCGAGTGCACTCGGGCGTTGACCGGAACGCGCCATTGGGCAATAATGCGGCGGCCTTAGGGCCAGTTACCGGGCCGCCACTGGTTCCGGCCCTTTTCTCCGTAATTTTTTCTGATCATAAGGAGCAGTGACACCATGCCGACATCTCCGACCCTCCCCGTTCCGTATACATTGACAGGCCTGCCGGCCGACCAATGGCGGCTCGTCTGGCGCGACGAATTCCGGGGACCGGCGGGCACGCCGCCCGACCCCGCGAAATGGCAACACGATCAGGGCGGCTGGGGCTGGGGCAACCGCGAATTCCAGTATTACACCGATCGTGTCGAGAACGCGGCCCTGGACGGCGAGGGGAGCCTGGCGATCACGGCGCGGGCGGTAACGGAGGCCGAGCCTCTCGATGACGAATGCTGGTACGGTCCGTGCCGCTTCACCTCCGCCCGCCTGCTCACCCACAAAAAATTTTCGTTCACCTACGGGCTGGTGGAGGCGCGCATCAGGATTCCGTTCGGCCAGGGCATCTGGCCGGCCTTCTGGATGCTGGGGGAGAACTTCGCCGAAGTCGGCTGGCCTGCCTGCGGCGAGATCGATATCATGGAAAACATCGGCAGGGAACCGGACAAGGTGCACGGCACCGTCCACGGCCCCGGATACTGCGGCGGCAACGGCATCGGCGGCACGACCGCGCTGCCGGACGGGCAGCGGGTGACCGATGCCTTCCACGTGTTTGCCGTGGACTGGCGGCCGGACAGCATCCGCTGGTTCATGGACAACCGCCAGTATTTCGAGCTGAAGCGGGAGCAGATCCCGCCAGGTGCGCCCTGGCCGTTCGACCATCCCTTCTTTCTGCTGATGAACGTCGCCGTGGGCGGGGACTGGCCGGGTTCTCCCGATGAGACCACCACCTTGCCGCAAACCATGCGGGTTGATTTTGTCCGGGTCTTTCAGCCGGCCTGATCCGGGCGGTTGCGCCGATCCGCCGGCGGGGGAACGTCGCTGGCATCCGGAAAACGAATTTCTGTCTTTGCTTTTCCGTCGGATGAGCGAGGCAATGGAGTGTTCAACATCACTATATGAAGGAGAGTTGCATGAAGATGTATTATGAGCAGGATCTTCGCGAGGAAGCGATATTCGAAGTGGCAAAGAAAATAATGACGGCGGCGAGAACGGCTCCGAAAGGACACGGGGTGGATAATCTCGTCCTCGCGGTGCTGAAGGAGGATGGCATTGAGGCGGTCTCCAACAAATTAAAGGAAATGGCCCGCCGGGATAATCTACCCGATTACTTCGTGCGGGACGCGGTCAGCATCCGTTCGGCCTCGGCGATGGTCGTCTTTGGCACGAAAATAATGCCGATGGGCTTGCACCCCTGCGGCATGTGCGGTTTTGCCAACTGCGCCGAAAAGAGCAAGCATCCCGACCATCCCTGCGTGTTCAACACCGGCGATCTCGGCATCGCCATGGGGTCGGCCGCCAGCGTGGCCATGGACCACAGGGTCGACAACCGGATCATGTATACCGTGGGACAGGCTTTGCTGGAAATGGGCGTTTTCGGAAAGGATGTGAAGATAGTCTATGCCATGCCCCTGAGTGTCAGCGGAAAAAATCCGTTCATGGACAGGGATAAAGACGCGCTGCTCAAAAAAGCATGAAAAGCATGAAAAGCATGATCGTGCGGGCATGAAAGGGTGCCGCGGCGTAGTGTGCCCGTTTTGCCTTAGGGGATTCTAAGTTGACAATGGTTCTCAGCTTGCTTACCGTTGAATCAGGTCGCCCGCCACGCCGGCGGGAACGTGTTGAAAGCATGCTCCATTGCGGAGATTGCCCTCTCCATGGAGACTGACGGACCGGCACGAGAAACCGGTCAACAGGAGGATTACCATGAGCTACACATGCATGAACTGCGGCTCGACCGCGGATAATTCCAATGAACTCTGCAACCCGGCCAATGAGGAAATGGGCGCTGTATTCTGCACAACATCCACTGGTCAGGTCTGCGACGAAAAGCTGGCGGCCATGGAATATACGTGCGGGAGTTGCGGGGGGGTATCCTCGGATGCCGAACACCTCTGCAATCCGAGAAAAATCGTCCACATGCAGACCGACTGATCAGTTCGCCATTCGGCGATATCCATCCCTCTTTCCCGCCCCGCATCCCTGTTCCACAGAGGTGCGGGGCTTTTTTTTGCAGAAAAAAACCAAATTCAAACCGCCGCCCATTCCGGCCCGTTTCCAGCTTCGTTCCGATGCAACCTTCCGGTTTTCAATTTGTTTTTCTGCTGACAGCCTTGGCGGCCACCGGGTCGTGCCGCCGCCGTGATATCGTGATGCGCTTCATGGTGGACGCCGGATAAAAATCGAGCTATAGAAAAATCGATGCGCCCGCAAGGCGCACCTCCCATTTTCACCGCACAAGCAGAGAGTATTTTTGTCATTGCGACGAGCGCAGGCGGTTTTGCCGTTTGGCAAGCGTAGCGCGAAGAAATCCCGTCGTGGCAAGGAAATTTCTCGCTCCCGCCCGAAATGACCACGCCATCTTCTCTCTGATCGTCCTTGCGCGAATCACCTCGGTTGATTCGGAATGGGAAGAACACCAATGATCAACGGCAGGCGCGCGATCGCCGCCGTACCAACCGGGAGGGCTCCCCACACGAATCCCGCACGAATCCGTGCGTGGGGGTTAGAAATTCATTTCACAAGCGGATAGACTTATGTCAACTTCTACCTCTGACAGAACGTACCTTGATGCTGCCGAACGGATTTTTAAACATGTGGCTGAAAAAGTCGATGCCAACATCAGTATCCGGCTCTGGGATGGCTCCTTCATCCCCCTGGGCGAGAATGCGACGGAACAGTGGCATATTTCGATCAGCGGGCCGGATGTGCTGGGCGCGCTCTTGCGCAGGCCCACGCTGGAAAGCTTCCTCCGGCACTATGCCGCCGGCAATATCGATTTTCTTGGCGGCGACCTGATCGAGTTTTACGAAGTGCTGCGCAGCCGTGGCGCAAAAACCAGGGGCGTGAGTTCCGGACGGATCAAAAAGCGACTGGACAAGTGGTTTTTGCTCAAAAACGCGTTTCCCTTCCTGTTCGTGAAAGAGAGCGACCTCGGACTCACCCATCGCTATCAGGGCGACCACAAGGGGCGCATCAAGGCCGCCCGCGACGAGAAAGCGTTCATCCAGTTCCACTATGATCTTTCCAACGAGTTCTATAAGCTCTTCCTCGACCCGGAAATGCAGTATTCCTGCGCCTATTTCAGTTCCTGGACCGAGGAGCTGGCGCAGGCCCAGCAGAACAAGCTGGACATGATCTGCCGCAAACTCCAATTGCAGCCGGGGGATCGTTTCCTCGACATCGGCTGCGGCTGGGGCGGCTTGCTCTGCCACGCCGCCAAGGAATATCAGGTCATCGGCCACGGCGTCACCCTTTCGCAGAAACAGCATGATTTTGCCGTGGCAAAGGTGCAAAGGCTGGGGCTGGCGGACCGCGTCACCATTGAGCTGCGCGATTATCGCGAACTGACCGGTGAGTACGACAAAATCGCCAGCATCGGCATGTACGAGCATGTCGGCATAGCGAATTACACGACATATTTCACCAAGTTGAAGTCGCTGCTCCGCGAGCGCGGCATCCTCCTCAACCATGGCATCACCCGGCCGGCGAAGCGCAGCAAGTGGCAATTTTCGCGCCTCACGCCGGAGCGGCGGTTCATCCTCAAATATATTTTCCCCGGCACGGAACTGGACCATATCGGGCACACACTCTCCGAAATAGAGGCTTGCGGCTTTGAAGTGCATGATGTCGAGGGATGGCGGGAACACTATGCCCTGACCACCAGGTTATGGTGCCGGCGCCTGGAGGCCAGGAAAGAGGAAGCGATCGGGCTGGTCGGCGAGGAACGCTTCCGCATGTGGATCGCCTATCTCGCCGGGGTTTCCTTCGCCTTCCAGGACGGTTCGCTGGGCGTTTTCCAGACCGTGGCCACCAAGCGCGGGAAAAAAGACCTCTCCAACATGCCGCCCACCCGCGAGCATCTGTATCTGAAAAACACCTGATCGAAATCGACAGCCTGCAAACCCACAAAAAAGGTTCATCCGGCAAACGCGTACCTGGGGTTGGAAGGAGTTGTGGAAAAGTGACATGACATGAGCGATGTTGTTTGGTGACGAAACCCGACAACACAAAGGAGCTCAGCCATGTCACAAACACTTTTATATCATGCCCTTGGCATCAAGGGCGTCTCCTATCGCAGCACGCACGTTCTTGGCAATGCCCTTGTCTTCTCTGTTGAAACGACCAACCGCCATGTTGTCTGTCAGACCTGCGGACATCGGTATTGTCAGTTTAAAGGGCAGACCGTTCGATGGTTCCGCATGGCGCCGGTCGGCCGCAAGCAGGCTTTGCTGCAAGTGATCCTGCATCGGTTGCAATGCTCACGATGTCGATGTCTCTGG